>JADGRC010000254.1 GCA_017881245.1 Pseudomonadota bacterium
GAAACCTCTCGGGCGAGTTGCCCACGATGCAGCGATCGATGGGACCCGCCGCACGGGAGCGGCTGCCCATCCAGACGGCATGCGGTGCCGGTGCCCGGGATCGCAAGGCTGCCCCCATCCAGACCGGATCGCCGTCGCCGATCGTCGCCGTCAATCGGCGGGCGAGATTGACTTGATAGGCGTCTCCCGCGAGCAGGTACTCCTTGATTCTGGCCACGGCAGTGGCATGGGCCGCCCGGGGTTCCGGCGCGTCCGACGAATCATTGAGCGGCCCCAAGCGCGGTGGCGCCAACCCCGGCGAAGCGCGTTCCAGCGTGGCAAGCAGCCGATCGGCGGCCGCGTCGTTGCACGCCACGATTCGCGCTGTCGAATGACCGACGTCGCGCATCCAGATCGCATCGAAGAACCGAAACTCGATCGGAGGCCAATCGCCTTCGTCGCGCAACTGTTTGCGCAACGGTATCCATTGGCGGGCGAGGTCGTATGAAAGCCATCCCACGCCGATCGGGACCTCGACGCCCGGCGCCGTTCCCGTCGCCGACCACGCCCGGCGCGCGCCCGTCCACGCCCGATCCAACCCTTCGAGGGACTCCCCATTGACAATCGTCGATGGATCCGACGCAACCGCATCGAACAGGATTCCGACGTCGGTGCCTCCGTGGCCTCCGGGTCCCCGATCGTCATTTGCCCCCGGAGATGAAATCCAGATGGGGTCTGCTCCCCGCGCCGCGCGGCGCGCCGCCTCGTCGGGGGCAAGTGGCGGCGCAACCCTGGTTATCACGACGACGGGCGAGACGAAGGCCGCCAGGCCGCCGAGAAAAAATGTCTCACGTACTGAATGCCGGAGAACACCGACACCACCATGGATAGGTAGAGCACGATCAAACCGGCGCGGTGGTAGTCGACGCTGATGGACTGTCCGAGCACGCTTTCAGCGCCCAACAGGGGATACCGAAAGTGTACGAGTAGCATCATGATCGCGACCAGCTGCAGGGCGGTCTTGATCTTTCCGCCATCGCTGGCGGCGATCACCAACCCTTCCGCCGAGGCGATGCCGCGCAACCCATTGATGGCGAGATCGCGCGCGATCAGGACGACCACCAGCCACGCCGGCGCGCGTCCCAACGCCACCAACGTGACCAAAACCGCCGTCACAATCAGCTTGTCAGCCAGCGGGTCCAGGAATTTGCCCAGAGTGCTGACCTGATTCCTTTTACGCGCTAGATAACCGTCGAGCGCATCACCGGCCGCGGCTCCGATATAAAGCAGGCTGGCCAGGAACGTGCGCAGGGGGTTGTAGTTGTCGATGAGCAGCAGCACGAACGGCACCAACAACACGCGGCCGATCGTGATCAGGTTGGGCAGATTGGTCAGCTCACGCCGAAACCTGCCCCCACCCGGGCTGTCGGTCACAGTCGCGGTCGCGCCCTGAAGGTCCGGCGTCATGGACTCTCGCCTGGTCGATCGCGCGACCGTTCCGGCCCCCGGACATCCAACAGCACAATGCCCTCGCCTTCGCACGCGAGGCCGAAAGGCCCTGCGGGCCCTCGGCCACCTTCTTGTTGCCAATCCTGACCGTCGGCCGCAGTCTCCCGCGTCCCGCTGGCCACCACGTGTCCGATCCAACCCAGCAGGTGGGGTGCCGAAACGAACGCGCCCCGTTCTGGTGTGACCCTCACGGCGCCCGGCTCGCCATCAACCCGAATCGCGACCAATCCCCTGCCACGAAACTGCACCATGGCCACATCCGCCAACGGGACGTGACCGTATTCCCACGACACGGTTCCTTCAAACGCCAGAACACGATCCTCACGGACGTAGAGAATATCGCCTTCCAGCCGCAAGGGAACCAGGCGCCCCGCGGGCGCGGCCACGAACACGTCTCCCGGGCCCGTCAGCCGACAGAATCGCCCTGCCTCCGTCGCGCCCCCGCCCAGTTGCTCGGCGGTCGTGCGGCCCTGCACACGGCGGTTGGTCGGCTCCCAGCGCGCGGTCCCCGAACAGGCGACCGCGGCGTCGCCGCGGACGAAGATCTCATCGCCAATCGCCAAGCGCAAGGTCGCTCCGACCCATGCCGGTTGATCAGCCGGGGGCGCAAGACGAGACACCGCGTACGCCAAAAGGGGCGACACCGGAACGGCACCCGTCCCGATCGACGAGCTCGTGCGAAATCGATCGGGATCGGTGCGCGGCTCACGCGCGTCGATGGGTTGTGACGAATCGACCAATGGCTCGAACACCGCGGCGGGGATGGATCCCAACGGGGACGGTGACTGTGAAGGCAACGACGGCGACGGCAATACCGCCGCCACTACGGGGGCGGCGGACGCGACCCGGTCCGCGCTTCGTTCGACCTCCATCGCTCGGGCGTCCTGACCGGCGCGACGAAACGCCGCCGCGGCCCGAACCGGCTCACCGCGCCGCGCGTACGCGAATCCCAGGTAGCTCCACGCGCGCGGATCATCCGGGGCCAGGCGCGCGGACAGCTCCAACTCGCGCGCGGATTCATCGACGCGGTCCAACTTCAACGCGATGAGGCCCAGCTTCAGGCGAATACCGGCGTCACGCGGCATCGCCGACGCAAGCTCGCGACACACGGTCCGGGCCTCTTCCCACCGGCCCAGCTTGAATCGGACCAGCGCCAGGAGCTTCAAGGCGCGGACGTCGGAGGGTGAAATCGACAACGCCCGCAAGATTTCGACCTCCCCCTCGCGAAACCTGCGCGCCGTGACCATGTCCGCGGCGCTCGAAAGGTGGTCGAGAAACCTTCCGTCCCCGATCTCGGACAACGCGGGCGCGCTGGGTTGTGTTTCCGTCACCATCGTCATTGATCCATCAGGAAGGCCCCCGCGTGGGCGGCTGGGCCCCGACGGTACTCGTCGTAGCGTCGCAATACCATGTTCACGTAGGCTCGCGTGGTCTCGTACGGCGGCATGCCTCCGTATTTTTCCACGGCCGCCGGACCGGCATGATAGCCAGCGATGACCTTGACCCTCTCCTCGTCCGAACACATCAAGGGACGATCAGCGTCCAGGCCGTCGTCATCCGTCATCGTGGCGGGAGTTCGGCAGAAACGCCGGGCCAGGACCTGCAGGTAGCGCGCGCCACCCATGATGTTCTGACGGGCATCGAAGCTGTCCGTGACGCCCATGAGGCGCGCGGTGTCAGGCATAAGCTGCATCAGTCCTTGGGCTCCGACACTGGACACGACGTGAGGATCGAAATCCGATTCCACCTTCATCACCGCCCGCATCAGCGCCTCGGGGATCCCGTAGTACAGCTGCTGGTCGTGGATATCCTGATCGAATCGCGAGTAACGCGATGGCGACGTGTCCCGAGGTGGAACCACGTCCGTTGGTCCACGCAGCGCGCCCGCCTTCCCCGGACCAGTCTTCAGCCAGACCTTCCAGTTCCCCCCCACCGGACGCCGGTTCGTGAACTCGACCACGCCATCGGACCGCTCTCGCGCCCAGAACGTCCCTCCGACGGCGGGACTGGACTCGGCTGCACGATTCCCCCGGCCCCCGCCCCGCCGCCATGCGTGACCGTCCGGGGTACCCTCGCCTCGCGAACCACCTCCGGTCGGCGGTCGGTTGGTGAATTCCACCGTGCCGTCCGCGCGCGTTCGATTCCAAATCTCCGCCTGGCCGGGCGATGACACCCCCGCGAGGAACGCCACGCCGATCGACACGGACAAAGGGCGCAGGACAGGTCTCATTCTGCGTCCTTCAGCGTAACACAGGGAAACGGCGCACATCGACGCTTGAAACACGGGGTCGCCGAAGCGGTCGCCACGGACTAGAGTCCCGTGCTTGCCATCGATAGAACCGCCACGGGCTACGGCACCGACCGCCACGCCGACTTCGACGTCGACGCCGGAATCCACACTTGAAACCGATTATCTGGTCATCGGATCGGGCCTGGCCGGGCTGACGTTCGCGCTGTCCGCGTCGGAACACGGTCGCGTCCTGATCGTCACCAAGAGGGCGCCGTCCGATTCGAACACGAACTGGGCGCAGGGTGGCGTGGCCGGCGTCCTCGATCCCGCGGACACGCCCGAGAAGCACATCGCCGACACCCTGCGCGTGGGCGATGGCCTGTGTCATCGCGACATCGTCGAGGGATGCGTTCGGGAGGCGAGCGGGCAAATTCTGCGCTTCGCCGACGACATCGGCGTTCCGTTCGATCGCGATGACAGCGGACGCTTCGAGCTTGGCCGCGAGGGGGGCCACACGGCCCGGCGCATCGTCCACGTCAAGGACACCACGGGGGCCGCCATTCAGACGGCACTGCTAAATCGCGTCGCCGAGCACCCCGACCGCATCCAGATGTTGCCCGACCACATGGCAATCGATCTGCTGACCACGGCGAAATACGGGGGCCCGAACGCCGTCTTTGGCGCGTACGTTCTGGATCAGCACACCGGTCTTGTACGCACGATCGTCGCGCGCGCGGTGGTGCTCGCGACCGGGGGCGCCGGCAAGGTGTACCTGTACACCACCAACCCGGATGTCGCGACCGGAGACGGAATCGCCATGGCCTACCGCGTGGGCGCGCGGGTGGGCAACATGGAATTTTTCCAGTTTCACCCGACGTGTCTTTACCACCCCCTGGCCAAGTCATTCTTGATCTCCGAGGCGCTGCGGGGTGAAGGGGGAATCTTGCGTCTGCGCGATGGGACCGCGTTCATGCCCCGCTACAGCGACATGAAAGATCTGGCCCCGCGGGACATCGTGGCGCGCGCGATCGACGCCGAGATGAAGCGGACCGGCGACGATCACGTGGTGCTGGACATGACGCACTTGCGACCGGATTTTTTGGTCGAGCGGTTTCCGATGATTCACCAACGATGCCTGGAGTTGGGAATCGACATGCGCAAGACACCGATCCCGGTGGTCCCCGCCGCTCACTACAGCTGCGGCGGAGTCGTGGTGGACGACCGCGGTCGCACCAACGTCCCCAATCTGTACGCCGTCGGTGAGGTGTCGATGACGGGGTTGCACGGCGCCTGTCGGCTGGCGTCCAATTCCCTGCTGGAGGCGATGGTCTTCGGCGCGCGCGCCGCCGACGACGTGCGGACGGCGCGCGTGGAACGGCCGGCGAACGTCATGCCGTGGTATGCCGGGGAAGCCACGTCTTCCGACGAGGCGGTAGTCGTCAGCCAGAACTGGGACGAGATTCGGCGCCTCATGTGGAACTATGTCGGCATCGTACGAACCAACCGGCGGTTGGCGCGCGCCAAGCATCGCATCGATCTCATCCGCAACGAGATCCGCGACTATTACTGGAACGTGCTGGTCACGGGCGATCTCATCGAACTGCGCAACATCGCGCTCGTGGCGGACCTAATCATAGAAAGCGCGATCCGTCGGCGAGAAAGCCGGGGCCTGCACTACACCCTCGACTATCCCGAGAAGGATCCGCTGCAACAACACGATACGATTCTGGCGCGCGGGGACGGCCCGGTCGCGTGATCTGATTCTTGCTATCCTTGGCGCGATGGGCGAGACCGCCAAGCGACGGGCCACTTACGACGATATTCTCGGGGTACCTTCTCAAGGTGGCGGAGAATCGAGTGAATGCCGCGCCTAGCAGGGGACGATGTTTGCCGCCGGCACTCCCCAGCGGGCGATGTCCTCGGGATCGCTGGTCAGAACGACCGCGTCTCGGTCGAGGGCTATGATCGCGACGTGGCCGTCGACAACGTCGCGAGTACCCGGCACCGTCGCCAATACGCCTATGCGGCGGCTCGCCTCTGAATCGAGCGCCAGTTCGGTCACGAGGTCGCTTGCAAGCAGGCGCGCGAGTCGTGCCTGCCGGTTCCCGCCTCGCCAGATTTGAGCCACGACTGCGGCGCTGGTCGCGAGCGCGAGAAGGCCGCGATCCGCGAGCAGGAGGTATCCCCGAACAGGTGTCGAGCCGCGTTCGAGGGCGATGAAGGCGCCCGCATCGAGTACGACGGTTCTCACGCGGCCCGCCGCCCCCCCGGGGGCCTATTGCGCGTCTTCAGGGCCCTGACCACCGCTGCCCGCGGTAGGCCCAACGCGCGCGCCATGGCTGCGGCGACTTCCGGCGAGGTCGGCTCCCGCTCTTCCAGTTCCTCGAGCTCCGCCACGAGCTCTGCGCGCGCCCGCGCCTTTGCGCGGATCGCGTCGGCGACCCACGCACTGACTGAAGGGGAACGTCCGGCTCGCACCTCGGCCTCGGCCAGCAGGGCCAGGTCCTCATCGATGCTAATGGTGATCCTGCGCATACTAGAAGATTACCGTCGTATGCACGACCCCGCAATGGCCGCTGGCTAGCAGTTGCGGGCGGGGCCGCCTCGGCTCGACGGCGGGCGGGGCAAGGCACTGGCAAGGCATCACCTGGGTTGACACCGACGTTGCCCCGCAGGTAGTTATGCCGAAGGGGACTCACTACGACCCGCATACATGATACCAACGGCGCGATGTCAGGGACCAAAACGCTTTTGCGAAGTACGGTTACGCTGCCAATGAACGTCGGCGTACACCGAGCGGACCGGCGCGCGGCTTTCTCGTCCGTTCACAGGCCGGTGCCTGGCGTGGTGGCGTGCTTGGTTCTGGTGATGATGCCGGTCGTGTCGCAGGGGTTGGCCCGCGCGGACGATCAGGTCGAGGAACTGGTCCGCCGGGGCATCGAGCTTAGACGGACCCACGCTGACCAAGCGGCCCTGGAGGTCTTTCGGTCTGCTTACCAGATCAGCCCTAGTCCCCGGCTTCAGGCCCAGATCGGACTGGCCGAACAGGCCCTCGGGCAGTGGATCGACGCCGAGAGAGATCTCACGGAGGCGCTGCAAGCCGCTCGCGATCCTTGGGTTTCCAGGAACAACAGGTCGCTCCGCGCCTCGGTGATCGCCCTGGAAAAGCACCTTGGCTCTCTGGAGGTGCTCGGGTCCCCGGCTGGCGCGCTCGTGCGCGTGGATGGACGAGAGGTGGGGAAGTTGCC
This sequence comes from Pseudomonadota bacterium, assembly GCA_017881245.1. Taxonomy (GTDB): domain Bacteria; phylum Myxococcota_A; class Polyangia; order Fen-1088; family Fen-1088; genus FEN-1088. The sequence continues at coordinate 6,967 of JADGRC010000254.1, forward strand.
GCTCGCGATCGCGGTGCGCGTGACTGCGGGCGAGATTGTGGTCTCGGTCTCTGCACCCGGCTACGTCGAGATCAACCGCAAGCTCGGGATCGCGGTCGGCGGTGTCACCCGGGAGATCTTCACGCTCCACGAGGATCCGCCCCAGTCTGCCGTGAAGAGCGAGAGCACCGGCGCGCCCTCCGGGGTTCCGAACCCTGTGCGGGTGGCGTCGTTGGTGCCGGACGACAACAGCGTGCGAGCACCCTCCATCAGCGCTTCGAGAGCGCCGGTGGAGGCGGATAGGCTACCGGGCCCGGCGGCGGGAAACCACGCTCTGAGCACCAGCCAGATCTGGGGCATCGGCCTCGGCTCGATCGGTTTGGTTGCGGCGGGCGTGGGGGCGGTGTTCGTCGCGCAGGCGATCGCCAAGAATCAGGACTCGCGGACGGGGTGTCAGGGGGACTACTGCAACGACACCGGCGCCCAGCTTCGACGCGACGCGCTCCGGGCCGGAGATCGGGCCACGGCAGCCTTCGTGACAGCAACTGTGCTGGTTGCAGGGAGCGCGGCAATTCTGGTATTCGCGCGAGGAAGTTCCCCCTCCGCAGCAAACGGAATGAACATTTCCCCCGTGGTGGGAAACAGCGGCCTGGCCCTGATTACGGGGTCGACCACGTTCTGATGTTGGTTCGATCGGCGGGTGACCGGCCGGGCAGTTCTCCTCAACGCACGCAACGCACGTAGAAGGTACTGGTGACGACGTCGTTGGCGGCGGTGCCCCAATAGAAGCTCACATACCAGGCCATTGAGGCCGAGCCGCTCAACGGAGTGGACGACCAGAAGCTATCCGCCGCCGTCGCAGGAAAGGCTGTCGCATCTATCAAAGGAGGGGTGGACCCCTGGGAATAGTCGATGAGTGTCTGCAATTCCTTGATTGAGGGAACACGCCAACCGTTGCCCCCGAGAAGTACGCCAGCAGCGGCGCAGGCGGTCTTGGCATTCGCCAAGGAATACTTGGTCGCCGACGGTGTCCGCTGCCACGTGAGCTTGGTCTGTTTGTCGAGGACAGTCCCGCCGTTCACCGTGAATCGCCCAGCGGGGGCGCTGGCGCGGGCATCGACGGCCAAGGCAATTCCGATCACCGCGATCGCGCCGAACAATCGTTGGTAAGGGACGTTCATCAGCGGGTTTCCGGCTTGAATTCTCATCGCACGCAGCGAACACTATAGTTGCTGTCCATGCCAACAGTCGTGGTAGCTCCCGGGAAGAGCCCGAAGTAGACGCCCCAGACGTCAGACGGCACCCGCGCCGATCGAGTGGAAGACCAGAAGAATTGGTCGGGCAGCGTCGGAAAGAATGTCACATTTGTGGTCGGATTCGACTGGCCATAGTCCAAGATAGAGACGAGCTCGATGGCGGAAGGGAGCCGCCAGTCGCGGTGGCCGCCCAGGCTCAGCATCGAACAATAGGCGAGCGCGTCGGGGTGTGTGGAGTACCCCGGAGCCTGCTCTTTTTGCCACATGAGCTTGGTGACGTTGTCGCTGACCGTGCCGTCCAAATTGTCGGTGTAACTGGCGGGGTTCGGCGCACCCGTCCCGACGTCCGCGGGACCATTGGGCATCGGCCACTCAGCCCAATCCGGATTCACGCAAGAGGGGTTCGTGTAGCGCTCACAAACCTCGCCGGTCGCGCACATCGAGGCGTTCCACTGGGTGCAGCCGTTAGTGACGACGGAGCAGGTCTCGACGCTCGCCCCCGCACACTGGGTCATCCCCGCCGTACAAGCGTTGGTGCAACAAGAGGCAGATCCCGCGGGGCCAGAGCACGCTCCGTTCGTACAGGACGATGTGACTTCGTACAAGCAAGCCTGCGGATCTTGCAGGCAGGTGGAGAGCGCCGATGCGGCGGTGCAGGAAGCTCCGAGCGCCCTGCAAATAGGATCGGCCTTGCAGGAGCACGCGGCCGATCCGAGCGGTCCGGTACAGCTCTGCCGCGGCCCGCAGGCGACCGCAGCCCCCCAAAGTCCGTTGCTCTGGCAGGTCTGTACCCCGCTACCGGAGCACTGAGTCGCGTTTGCCTGACAGGGCATCCCTGCTGTTCCTGCTCCGCCGGTTCCAGTGCCACCTGTGCTGGCACCACCACGGCCCGTCCCTGCGCCCCCCGCCCCCATGGCGCCGGTCCCGCCAGCGCCCGTTCCGCTGGCTGCCCCCGAGCCACCGGATCCCCCACCATGAGCTTCGCCAGCACTCGATCCAGCGATTGCCGCAGACCCTCCTGCTGCAACGGCGTCCGTTCCGCCCGTGCTCGTCCCGCCCGCGGATGGGACGGCGCCCGGCCCGCCACTCGCACCAGGTCCACCGATGGCGGCGTTGCCGCCGGCTCCTGGCAGCGGCGCCCCTTTTCCACCGAGCGCTGATCCACTTCCTCCGCCGCCGGATGCGGCGCCCCCTCGCCCGGCGCCCCCATCGGGCTGCCCTCCCAAGGGCTCGCGAATGCCAAGTAGGCTGTTGCAGCCAGCCAGCGAAGCAGCAATCACCCCCACGGCCAGCGCCGGCGCAATCGCAATCGCATGTCTCCGCCACGAACCCACAGCGGGCGGACTGTAGCAACATCGAAAGCAGTGTGCATCGGCGAAGTGCGTGGTCGATTCGGAGGGGGTGGTGAACCGATCTGGGTGGGGGCGATTGGGAATGCCGACGGGTGGGGCCCGGTGGCCACGAACGCCACCGAGTGCGCCGCGACGGAATCGACGCGGAGGTCCCCCAAAAACCCGAGTACGGCGTTCCGGGCGGGGGATTTGTGAGCCCCCGGGGTTGTGATACTTTTACAGAAACGTATTACGGAGGGTTAGATGGCAAAGGTCGTTCACGCCCGCTTGGATGACGAGGCAGATCATCTGCTGGCGAAGGTGCGGAAACAGTCGGGTCTATCGAATTCCGAGATTGTCCGACGTGGCCTTCTCCTGTTCGCGGCACAGCCCCTCGCAGGAGCCCCTCCTCGGGTGATCGGTGTCGGCCGCTTTGCTTCAGGACAGCCGGATCTCGGATCGAACAAGGCTCACCTTCGCGGCTTCGGCCGCAAGTGACGCCGATCATCTTGGATACGGGCGTGGTGGTGGCGTTGCTCGACCGGAGCGAACGCCACCACCAACGCTGCGTCGACGCGGTCGCGATGGTTCGCGGCCCTCTGGTGACCTGCGAAGCGGTTATCACCGAAGCCTGTTACCTCCTGCGGAATCAGCCGGGAGCCTCTGACATCGTCCTTCAGAACGTTGAGCGCGGAACGTTCGGGATTCGTATGGACCTTGAACGCACCGCGCCTGTCGTCCGGACTCTGATGAAACGCTATGCGCGGGTTCTCATGGATTTCGCCGATGCCTGCCTGGTGGCCATGGCCGACGAACTGGGAACCGGCCAAATCCTGACACTGGATGGGGACTTTCGCGTTTATCGTTGGCGGCGGACGCGGCCTTTTGAGATGCTTGTCGATCTCTGATTTAGGACAAAGCCTACCTCTCGCCGACCCCTTTGGCGTTGAATCTCTATGTGTCGGGTCTTAGGCGAGGACGGGAAATGATCCTGTGGGCTTTGTGGTCACGATTCGAGCAAGCGGCTCCGGCGATGTCTTCTTCGACCAGAAAGCAATCAAGCTGCGGCCTAACCTATGACCGTCGGCCGCAGACGGCCGCCCGCAAGTTAACGCGAGAACAATCGTTCGGTGGATATTGTGGGGCGAACAACTCTTGAGCTTTCGACGGTGTAGATACAGCATCCACTACATGAAGCTCACGGCGCTGGTCGCTTCGCTTGCAATATTGGGGATGGGATGTGCCACCACGTATCATCCGCAGGAGTCCGGCCGAATCAGTTTCGTCCTGGACGGTCCTGGCTTCTCCCTCTACAAAGATGGAACGAAGTACGGGGCTGCCGGTTTGTCGAGTGCTCCGGTCCGCGCCGTCGCCGGAAATCCGGCGGCCGAAGAACATGCACGCACCTACGTGAGTCGCACGCGCCTCTTCTGGTCGATCTACACGGTCGCACTCGGCTGTCTGGTAACCAGCTTGATTGTCCAGCCACAGGATCCTGGCCACGGTGATCGCAGAGATGTAGCCACCGCCCTCGGCGCTGTCGGCCTAGCTGGCCTCTTTGCCAGTCTTATCCCGGCATTCACGGCGCCGGGACACCTGTATGATGCCGTCAACATCTACAACGATGGTATTTCCGCGCATGCGAAACCGTAGGCATCCGAGCGCACCTTCCTCAAGCTCAGGTCTTCAATACACCGGGAGCGGGAATCCTTGTCCCGGACGCGCGAACAGAAACCCCTGATACAGATCTCCTCCGAGGGTGGTGAGACATTCGCGTTCTTCCACAAGTTCAATGCCTTCCGCTACGATCTCGGTATTCATGTCGCGGCACAGATTGGTGAATGACCGGAATAGCATTTGTTTCACAGGGGACTCGTGGATCCCGCGTATCAATGAGATGTCGACTTTGACAATCTCTGGCTCCAATTGCGCAAAGCTCGACAGGCCAGCATAGCCGGCTCCCAGATCGTCGAGCGCGATGCGATATCCGAGGCCCCGCAGGCGCAGCAGCGCCGCCGGGATGCCGACGACGTGATCCAGCGCGGCACGTTCCGTCACTTCCAGGACCACCCGGGGAGCAAATCCAGTCAGCGCGCCCTCGCTGGCGCACAGCTCGTCGTCCACGAGGTCCGACGGATGCAGGTTAACGAACATGTTGACGGAGGGTGGCGCATGCACGAGTTGATCCGCGACCCTCCTGCGAATCTTGCGACCGAGCTCTGTGGTCCGATCCAGCCGCACGGCGGCGTCAACGAAGTCGACCGGATTCTGAAGCGTCGGCTCGCTCGTGCGCAGCAGCGCCTCGTATCCGAAAATTGTGCGGGTCCGCCAGGATAAAATCGGTTGCATGACCATCCGCATCCCGTCCATCGCGGAGGCGAATCGGGTTTCGAGTCCTTTGCGATCGCCGGCGAGATTGCCGGCCAGAGCCTCGGCAGCTTGCCGGCTCAGTTGGACCATGCGGTGCAGTCGGCCCGCCCGCCCCACCAAGGCCACCAACTCTTTTCCGTCGAACGGTTTCAGCAAGTACCTGAATGCGCCGTGCTCGACCGCCTGGATGGCGGTTTCGAGCTCGGGGCTGCCCGTCATGAACACCACCGGTACATCCAGATCCCGGCCGCGAATCGCACGCAACAAACCCAGCCCGTCCATGCCGGGCATACGGATGTCGCTGACAATCACGTCGAAGCGGGTCGATTCAACCAACTTGAACGCTTCGGCCCCGTTGCCGGCCGTGGTCACCTGGTGACCCGCGTCCGCGAGTATTCTGCCCAAACCTCGGGCTATCGCGGGCTCGTCGTCAACCAGGAGGAGGCGCATCGGGGATTCCGGTTGCAGCGACCCGTCAACGTCGGTCAAGCGCGGCATCCGGCTCGACACTCTCGAAGACCGCGAACACCGAAGAGCGGTCGTGACCCGGACGTTGATCGACGTTGACACGCTTGAGCAAGGGCGTCAGGGCGTCCCGCGCGGCCAGCTGGATCATAGGCCGTCGTCGTCGATCTCCATCTCGATCTCGAGATCCAGGTGGAGGATATCCTCGATGCCCATGAGCGGCTTGATACGTCGGAGAACGAAGTCCATGAACTTCTCGGATGAGATTCGGCGCATGACGGAGGTCCGCACCAGCACGCTGCCGATGATGGCATCCTTCACGGGAAGGGTCTCGAACGGCGAGGAGATCAGGAGCCCGACCGCCTTCTTGAATGCCTCGCTCCCGAGGGGCGCCTTGATGCCGAGGATCAGCGCATCGTGCACGGGCGGATATCCGAACTCCGTCACCCGGGCCCGCACCCGAGACTTCACTTCGGAGGTCTGTGCAGCCACCGTCGCCACCTCAACATCGTCGCCCATGCGATGAGCCTTTCACGTTTGCAACGATAGTCAACACCGGAACTTTCGTCGATCTTTCGTCGAACCTCGCTCGTCAGACGCAAATCTGACGGTCGCTCTTGAGGTTGGCGTTTCGCGAATTCCACCAATTAGTGGACGGGAACGTCCGCTTCGTGGCGGCAAGCATGGCCGCGATGAGCAGGATCAATCCGCGCCAAGCGGATGATGGAAGCGCAGGCCCGGGAACCTGGCAAAGTCTCCGTCCGTAGTCACCAACTCGCAACCGTGTTCGATGGCGATGGCCGCGTGTTGAGCATCGGCGACCAGTTTGCCGCGCGCTTTCGTGTGCGCCACGAGTCTGGCGAAAATCGTCCAGCCCTCGGGACCAGCCTGGACCGGTCGGCAATTGCGTCGCCGGCGCAGCCGGGCGATGAATTCCAAGGCCACTTCCGGCGGCGTGGGCCCGGACCAGATCCGATTGTTGGTTACGACGCGAACGAAGCCGACCGAAACGAGATCGGACAATGCGAAAGGCGCGGGCGACGAAACCAACGCGGCCAGCCAGTCCTTGTAACGTTCGTGCTCGGCCGCCTCGGCACGATGGGCATAGATGAGCACGTTCACGTCGGGAAGGAACACGACGGCTATCTCTTCCGCAGATTGAGCGAGCCAAGCTCCTCGGCATCAAGCGCGCCGCGTATCTCGGACTCGGTCGGGAACTTGGCGCCCCGGGCACCAAAGGTCAAAACCTCGTAGGGTTCCTCCGGCTCGCGGGCAGACGACGTGAGGAAGGCCCGCAGTGCCTCGGTCACAATGCCACTGAGCGTGGATCCCGCGGTGCCAGCGCGACGCCGCGCCAAGCGCAGCAATGAATCCGGCGGGGCCACCGTTGTTCGCATTGCATCATGATGCAGTTTATGTGCATCAGATGCAAGACTGAGGTTTTTCCAGTCAGGGCATCACGGGACGAGCCTGGACTCCCCTGCCGACGAAAATCTCCGAGCGCGCCCGGGCATGATGAAACAACTGACGTGCCCGTATTGGGCTGGACCCGAAGCGCAACGGACCGGAAAACGGTCCTTGCAACCTCGTCACCGTCCGTTATATCGAGGCATCATGCGTAGCCAGCTCTCTTCGGTTTTGCTCATCTCGACCCTCGTTCTACTGTCGATTCCCGTGGGCGGTCGTCTCGCCCGGGGGAAGACGGTCGGACCGCCCGAGGTCGCGTGGAAAGATATGACCTTCAAACAAAGAAAGGCCTACATGAAGGCCGCCGTCACTCCGACGATGAAGCCCATCTTCCAGGCGTTCGATGCGAAGAAGTTCAGTACTTTCAATTGCGCCACGTGCCACGGCAACGACGGCGCCGACCGGAAGTACAAGATGCCGAGCAACGACATTCACGCGCTGCCGAGCACCCCGGCGGCTTTTCAGGCCAAGTTGAAATCGGAGGCGACGTGGCCCAAGTGGGCGGAGTTCATGTCCCAGAAGGTCGAGCCCGCGATGGGCAAGGTGCTCGACGTTCCCGTGTTCGACCCCAAAAAGCCAGTGGAGGGTGCCTTCGGTTGCATCAAGTGCCACAAGCTCGAAGCTTCGACGCCCTGAGTGAAGTGAACCCTATCGTTAGGACCACGAAGCGGGCCTGATTACCCGCGACTCATGACGCCCTCGGCGCGGGGCAAGTCGATCAAGGTGCAACCTTGTCCGCCTGTTTCGGCGCCAAAGATTCCCGCCACGATCCCCAGGCCCCCACCGCCGGCTGTACCCCAATCGCCGAACGATCAGGAGCGGCTCAATCTCTAGCGCCAGGATACTCGGCCCGCCCCGGCTTCCGCTTTTTCCTTGCGGGGTGGACGGGACTTGAAGGTGCGGCCTCCGGAGGGACAGGAATGGACACCTGTCCGCGGACAACTGGTGGTCCGGACGACACCTCCGGGTCGCCGCCCCGGATTTCGGGCGCTTTCGTCTTGGCACGCCGAATGCTGTGAAGGCTAGGGGTCAGGCGAAACGCACACACCCTCAGACGCCTGCCGCATACGGAGCCAGCCATGACCATCCCACACAAATTGTCCAGCTTGTTGGTGACCCAATCACTGTGGGTTCCGTGGCTCCTGGTCGGTTTCTCCACGGGCGGTGTGGCCGTGCTCTTCCAGCGGATCGCCTACCTCATCAGCATCAGCGAAGCCTTCCGCAGCCTCAAGGCGCGCTTCCGTTTGGCCTGACCAAGGGAAGGCGAATGACGTTCGTCGTTCACACGCTGATGATTGGGTTGCAGCTGGCCGCCGACGGCGCATCTTCGGCGTCGTTCCCAAAGACTTACGCGGGCCTCCCCGTACCCGACGCCCCGCACCCGCCGACCGCCAGCGCCGAATTTCCCGACAAGCCGCAGCTACGGGATCCCATCGGCGCGAAGGAAAATTTCGGGTACGAAGCACTGCAGCCCGTCCGCCGAAGCGAACAGCAGGGACACGAAGTCGTTCAGGCCGCGCATGCTGAGTTGGCAGTCGTTTTGCCCCGGGGAGCCAAACGTGAGTAGCGTGTTGGTGAAGGTGACCTCGGACACGGGGGCCGACGAATACTCTTCGACGTCGAAATAGGCCAAGTTTTGTGCCTGGCCCATCATGTCTTTGGCGAAGCTGACCGCGCGGCCGGTTTGCATGTCGGTGACGACCTGATTCCACACGGTTCCCATGAGCTGCATATCGATGTCCAGCGCGTCGCCGACGTTCACCGACATCACGGGACCGCCGGAACAGCCCGTGTATCCCACTTGCTTGCCGAATGTGTTGACGTATTGGGCGGAGATCCACCATGTAGAGTAGGCCTTCGGCTGCGCGCCGGGAGCGCACGACCTCCCCCAGGTCAGCACGGGCTGCAAGACACCATTATCGATGGGCGAAAAATTCGCTCCCCCGGGTTGCAATCCCGGCCACAAGAACAAAGTCCCCGATGCGGCTGGCTCGGGTGGAACCGTCAGTGTGGTTTGCAGACGAACGATCTGATTTTGCGGGCTGGCGGCGATTCGAACCAGGCCGAAGCCCGCGACTCGCCCTGCGTCTGCCGGCCCATAGCGTTCGCGAGCACCCCCTTGACCCGCGGACCCGCCGGCTCCAATCCGACCACCCGCGCCGCCACCGCGACCCGCGATGCCCGAGCCATCGCCGCCCCCGCCGCGACCCGCCATGCCCGAGCCATTGCCGCCTGTCGAAGTACCTGTGACAGGTTGCCCGCCGAGCCCACCGCCCGACCCGCCGGCAGCACCGGCTTGCCCACCTCCGCTTCCGGAGTCTGGGCTGGTGCCCCTTGCACCGCCCACACCGTCCCTTGACGGCGCGGCAGATCCACAACCCAGCGCCAGAAACAGGGCGCCTGCCAGCCAGGGACTCGGTCTGAAGCGCATGGTGCGTCTCTTTTTCAACGGGAAGCCAAGATGGCACCAGAAGTCACAGGCACGCCGCAAAAATCGCACGATATGTCATTCGAACGATCCCACAACCGACTGAACAACGAGGGCCGGTCCAGCGGATCCCTTTGCCGATCACGTCGCGGCCACCTTGATGAACCGCCTTGTGCCGGTCCGGCTTTCGGTCGACAATGAAGTGGCCCGGGGAATGCAACGAGGTTTGGGGTGCGCTCTGGCGTATTAGCCGAACGGGTGGGATCGGGGGGCAAATCAATGAACCTTCTTAGCTTGTGGGGAAAATCAATCATGGTGGGCATTGGCAGGATTAGACGGAGTCTACTTTTCAGTTCGCTGATCAGACGCTTGATCCTTCCCCTCGGCTTAGGATTGCTCGGTTCGTTCCTCGGCTGAGGCAGCAGCAGCGGCGTGACCGGGACCCATGACGCCGGTGTCACAGCCGACCGTGGACCGGGCTCGGGCGGCACGCTGGGCGGTTCCGACACCGCGGTCGTGCCAGACGCCGAGGCGGATACCCCCGAGGACACCTCTGTATCGATGGGCACACAGGCGACCATCACGGTGGGCTCACCCGGCGTCACGGTCACACTGGTGACCGGCACCTCGCTGACCGTACCGGCGGGCGCCCTTTCCGCGACGACGATGATTGGAATTGAAACGCTGCCGGCCGGCGGCGCCACCGGCACGGCGGACACCATGCCCATGCTGCCCGCCACGCTGAACCCGTCGGGCGCGTTCGTCGCGCTCACGCCACACGGACAGGACTGACGATGACCTTCCTTGCCTCAGAAATGCAAAGAGCGGGCAGGAGTAGCTTCAGCTCACCCTTCCGAGCCCGCTCCATGAGGCCGTGCGCAGCAGGCGTCTGCCGATGGGCAGGCGCCGCATAGTCGACGACCCAGTTCGTTTCGACGAATACGTGCAGCATCTACCCGGTAGCAAGTGTCACGAGGATGCCGGCAGGCGACCGCATTCTCAGCATGTAGTGCTTCAGGGCTGCCACGACATTTCGATCGTGCTCGGCCCCAAGCTTCGCCTCGACGACAAGATGTGCGCTCGATTCACCCGGCGAGGTGACAACGATGTCAGGCTCGAAGTCCACCCCGGGGACCATAGCATTGACCGGGCCGCCACCCTCGCCGACAGGTTCCTGAGAGGCATCGGCCAGTCCATCTGTCGCCCCTGCCAGTGCCCGTCCTACTTCACCGCGGAGGGTTCCCGGAGCGGAAAGAACCCACCGACAGGCCGACGCCATGTAGGACGCCGCGCAACGTCTGTAACCTCTGGGTCTACAGTTCAGCACCATCTTCCCGCGGATTTCCGGGCCTTCCGCGACCTCGGTGATTGGCGCGATTTCTGCTTTGGCTGATGGATATGAAGACTATTGCTGAAATTCTTCTCGTCGCTGCCGGCTGTGCGATTGGATGGCGAGCGCTCGCCGCATTGTGTCGCTGGTGCGATAGCTGACCGGGATCAGCCCGCCGCCGTGAACCGCGCCGCCAGCGCGATACCCAGCTGACCGAGCCAATAAAGGCCCAGCGTCAGCAGCGGGGCGTGTTTGATCGGCTTGGCGAAGCGGTCGACGGCCAGGCTTGCGTCCGACGCGTAGAACAACCCAGCTCCCAGCGCGCCGATCGGAGAGACCACCACCAGGGCGTTCGTCGTCGACACGCGCATTTCGCCGCTGCCGACGCCCGTCGCCGCAATAGCGCTGACCACCATCAGGGCGAGTGCGATCGCGTAGCCGACCACGGGCGCGCGGAGGCCCGTCGACCCTGCCCAGAGCTTGCGCAGCAATAGGACCGTTACGATGGCCATCGCGACCGCGGCGGCCGCGACCGGAGGCAAAGACGCACCCCCGGCCGTCGCGCCCGTCGAAATCGCCGCGGAAAATACCAGAATGAACCCCACGATGTACGCGGCGTGGGCGACCAGGAACAGCGCCAGTCCAGCCAGGAACGCCTGCTTCGACGACGACAACAGAGCGACGTCACCCGCCAGCGAAAAAACGATCCCCACGTCGACCAACTCGGCGAATTGGCTTCGCGGAGATCCCACGACAGCCAACAGAAGGACCGTCGTGAGCGGCTTGAATACCGTCAGGAGGGTTTGTCGTTTTGTCTCCGAGGCGAAGACCCCGACCGCCGCGCTGATCAAGAACAGGGGGACCATCAGCTCGACAGACACGGTCATGGCATCGCCAGCGAGGCCTACTTGCGATGGCTTCGCTTGCCGCTGCCCTCGCCGCCATCGGTCTGACCTTGGCTTTGGGCATCGCCGCCGTCCTGCTCGGCGAGCTCGGTCAGGCGTCCCTCGATCACGGCGGCGTCGGACGGCTCGAACCCGTCGTTGATGTAGCGGATCACGCCCGCGCGATCGATGGCGTACGACGTCGGCATCTTATCTGGCTGTAACGTGTCGGCGATTTGGCCGCGCGGATCGTGCGCAACCGTCAGCACCCAGTGCGGCTGAGCATCCAGGAACTTGACCACGTTGGCGCGTTCCTGGTCCACGGATACCGCCAAGATCTCGACCCCTTTGGCACGCAGACGGCGCGCGATCGCGTCGAGCATCGGCAATTCCTTCTGGCACGGTCCACACCACGAGGCCCACACGTCCAACAGCACGACCTTGCCCCGCAGCGACGACAACGAAAGGCTCTTGCCGTTCATCCGTTCGACCACGATCTCCGGCACCGGCGTGCCGATGTTCGGACCTCCCCGTCCCGAAGCCGCGACACGTGCGGCGCCTCCCGCGCCGGCGCCAGGTCCCGCCCCCACTTGCCCCGTGGCACACGACAGGCCGAGAACGGCGGCCCACGCGAACGATCGCGGTCGCCACCCAGGCGACGTCACTTGCCGAGTTCTTCCTTGATCCATTCGCGCAGGCTTTCGGTGTCCTTCGCGTCCGTGTATTCACGTCCGTTAATGAACAGCGTGGGCGTCGACGACAACCCCAACGTGCCGCCGTCCACGCGATCCTTCTGCACGCGAGCCTTCACGGTGGGATCGTCCAGATCCTTGCGAAACTTCGCCTGGTCCAACCCGACTTCCTTCGCGAATCTTTCCAACTCGGCCGGCGATAGGCTGTCCTGATTCTCCCAGAGCTTTTCTTGATAGGGCCAGAACTTGCCCTGCCGCTGCGCAGCCACGGCCGCCTCCGCCGCCAGGCGCGCGTTGGTGTGTTGGGGCAACGGGTAGTGCTTGAAATACATGCGCACTTCACCCTTGAACTCGTCCAGGATCTGGCGCAGTACCGGCTGGAACCGCTTGCAGTGCGGACACTCGTAATCGGCGAATTCGACCAGCACGATCTTTGGGTTGGAGGCGCCCTCACCAGGTGCTTCCTTGACGTCGATGAGCTTGGGTTCGGTCACGCGATAGCGCTTGTCGAGAGATTCGCTGATCTCGCTTTGCGTGTACCCTTGGTCGGCCAGATGCGCGACGTAGCGAACGGCGTTCAAGGACCGCCTGCAACTGGCATCTTTCTTGGCGGACGCGAGCAGGCTCTGGCCCTTGCCGCAAATCGAAGGCTCGTTGTTCGTAACGCGGAAGAAGATCTTCTTCGCCAATTCGTCCAGCTTGGAAATGTCCACCCCGGGCGGAGGGGTCGTATCCTGTGGGCCCTCGCCCGTGGACCCCGGTGTCGTGCCACCCCCATTGCTCGGGGCCGCGCCCGGCGACGCGGACGGCGCCGAATGAGCCTCGGGTGGGCTCTTGGCGCAAGCCAGGGGCGCCGCGACCACGACGACTAGGCCGGCGTACGCGACGGAAAAGAGGGCGCTCAC
>JADGRC010000255.1 GCA_017881245.1 Pseudomonadota bacterium
AAGCGGGCCGTACCGACGCGACCACGATACGGGGACTGCGCCGCCTGGGCGGGTTACTGAAGAAGCTTCAGATAGACAGCAACGGCGCCTAGAGCCAGCAGACCGCGGCGGCGCTCGCCGCGTTGCAAGCCGCCATCGTGAGGCTGGAGGGGCTCGGGTCCGGGGACCGTTTCGTGGCGTTTCGTTCAACACTGTGCGGACTTCGTGACGACACGGCCCTATCGCGCAAGATATTGGCCGCCGGATCACGCGGTTCCGAGCCCGAGCGGCCACCTCGTTGATGGTGGCGCGGGTGATGCAGTCGCCTCTACCCGGAGCGGCCCGAAACAACCGGCATCCCAAGGAGTCACATGGATGCGCGCGAAAAGTGGCAAATTGATCCCGAACGGTCCACGCTAAAATTCAGCATTGGCCACTCCGTCCTGCGAGAGATAGGTGGGCAGTTCCACTGCTGGGGCGGCCTCCTCCTGGTCGACAAGGTCCACCTGAGACGCTCAGCCATCCGGATCTGGGTGGATATGTCGAGCATTGATACGGGGTCGGCCGAACGCGACGAATTGATCCTGGCCACGGAACCGTTCGACGTGCATTGGGAGCCGGCCCTAGCGTTCGACAGTGAACGAGTGGAGATCGGTCGCGTTGGGCGTGGGACCGTGGTGGGGCGGCTGGCTCTGCATGGGTTCCACCAGGAGATCGAGGTGGAGGTCGAGGCCGAAGCCCCCCGACGCCACGAGAAGGGAGCATGGCACATCGTTTACAACGCACGGGCGTCGATCGATCGCGCTGGGCTCGGGCTTCGTCGGAACCGGACCATCGCGGACTGGCTGGGGGAAGGCGTGGTGGGCGCGACGATCAAAGTCGTCGCACACGTCGAGGCCGTGCTCGACGACCGCCCCGCGGCCGTTCTCCTAACCCCGGTTACAACCGAGTCGTCGACAGCGCGCGAGCCCTTCCCGTCATGATGAGCGCTTGAGCGAACCGGACCGCGACCAGCCTACTCAATCTGACGAGCCCAGAGACCCGGGATGTCAACGCGGCTACCCTGCAGCGCCGGGAGCTGCTTGAAGACCGATGTACTCCTTCGCTCCATTCCTTGCTGAGAGCCGTGAAGTAGCTCTCCCCCGGCTCGAAACGCCGGCGCATGTCCAGAGTCAGGCTGTCCCGCCTGTAACAGACAAGAGTGGCTGGCGTCCTTGTTTTCCCCGCAGAAGCGGGGATCTTCGCGCGGCCGACAGTCAGTGTTTGTCGGCCGCGCGTTCGTTTGCTTACGCGATCTTGGGACGGAAGACCGCGCGGTAGATACCCAGAACGATCAGCGCGCCCAGGATGGACGCGACAATGCCCGGGCCCGTGTCACCGGCATGGTAGATCCCGAGCGCTCGGCCCAGGAAGCCCGCCAGCACCGCGCCGCCAATTCCGAGAAGCATCGTGATGATGAAGCCTCCTGGATCCTTGCCCGGCATCACGAGCTTCGCGATGGCGCCGACGAACAAACCCACGATCAGGGACCAGATGATATGCATGGTTGTCTCCTTTCAGTTTGCAAACAATTGACTCAGCCAATAGCCTGATCCACTGGACTCGAGCAATTCGATGGCGTTCATGGAATGTCCTTTGGGTTGGTGTGGGCGAAACAGATGCCTGCATCGCCTCCAAAGCGATAACCGTGCCACTCCCCAAGAGGGCATTTTTCCCAAGCCCTTCGCCGCCACCGGTCAATTGGACTAGACCGTATCCCGGATCGCCTCGTCGAACAGGGGTTCGATCGCTGAGGAATCAAGTCTAATGATGCCGATCCTGGCCGCCACACGTTTCCTTTAGGGAGCGGATGTAACCCGGGCGAAACGGTTCTGAGGCGTTTGATCGGCGGTGGTCGTACTCACGCGCCGCGGCTCCTGGCACGACCCTGGCTGGCGCCTCCGTCGCGGTTCTCTTTCGGGTCGGGCTCTCGTCCTCCGTGTGGAACGGTTCTTGATAGGAACGATGTCAAACGAACCATGGCTATACTGCAAGCGCTCCTAGCCCTCATTTCGAAGTCAGCCGGGAAGATCCTGAATTCCATATTCGGGTGGGCCGTCAGGGGGCTGTTCGGACGCGTATCACCAAAGGAGATCACGTTCCTGTCAGGACTGGTCGCGGCGGCGGCGGCGTGGCCTCTGTTGTTCGTGGGCCTGGCGGCTCCGAAGGTGGCGGCCCTAATGTTGGCTTTTGTGCCGATTCCAAGCTGGGTGCCTGCTTGGGTGGTGCGCTTGGTTTGGTTGGGATTGGTGATCGTTGTTCCTCTAGCGATGGGCATCACCATGGCCGCGAAAGCGCCGGCGCATGCCAAACACGTGTCCGTCTTCAAGCGCCTCGCTTCGGGTTTCCCGATCACGATAGGACTCGCGCTCGCGTTCCTGATCATGTTCGTGACGGTGCCAGTGATGCGGCTTTGGTCGTTGCTCCGCGGGCAGAGTAGCGCGGACATTCCACTGATTACCGAGAGCCGCGCCTATCACCAGGTAGCGGCGTTGGCGATCACTGTCCTCAACCGACACGGGTTTGACCTGAAGGCCGCCAACCCAGGATGGTGGATGGCGGCCCCCAGCCGGGTGCTGCGATTCTTTGGCGGCGATGCGTTTGGCTCGTTCGTTCCGGAACGAATGGAACACTTCGAGATGCGTGATCTGGCGGTGTCTTTTTATCCAAGTGGCATCCTGTTGCGGGGCAAAGGCCAGAAGCTGACGTGGGCACACGGACTGATTGCCGAAGCCACGGCCCGCTGTGATGGCTTTCAAACCACCTCGCCCGTGGCGCAAGATCTCGAGAAACAAATCAAGCGCCTTTGGAAGATCTATGAGGAAGAGCCCGTGGCACATGCGAATTCGGCGCGCCTTTTGGCTCGGGTCGACGAGATCACCCACGATCTTGGCAGATTGGAGGTTGATTTTTCCGATTGGCAAGTGATCTATCGCCAACTCCTGCAATTGGGGCGTGGCTTGCAGGGACAACGACAACTTTTGGACGAGCAACCAGCGGACGCATCGTCTGGTGATGCGAGTGCACTGGCATCGCAGAAAGCTCGGGAGGTCGAAGTGATGAACAAAGACAATGAAGTGAGCCAGAGCCCCCAAAACCTCAAGGACCTCTCGACGGTCCAATTGGTGAAAGACATCACCTCCGAGGTCGCGCACTTGGCGCACAAACAGATTGAACTGGCAAAGAACGAACTGCGCGCCGACTTGAGAGCGGAGGCGACCACGCTGGGAGGCCTAGGAATTGCCGCTCTTGCCGGACTCGCAACCATAAACCTGCTGCTTGTCACCGCGGTGTTCGCACTTGCTCAATCGATGTCCGGCTGGCTGGCGGGTCTGATCGTTAGTGGCCTGACCCTGGTGGCCGGTGCAGTCATCGCCCTGTTGGCTTGGAACAAACGCGTGCGTGCTCCGTTGGCCAGAACCCGCCGGACGCTGAACGAAGACATTCAATGGTCAAAGGAGCGTTTGGCGTGAATATCCAAGACGATACAAAGGCTGAATCATTCGAGAAACCCGAGGCGCCTGAAAGAGAAGCGGAGCGCTTGGAACACGAGATCGAGGACATTCGTGAACACCTCGGCGGCCTGGTGACGGAACTCGATCACCGCCGGCACCGATTGAATCCCGTCGCGATCGTCAAACGGGACCCTTGGCCCTTTGCGATCGGGGGCGTCGTCTTGGTTGGGGCGATTGTTGGCGGAACGGCTTGGCGCAATGCCCGTGTCCATCGTTTTGGATCATGGGAAGGCCGCGCTCAGCGCTGCCTGGCGACTCTGCGACTGACCAGGGAATCCCAGCCGAATGGAAACGGCGCCCCCAGCATTGGCAGAAGAATTCTTGCGGCGGCTGCATCAGCGGCTGCGGTCATTGTCGCGAGGCGAATCGCGACACGACTGTTTGCGCGCGATCCCTGAAAACACGCGCTACGGCTTGTCGCCCGATTTCTCGCCTTGAGGGCGTAACCGGGGCTGCCCACCGTGTTACTACGGCGGCACGCTCGCTCCCCTGCCGCGCCCGAAAAAATTCCGCGGGCGAGGCCAGATCAAATTCCACGATGACGGGCGAGTGGCCGCTGGTTCCGAATTCGCGGCGGGAGACGGCGCGAACGGCGCGGGCGAGACGGGTGAGGCGAGACTGCCGGAGATCGTAGTCGCTGATGCGCGTGGCGCGGTACTGGCCGCGACGACTAACCTAGTTGCGCACGGGTAACAGCGCCCGGACCGCGTTACGGTGCGGTGGCTTCGTCCTCGACGGGCGGCGCGAATTCGCCTTTGGTTTGCGGTACCGCATGGCATGGCCCTTGAAGAGACGTTGCTTCGATGAATTCGAAAAAGGAGAACGTGATGGCACTCAAGACTCAAGTTGCGAATGTTGTGGACCAGATCCAACGCCACACCGACGAACTGCCCGAACGGGTGACCGAAGTCAAAAAGGCCCTCGCCGGATGGGGCGGAGAGGTTCAGCGATTCACCCGCAAGAACCCTGGAGCGGTTCTAGTCGGCGCGTTCGCGATCGGGTTCATTCTGGCCAAGGTGGCCCGTCATGCCTAACCCTAGTCGGCGACGCGCGACAATAGCGATCGTTGAGACGCCTAGCGGCGTTAAGTCCTGGCCTCGGCGGGCCCTGGCGTGGAGGTCCGCCGTCTTGGGAGAGGCCAGCGCGCACCCGGGCCGATCGGCTGCGGCTGCCGTGGCCACGGGCTACGTACTGGCGGGGGGACTGTTTTCGCCCCTGACCGCGCGCCTGTTGGCGACCGGAGTGAAGGTGGCCCTTCGGCTCGCGGTGCTGCCCTTCGTGACCCACGGAATCGTGGGCCTCACCCAGGGATTTATCGCCGCGTCCGGTGACGAGATCTCGGGTCGGCGAAAGACTGGCTCCCACGCCCAATCGAACGGCAAGGCGACATGACCCATTGCGGGACATCACATTTTGAATGACAACGAAGGAGACTCAATCATGGGACTTTCCGACATCAAGGATATGAACAAGAACGATTTCTTGGGGATCTTGGGACTGACCACAAAACCGACGGCCAGCGTTCGAATGCTGGGTAGCCTGGGCATGCTGGGGATCGGCTTGCTGTGCGGCGCGGGGGTTGCGCTGCTGCTAGCGCCAAAGTCCGGACAGGAGCTGCGCGAAGACCTGGGACAGCGCCTGAAGGAGCTGCGCGCGGGTTCCGCCGATGACGCAGAAAGCGGGGAATCGAGCAATCATGCTTCCCCGTCGTCACTCTCTCGGGAACATGCGAACCCCTGAGCCGGTGTCTAACGGGGAGGATCGCGTGATTGGCCCCCCGAGGCGGCCTCGCCGTCGTTTGGCCAGATCGCTCGCGCCGCTTGCGAGAGAAGCACGAGCGATTTCAATCTCTGCGGACGAGTTCAGTACTTTCAACCGGTGCCTCGACGACGCCATCGCGCAGGCCGTCACGGAGTACGAACGCCAGCGTGACCGGACGATCGGCGGTCCCGGTGATTCTACCAATAGCACCGACACGGGCAGCGCTCTGACTAGCCGAGTTTCTGGCCTTCGGGATGGCTCCCATCGAAGCCCGCTGCTGACGGTCTGTTGGCCGAACGTCGTCAGGCCGAGGAACCGGAAGCAGCGCAGGCCGTACCAGCCGTCGGCGAGGCGGCACGGTCGCCAGATCAGGTTCTCCTGCTGGCGGGTCTGCGGAAAGGCGAGGGGCTCGATGAAGAAGCTCTCCGTGCGACGAGGTCGGAGACGGATCGCCCTGAGCCAGTCTGCTGCAGCGGAGGGACCTTGGGTTTCGCCGTCGGTCGGGGATGGCAGGCCTCAGCTCGGAGCCATCTCAACGGACCGTCAGCCATTGCAGCCTATTGCGTAGAGCCAGTTGCCCGGAACGGCGACGAAGGCGGCGATGCCGAGGTCGTAGTTCTTGCGATCTCCCACCAGGGGAATCGTTCCCTGCACTAGCCCCTCCGTCGCCGGATTCCAGCGGCCGGCGGCGAGGTGAAGACCCCAGGCCTGCCCGATGTCGCCACCGGCGTGGGCGCTGTTGAGCGCGACGCCCGTCTCGACCTCGGCCCCCGTGCTCGGGTGAAAGGCCTTGAGGCCGGCGAGGTATCGAGCGTACTCGAGGCCGTGGCCCTCGATCCGCGCCCAGCCGATGAAGGGCCCGTTACCGACTCGAAGATCCAGCGCGTACGTGAAGGCGAATCGCCGGAGCATCGAGAATCCGACGCTCACCCCGACGTTGAAGACCTTGTCGTATCGATCGCTGACGTCGGGAGGACACGCCCGGACCGACCGGGGCGCGACGAGCATCGCCATCAGGAGGGCGAGGGTCGCGACCAGCGGCGCCCGCGTCCGAATCCGAAGGCTGGGGTTCATGTGCCCTGGCACCGTCGGCCGCGGCAGACCGCTCCGCTTCCCGACGTCAGGAGATTCGAGCAGGTCCCGCTTGCGCAGTTGCGGCCGCTCGTGCACGAGGCACCATCCACGAGCAGCGGCGCGCATGCACCGCCGAGGCAGGCCGCCCGGTCTCCGCACATGGGGCTGTCCGTGCAGGCGCCGGCAGACGGAACGGTCGCCGTGCAGCCGGAGGGAGCGCAGTATTGGCCCGCGGGGCAGGCGTCGCACGGGGGCGCAGGACGCTGGACGCAGATCTGTGCCTCACAGTCCCCACTCGCACAGAACGTGTCTCCGTCGCAGGCGCCGCCGAGAGCCACGGCCCCGATCAACACGCTGGAGAGGCACGACGGCAGCGGGGCAAATAGCGCCGGACATGCATCGTTCTCCGTACTGAGGAGTCATCCGCCGGCCATCGCGCCGCCAGGGCGTCCAGGTCTTCAGCTGGATGAACGCCCTGCCTCGCTGCGAGATCGTCCAAGGGAACGGAGGGACGCAAGGCCGGCCGTGCGGCCTCTGCTTTCCGGGATTCCGCAGCGTGTCCCATCTTGTAGATCTAGGCCGCCGCCCGGCAATGAGCAAACCGGACCTCGGATCCTGCCCCCATGCCGCGCTGCTACGGATGCCCAGGAGCCCTCGCACCACGATCTGCGTATCGAGGGCGGCTCTAACGGCCACGGGTCGCACAGCGTCGTCAATCTCGCGCTCCGCCCAGATCTCCTGGTCGTCGCTCGACATGCCGACCTCATGACGCACTTGCCCGGCCAGAACGCGGAGGCGCAGACCTGGCGCCAGCACGCCCTCAAGGACGCGCCTAATGTGGCCGCTTCGGACAAGGGTTTGACGATATTCGTTTGAGCCCCCACACGGGTTGACTGAGGGCGACCAGGTTCAGCGCGTTCATGAAGAAACTGAAGAAGGAAGCGGAGTCCGTGGGCCCGGAGGCATTGGCTGAGCTCCGGCATTTTCGCGAACGCTTGCGACTCGCGCGCCGGCCTACACGCGGGCGCTCGGACGGGGAGCGCCTCAACGGCGCAAACGTGAGCTTGCTACCGGCGGCAGCCCGCCCGGTGGCCGGAAAAAGACGGACTGGCGAAATGGAAATGTCCCCCGTGGTTGCCACTCCGCGTGGGGTAATTCCTGTTCGGATCTCCAAACATCCACGGCGGCCACCCATGGGCTGTGACGGGCAGCGGTAGCGGCGCCAAAAAATTCCGGGATGGTGGTGCAAGAAAACTCTGAGGAAGATTCAGATTCGGTCGACTTGGCGAGGGCGCAACCAACAAGCCGGCGAGAAGTACGACGCTCTCAAACACGTTCTAAGGTTAGCTCGTGCCGCGAGGAAATTCGACCGCGTTGGCGCGTTTGACGCGTCGCCGGGAACTCGGCACCCTTTCTGCGACAGCGCCATGGTTGCCTAGATCGAGGACAGCCCGGCGCTCCGCGCGTCGCGAGCAGGTTGACCGTGATGAAGTCAGGGCAGAAATACCGGGAAGGGGGCACCGATGAACCACACCGAGAACGATCAAGGCGGCGCTCGGGTGCGGTTTCCACCTCCGATGGTCTATCTTGCTTGGTTGGGACTTGGTTTTCTGGCCCAGCGCGTGTGGCCATACGACGCATTCACCGGAATACGGTCGCGCGCGCTCTCCGCAGTAGTTGTCGGACTCGTTGCGCTGGCGGTGCTGGCCAGTACGTTGTCCCTTTTCAAACGGTCGGGTCAAAACCCAGCGCCGTGGACTCCCTCAGAGAAACTGATCGCCCGCGGCCCTTACCGGTATTCACGCAACCCGATGTACGTAGGCATGGCGTTGTTTCAGGTCGCCCTTGGGATCGCCCTCGACAACATCTGGGTGGTCGTCTTCGCGGCGCCCGCCCTGGCGATCATTCACTTCATTGCGGTCGTTCCCGAAGAGGCATATCTGACAGTGCGCCTCGGCGAGCCCTACTTGCGATACAAGGCGCGCGTCCGCCGCTACCTGTGAACGGGCCCCCTCGTTGGGTTTGCGCTCGAGGCAACGCCTGCACACCTCAGCCCGACCGTCCCCTACCCCGCCCAACAAATTCTGGTTCTGCTGCGCCAAAACCAGGCGTTTCTCGACGATTTCTGACGTTTCCTGACGTTCTAAGTCCGCAGACACACTGCGGCCAGGTCCCCGAAGAGCTTCGTCGCGACCGAATCGAACCTCGACACTTTGCCGTAGGAACGCGCCAGCAGCATGGCACCTTCGAGGGAGCTGACGAGGAACGCCGCGATGGAGGCGGCCCGGCCCTCGAAACGAAGGGTCTTGGCCCGGCGCCCCTCCTCCAACACGTTCGTGAGCCACTCTTCGTTGACGGCGAAGAAACTGAGTACCCCGGCGCGCATCGGGCGGGGCAGCGTCTCGAAGTCGGCCGCCAGGACGCCGCACAGGCACATGCGCTTCTTCCGCAGGACTTTGCCGTAGAGCTGTCCGTACGCCTTGAGCCGAGTGGGCGCGTCGTCGGTGTCCCGACGGATTCCGGCCAGCGCCTCGCGAAATCGATCCTGATAGCGCGCGATGAGCGCGCTGCCGAGCCTGGCCTTGGTCGGAAAGTGATGGTGCAGGCTCGGCTTGCGGATGCCGAGTTCCGCCGAGATGTCCGCATAGCTGAAGGCGTTAAATCCGTGGACCTGAACGAGTCGCTCGGCGACGTCGAGGATGCGGTCCGCTGTGTTCGCGCGGGGGATCGGTGGCACGAGTCGATCTTTACCATCCACGCCGGCGCGCTGCCGAGCCCATCGACGCGCGACTGGTGAGAACCTCCCGTCTTGCCTAGACTACCTACTAGATGGTAGATGTCGTCTCTCGTCGTTCCGGAACGTCCGGGGTGGCGCGGTTCAAACACAAAGGAGATATGACAGTGAAGAAAAATACGTTCGGAGTGGCTTTCGTGGTGCTCCTTGGGTTGTCGTCGTTCACGTCTCGCGCCCCGGCGGCCGACAAAGGCGCGAAGGCCAGCGGCGCGATCCTCATCCCCGCGGCCGACGTCAAGTGGAGTGACGTTCCAGGCATGACCGGCTTGCAAATCGCACCGGTTGATGGCGATCCCAGCAAGGGGCCGAGTCACTTCTTCCTCAAGTTCGCGGGAGGCTTCGCGGCCCCCCTTCACCACCACAGCGCCAATCACTCCGGTACCGTCGTGACCGGGACCCTCGCCCTCACCGTCGACGGCAAAGAACAGAAGCTCCCGCCCGGATCCTTCTTCGCGTTCACCGGGAAGACGAAGCACGCGACCCGCTGCGAAGCAGGGGCGGACTGTGTGTTGTCGATGGACGTGCGAGGGAAATGGGACGTGGTGATGGAGGGGGACAAGGGCGGGGGGAAGAAATAGCCCATTGTTGTAGAAGACGCGCGTGGCGATCGAGGTCTTCTGGATTAGTGGCAGCCCTTTCGCGTGGCGCGTTCTGCTGACACTGGAGGCAAAGCGGCTCCCGTACGAATCACACCGTCTCGAGTTCTCCAAGCGCGATCTCCATACGCCCGAGTACCTCGCGATCAACCCCCGCGGGCAGGTTCCGACGCTGCGGGACGGCGGTTACGTCGTCTACGAATCGATCGCCATCATGGCCTACCTCGAACGTAGGTACCCCGAGACCCCGCTCTTCGGAATTTCCGCCGAGGAGACCGGAGCTATCTGGCGCGTTATCTGCGAAGCCGCGTCGTACCTCGAGCAGCCGATGGAGTCTTTCATCCTGCCGATCTACGGCGACGCCGCCACTGAGAAGGCCGACCAGGTGCGCGCGGCGCTGCCGACGATTCGAGACGAGCTCACGCGACTGGAGGCTGCCCTGCGCGATCGCGATTGGCTCGCCACGCAGGCGATCTCGGCGGCCGACATCGCCGTGTTCCCCCTGGTCAAGTCGCTTCTTCGCGCCGCGGGTAAACCGGCGGCCTCCGCGTTCGAGCATGGCCTCACGCCGTTCTCGACGAAGTATCCCGCGCTTGCGGCGTGGCTGGTGCGAGTCGAGGCGCTCCCGGGCTACGAGCGCACCTACCCGCCGCACTGGCGCTAGGGTACGGCTCCACCGCGTGTTCCCGCTCCTTCCCGATCACCTTGGGTGAAAATGAAGAAACCCGCCGTCCGAAGGCCGCGGTTTCTTTCGTCGTCCACCGAGTAATTGAGCGGGGCGACTAGCGCGCTGTATAGGATCGAAATGCACGACGAATCCGCACGCACTGTGGCCGTGACGAAGCATGCAGTGGTGATCGCTGGAGGAGGTCCGACGGGGCTGATGTTGGCGGGCGAGCTGGCGTTGGCGCGGGTTGACGTCGCCATTGTCGAGCGGCGCGCCAACCAAGACGTCGCCGGCCGACGCGCAGGCGGTCTGCATTCACGCACGATCGAGGTGCTCGATCAGCGTGGAATCGCGGATCGTTTCCTCTCGCAAGGGAAGGTGATGCAGGTCGCGGGCTTCGCGATGATCCCTCTCGACATCAGCGACTTTCCGACTCGCCACAACTACGGGCTCGCGCTCGGGCAGGAGGGCATCGAACGCACACTGGCCGCGTGGGTCGACGAGCTGGCGGTACCGATCTATCGCGAACGTGAGGTGACGGCCTTTGCCCAGGACGACACCGGCGTCGACGTCGAGCTGGGAGGCGGCCGTTCGGTGCGGGCGAAGTACCTCGTCG
>JADGRC010000256.1 GCA_017881245.1 Pseudomonadota bacterium
CCTTTCAACCGCGGAGAATTTCCGCCCGCCGACCCGCGACAAGCCCCGCGCCCGCTTGGCCACATGACCGCCGCACAGATCGCAGCCCTCTCCGAGGCCGAGTCCGACGCGCTTGCGTTGGGCACACCCATGCGGCGCATCGGCTACCACGGCCTGCGCAGAAATGCGTGCCTGTCGATGAATAGGCATCAGGTCCAGGAAGCGCGCGAGCTCCTCGATCGCCTGCGCGGCGATGCCGACCCGCAGGTAGCCGAGGCCGCGGCCTGGGCCTTGCGGCGAATTCGTGGCGGAGAGTAGTGCGGAGGATTCATCGCGGACAAGGGCAGCGGCCCTCCCCTTAGGAACCCCAGTGCTATCCTGAACCAATGACTAGCGCCGCTGCGACCATTTGCTCCAGGGTTTGGCTCGTCGCAGCGATCGTTGGCGCCGCTTGTTCGCGTGGGTCTTCACCGCCGGAATCTACGGGAGGAACCGGAGGCGAAGCCAACGCAGGAGTGGGCGGTTCCTCCCAGTCGTCGACCGGAGGCGCCAGCGGGACGGGCCGAGTCGTCGGGAGCGGAGGGACGAGCGCGGCGCGGACGGGCGGCACGACAAGCACCGGCAGCACGCCGAGCACTGGAGGCACGACGAGCACAGGAGGCACGCCGAGCACCGGAGGCACGACGAGCGCTGGAGGCACGCCGAGCACCGGAGGCACGGGTGGGACCGTTGGTGGGTTGCCGAATTTTCCGCTAAAAGCCTCGGCGAATGGCAGGTATCTGGTGGACAGCAAGGGCCATCCGTTTCCGATTCTTGGTGACGCAGGCTGGGAGGCGCCCTTCAATCTGAGCGCGACCGATCAAGCAGCGTACCTCGATGACAGAGTCAGGCGCGGCTTCGACGCCGTGCTGTTCGAAGCCATCGAACACAAGTTCACCCAGAAAAAGCCGCCCCAAAACCTTGCTGGCGATCTGCCGTTCGCCCAGCGCCTCGACGGAAATGCGTACACCGGATCGCCTAACGGAACGAGCTCTGCGAACGGCAATTCCAGCCAATTTGGCGCGGACCCATATTCGAACGTGAACAACCAGACGCCGGACTTCACTTTCCCGAACGAAGCCTACTGGAAAAACGTCGACGCGTACGTCTCGCTGTGCGAGAAGAAGGGCGTGCTCGTCCTGATGTGGCCCGCATACGTGGGTTACGCGGGCGGCGACGAAGGATGGATGAGCGAGATGGTCGCCAACGACGCGATCGTCGGCGCGGGAGGGTTCTCGGGACAGCCATGGGCGGACGCGACCAAGTCCAAGTTGTGGAACTATGCAACATGGATCGCGAATAGATACAAGTCGTCGACCAACATAGTCTGGGTCTATGGTGGGGACTACGGCAACAACGCCGGCAACGGCGG
Organism: Pseudomonadota bacterium; assembly: GCA_017881245.1. Classification (GTDB taxonomy): domain Bacteria; phylum Myxococcota_A; class Polyangia; order Fen-1088; family Fen-1088; genus FEN-1088. The sequence continues at coordinate 1,391 of JADGRC010000256.1, forward strand.
AGTCTTCACCACTTCGCAGAAGAACGCAGTCAATAACGTGCTCGCCGGAACGCTTTCCATCACCGGGCAGCAATCGACTCTGCGCACCGCTCACTGGTCGCGAGGAAGCCTCTCGACGGATCTCGTGTTTACGGCCGGCTCGTTCAATCTAGAAGGTGTGTACTCGAACACCGCCGCGGCCCAATTCGCCCGCAGCGGGTACGCTAATACGCCGGCGCTGCCCGCGTACGAGCTCGAGAACTACTACGAGAACAACTCCAACACCCAAGGGCAGCCGGATCGCAGGTTTCAATGGTGGTCGATGTTGTCCGACATCGGCGGCCTGTTCTTTGGAAACGAGAACCTCTGGCCCTTTACCCCGAATTGGAAGTCGAACCTCGACTCACCCGGCGCCAAGGACATGGCGCGCCTGAACGCCTTCGTTCGAAGCGTTCCCTGGTATGACCTGGTTCCATCTGGTTTGGACGGAATGAAGACGCTGATCACCCAGGGTGGAGGCACCGAAAATCCCCAAAGCGCCGACTACGTCGCTGCCGCGGCGACACCAAACGGTACGCTCCTTCTGGCTTACGTGCCGCCGTCGCATTCGGGCACCATCACCGTGGACATGTCCGCGCTGGGAGGTTTGGGGCGAGCCCGCTGGTACAACCCGGCTTCCGCGTCCTACACCGACATTGCAACAGCTCTCGCCAACTCCGGAACCCAGGTTCTCACGCCGCCAGGCGACAACGGTTCGGGATTTTCGGACTGGGTGCTGGTGATCGACACCCCCTGAAGCATCGCCGCGACTCGATTACCAGCGGATTCTGGCTCCGATCGGCCGTGGCTCCCCTGGGCCTTGCGGCGTCTCGGCGAGGGTTAGGCGCCGGCCCGGCGGCGCGCGGATTCGAGGGTGTTGGCGAGAAGCATGGTGATGGTCATGGGGCCCACCCCGCCAGGAACCGGCGTGATGGCCCCTGCCCGCTCGACCGCGGCGGCGAATTCCACGTCGCCTACAAGTTTGCCGTTTGGCAAACGATTGGTCCCCACATCGATGACCGTGGCGCCCGGCTTGATCCAGGCGCCGCGAATCATCTCGGGGCGACCGATGGCCGCCACCAGAATATCCGCGCCGCCGATCACCGCCGGCAGGTCCTTGGTCTTCGAATGGCAGACCGTCACCGTCGCATCCGCGTTGGTCAGCAGCACCGCGACCGGCTTGCCCACGATGTTCGAGCGACCGACCACCACGGCGGTGGCACCGCGCACGGTGGTGCCCGCCTCTTCGATCAATTTCATGATGCCGTACGGTGTGCAGGCGATGAAGCGTGGCTCGCCGATGA
>JADGRC010000257.1 GCA_017881245.1 Pseudomonadota bacterium
CGCGTAGGCGGACTCCCAGACCGGCAGAACCTCCACGCCCCCCGAAACAATCCGCCCGCCGTCGGAAAGGCATCCGTCTGCCCTCCAAGGCGAAAATGCTCCCGATCACCTCCGGTTCGCGTCATCAACCGCCCGTCCCGAGGCCGCGTTCAGCCCCGATCCCCAGCTTCGCGCCGCCCTCGACACGCCCACAGGGTCTTTGAACTGCTTACGGACCGACGCCCGAGTCGTTGCGGCAACCAATCGCAAGATTGAAGAGGACGTCAAAACTGGCCGTTTTCGGCTAGATTTGTTCTTTAGACTGAACGTGATCGAGATTGATATCCCGTCGTTAAGGGAGCGACCTGAAGACATTCTGGCGATCACGCGCCACCTCATCGAGGTCTTTTCGACGCAACACTGGAGACCCGTTCAAGAACTGTCAAAGGGCGCCGCCCAACTGCTTTCGTCGTACTCTTGGCCTGGAAACGTGCGCGAGCTCTGTATCATCGAGACACGACCCGCGCAGGTCGTGCGGCCGTTGCACAATCTGCTTCCTGCCGTTGCTCAATCTGCGTCGCCAACACCTATCCACGCGTGCGAGGCCGGGTTCCAACGACCGGGCGTCCCCGAAATTCTTAGAGATTCTTGGACTGCTCCCGAGTGGGCCTCTTGGAACGCGCATTGCTGCCCGATGTCGCGGGGTCTGTCCCATCCGCGTGCTTCGCGATGGTCCGGGGCGCCCGAAAGGAATCCACAGCATGTCCAGACCCTTGGTAACAGCGTCTTGCACCGGTCTAGTGGCAGTTCTATTCATGTCACCCAGTTCGACAATTGCACACTCCGAGCCGGACGCCACCGTCGATGCGCGTGGCCACCACTTTGTTCGACGCACGGGACGATCACTTTTTCACCACGGCACCCGGTTTCGCGTGGCTGGTGCCAGCAACTACTACCCGATGTACGTCTCGCAAGTCATGGTGGACGATCTTTTGAACACCGCCGCCGCCGCCAGTTTCAACGTCGTGCGGTTCTGGGGCGCCATGGATATCGGCAACCAGGACGGCTCGAATTCGGTGGACCCTAGCACCCACAACGGAGTCTACTTTCACTATTGGAACGGAACGACCCCGGCGTTCAACGACGGCGACACCGGCCTCGCGCATCTCGACTATGTCATCTACAAGGCCGGCCTCCTCGACCTCAAGGTGATCATCCCTTTTGTGAACAACTGGAATCCGTTCGGGGGTATGGACCAGTACGTGCGGTGGCTCGGCGGCCAATATCACGATCAGTTCTACAGCGATCCCACGATTCGCGGGTGGTATCACGATTGGATCGCGCACCTCTTGAATCACACCAACATCTACACCGGCATCAAATACAAGGACGACGCAACCATCATGGCTTGGGAGTTGGCCAACGAACCGCGTTGTAGCGGCGGGGGCGTTTATCCCCAATCCTCGACGTGTAACACGCAGACATTGCTCGCCTGGGCCGACGAGGCAAGCAAGTTCGTCAAGCACATCGACAGGCGGCACCTGGTATCCACGGGCGACGAGGGGTTCTATTGCAATCCGGGCGCTAGTGACTGGACCGAGAACTGCAGTCAGGGGGTCGACACCGTGGCGCTGGCCAGCCTGCCGGCGATCGATGCGATGTCGTTTCACCTTTACCCCGACTACTGGAACAAGGACGCGGCTTGGGGCGCCGAGTGGATTCGACGTCATATCGACGATGGTCGCCAGATTCACGAGCGCGTGCTCCTCGGTGAGTTTGGTTGGCTCGACAAGGCCACGCGCAACCCTGTCTACAAGCAGTGGACAGACACGATCCTGGAAGACGAAGGCGGGGGCGCGCTCTATTGGCTTCTGTCTGGCAAGCAAGACAACGGGACGCTGTATCCCGACTATGACGGCTTCACGGTCTATTGCCCGAGCCCCGTCTGCGCCGCGTTCACGAACTTCGCCCGGATGGAGGAACGCCATCCGCCCTTCGACCGGTCTCCGATCGCCGACGATGACAGTGCCTCCACCCAGCACGACACGCCGGTCACCATCGCGGCGGTCACGGCCAACGACATCACCTACGGTGGCGCGACCATCGACCTTGGGTCGCTCGACCTGGATCCCGTGACGCCGGGGCTGCAAGGGGAAATCGTGACCGCCTCAGGCACCTACACCGCGCAGGACGGTGGGAACATCCTGTTCACCCCGGCGGCCGGGTTCTCAGGCCGGTCATCCACGCCCTACGCGGTCAGCGACACGCGTGGTCGCGTCTCGAACGCGGCCAGCCTGATTGTGACGGTGAAGGGTGACCCCAACACCCTGTACAGCTTCGAAGACGGGACGGACACGTGGGCTTCGGCCAACTGGCAGACGAATGCGGGGACGGTCGCTCAGAGCACGGACTTCGCCACCGATGGCACCCACAGCTTACAAGTGACAACGGCGGACGGCGGTTGGTTTGGCCCCACTTTCACCACGGCCGTCAGCCTCACGAACATCAAGCATATCAAGCTGGACATCGCCACCACGTCGGCGGGCACATCACAAAGTGTCGCTGTTCAGGTTGGCGGCGGCTGGACATGGTGCCAGACGGCCTTTGGCTGGATCAACTCCAGCACCACGACGACCGTTGATGTCGATCTGGCCAGCCTGTTCGCGTCGTGCGGTGCGACCGATACGAGCGTCTTGCAGGGGATGTACGTGTTCTTCAGCGGTAGCGCTGCCTACCATCTGGACTTCGTGAGAACCGAATGATGTGCCGAAGCGGTTAGGTCCGTGGGCGGCCGGCCGATATCCGAAAATGCTCCCGATCACCTCCGGTTCGTGTCGTCCACCGCCCGTCCCGAGGCCCCGTTCAACCCCGATCCCCAGCTTCGGGCCGCCCTCGACACGCCCACAGGGTCTTTGAACTACTTACGGACCTGCCGCCCGGACTGAAGAGTACAATACGATGAGCGACACCCAACCGGTGTTGCCGGGGTGGGGAACGCGCAACGAAATGTGTCTCGCGGTCCTGATGGTGGCACTGCCGCCCTCTTGACGGGACTCGGCGCCCGGGGGGCGGGGCGGCGCGCACCGCCGGTCCGCTGCCCCCCCCGGCGCGACAACGGAACGGGACGGCTCCTTTTCCCCTCGGGGCGCGGGTGGTGGGTCAGGGCTTCGCGGCGCCTTCTTGCGCGGGCACGGTGACGCCGCGCGCGGCCTTGACCTGATCGGCCCTCGGGAAAGGGGTCGGGGGCCCCCTTGAATGGGCGTACGTAATCACGTACGCTTTGACGATGAAGCCCGTCACCACCCTCACCGCCACCGAGGCCCGCGCGAATCTCTTCAAGCTGCTCGATCAGGCGGCCGAGTATCACGAGCCCATCCAGATCACCGGGCGTCGTCACAACGGCGTCCTGGTTTCGGAGGAGGACTTTCGGGCCATGCAGGAGACGCTTTACCTGCTTGGGGTGCCTGGAGTGAAGGACTCGCTGATGGCGGCGAAGAAAACGCCCGTTCGCTCCTATTCCCGGAAGCGTCCCTGGTGAGCTGGTCCCTCTATTTCGGCAAGCACGTCAAGAAGGACGCCGTCAAGATCGAACGAGCTGGGCTGCGCGCGAAGGCCGACGCTCTCCTGGATCTGTTGCAAGAAGATTCGTTCCGGTCTCCCCCTCCATACGAAAAACTGGTCGGCGATTTGGGGGGCTTCTATTCGCGACGCATCAACATCCAGCATCGGCTGGTCTATCGCATCGACAAGACGCGAAACCGCGTATTCGTCGAGCGAATGTGGACGCACTACGAGTAGCGCCCCCCAGAGGATTTACCTGGGTTCCGGTGGCTCGGGACTGGTCGAAGGACTTGATGGGACGAGGCGATCATGGCGAGGGGTAGGACGTGCTGATTGGTATGCGGTTAAATTACGCGGTAATATAACCTCGTGCTTCCAAGACGTCTGGCGGCGATCCTCGCGCGTTCGAAGAAGAGTGTCCTACTGTTGGGCCCACGGCAGACGGGAAAGTCGACCCTGATCGCGGCGCTGGGCCCAACCATGACCTTCAACCTGGCGCACGAATCGACGTACCTGGAGTTCGCCGGTAATCCGCGCGAGCTCGATGAGCGCCTTGCCCCCTTGGTGCGCAATGGAAAAGCGGCGACGGTGCTCATCGACGAGGTGCAGCGGTTGCCGAGCCTGCTCAATACACTGCAGGCGATCCTGGACCGTCCCGACAATCATGTGAGGTTCTTCCTGACGGGATCCAGCGCGCGAAGGCTCCGCCGCGGAGGTGCCAATCTGCTGCCAGGCCGAATCCACACATACCGCCTGGGACCGATCGCAAGCCTCGAAGTCGACCATCGACTGGACACCCGTCAGGCCTTAAGCACCGGCACGTTGCCCGGGGTGCTCACGGAACCCGATCGTGCCACGCGTGAAAAGACCCTTCGTTCGTACGCGGGAACCTACCTAAAAGAAGAGATCCAGGCGGAAAGCTTGACCCGCAATCTTGAGGGATTTGCCCGAGTATTGACGACCGTTGCTGAGTGGGCCGGGCACCACTTGGATCTCTCCAAGATTGCGCAGGCGGCACAAGTGTCCCGACAGACCGCCGTGCGCTATTTCGAGATACTGGAAGACACCCTGGTCGTTGTGCGCGCGGATCCGTTCACGAAGAGCATCTCGCGACGCCTGGTCCAGCACCCCAAGTTCTTCTTCTTCGACGTCGGAGTCCGCAACGGCCTCCTGGGCGCCTTCGACGTTTCCGCTGATCGTATTGGTGCTCTCTTCGAGCATCTGGTGTTCACCCAAATCACGGCCAGCGCCGCCGCACTTGACTTGGATATTCGCGTTTCGTCGTATCGGACGGAGCACGGGTCCGAGGTCGATTTCATCGTAGAAATTGGGCGTGAAGTCTGGGCGATCGAACTCAAGGCTTCGCGCAACGTCGCCCCGGTCGCACTCCGTGGTCTGCGTGCATTCGCCGATTTTCACGGCAAGCGGCACCAGGCGCTGGTCCTGTACATGGGGGATGACGCCCGCCAGATCGACGGGATCGACGTATTGCCGTGGCAACAGGGCCTGAAGACGATCGGGCTGTGACCGGGGAGGGTGCGGATCCGAGACTCAAAACTGTTGAGCTTGACGGCAAAATTGACCATCCCAGACTCAGTCTGTGAAGGTCATGAATATCCAAGAAGCGACCATAAGCGCTGAGCCCTTGTCTCTGATCCTGGATGACATTCTCATCCACTTCGATGACGAGCGAGCCGGCGCAGCTTGCGCGTCCTGGCGGAACACGCCAGGGGAACCCAGGTGGTTTTGTTCACGCATCACGCGCGAATCGTGGAGCTGGCCGAGAGGATGATCTCCAAGGACGGGTTGCACGTTTCTCGCTTGGAAGGCTGAGCACGCGGTGCGTGACGCCGCGCGCGGGGCCGATGGGCATGCCGTCGCAAGGCGCCCTCAATGTTCAGGCTCGATCCGTCGATGCACTGCCCTCGGCGGGAGGCATGGACACAATACAGGCACCACAACGATTCGGACGATACGTCCTACTCGATAGGATGGGTGCGGGCGGAATGGCCGAAGTGTTCCGGGCCGTGGTGCCGGGAGCTGAGGGGTTCCGCCGCGATCTGGTGGTCAAGCGTATCTTGTCGGACCGCGCCCGAGCCGCGAACTTCATCGAGATGTTCGTACACGAAGCCCGAATATCCGCTCTGCTGCACCATCCGAACGTCGTTCAGGTCTTTGATTTCGGACAGGTGGACGGCAGTTACTTCCTGGCGATGGAGCTGCTGCGCGGCCGAGATTTATTGGCGATCTTCCGCTCGCTTCGCGAACGGCAACGGCCGTTTCCGATTCCGATTGCCGCCCACGTGGCTCAACAGGTGGCGCTTGGGCTGGGGTACGCGCACGCGCTGACGTCCCCCGACGGACAGCCACTGCACATCATTCACCGCGACGTCAGCCCCGCGAACATCATGTGCCTGCGCACCGGTGGCGTGAAGTTGCTCGATTTCGGCATCGCGCAAGCCATCGGCGAGATGGATTCCGAAGAGAGCGAGCCAAGCTCATTCAAGGGGAAGTTGTGTTACATGGCGCCCGAGAGGCTGCGCGAAGGGCCGCAGGACGGTCGGGTCGATCTCTTCTCCCTGGGGGCCGTGCTCTGGGAGATGCTGGCCGGACGCCGTTTGTTTCACGGCCAAACCGAGGTCGAGAAGATGCGCAGTGTGCTCGACAAGCCGATCCCCGCCCCGTCGGCGTTCCGGTCGGAGGTTCCCGCCTTGCTGGACCAGATCGTCTTGAAAGCGCTGGCGCGCGATCCGAACGAACGTTACGCCACCGGACAGGCGCTGGCCGACGACTTGGAAGTCGTGGTGGGCGAGACCAAGTACCAATCGCGCATGCTGCCGGCGTTCCTGAACGAGCTGTTCGGGTCGGCGCCGAGCGCCGCGCACATCGCCTTGTCGATGGCTTCGCCGGAGCTGCTCGCGTTCGATCCGACCGCGACACCATCGGCGACGCAGGTTCTCCCCACGCCGCCTTCGCGGGGGCGTTCTTTGGCGTCGAACGCATCGCGGTCCATTCCGCGCGTGATTCAGGCAGTCCGGAATCTGCGATTGAGCACGCAAGCAATGATTGCCGCCGGCCTGCTGGCGTCGGTCGGCGTCCTTGCGCTGGCCTCCGGGCCGAAGCGGACACACGATAGGGCCGGCGCAGGCACGACGACCGTTGCGGCGGTCCAGCCAAGACCCTCGTTCACCCCGCCCCCCGTCACGGTCGATATTCCGGTCGTCGCGGGTGTCGCTGGGATCGGCGCGCCGGGATCAAAAGCGGCAGCCGCGCCCTTCGCACAACAGAGCGTTGTTTCCCCCAAGCCGCCCGCGCTCGGGGGTCCCGGTGCCCCCCGTCCCAAGAACGCCAGAGTCACGAGGGGCGCCAGAGTCACGAGGGGCACCAAGGCCACGGGACCAGGCGGGGTCGGCAGAATCACCCGTGGTTTGTCGATCGATCCCTTCGCGGAGGCCGCGACGCGGGGCGGACACCGATGATGTCCACGATCGTGGCGGATAGTCCGCGGCACCCGCGTCGTCGTGTGTCGTTCGGTCTCCTCGTGGCCGCGATGGTTGCCGGATCCCTGTTCTCGCTACTTGGACACGCGCCCGACGCGCGCGCCGCCGACACCGAAGCGGACCGCGCCGCGCGCGCCCACTTCCGCCAGGCCGAGGCCGATTATGCGGCCGGCAGCTACGCCGAGGCCCTGTCCGAGTATCAAGCCGGCTATGACGTTCAGCCCCTGCCAGGCTTCCTGGTCAACATCGCGCAATGCCAGCGCCGGATGGGCGATTTGGAACGGGCCCGTGCCACCTACGGCAAATTCGTATTGGTGGCACCGGATTCTCCGCTTTTGCCCGAGGTGCGAGGGCTGATCGAGGAACTGGATCATTTGATTGCGGAAACCGAAAGGGCTCGGACTTTACCCTCCGCGGTGCAAAGCCCCGGGGCCAAGCCAACAACCGAGCAGCGCTTTCAACGAGGCGGGGGCGACGGGCCGGGGGGGCAAGTTTCCGCCGCGGCTGGTGGTCAGGCGAGTTTGGTACCACGTGCGATCGAGCCGCCCCGGCCGGCGGGGACAGGTGTAGCGGCCGGCGTGGATTTGACCGAAGCGCCGATGGAGCCGTCCGAGCAGGTCCCCAATGACCGAGCGACGTCTTCGTCGCACCATCGGTGGTGGCTCTGGGGATCCATGCTGGCGGTCGCGGTCGGCGCGGCGACCACGGTAGCTTTGCTGTCGACCCCGGGCGCCGCCAACACGATTCACGACGGCTCGCTTGGAAGTCTACGGCGGTGAACGGGACGGTGGATACGTGAGGATGGACGTGGCCCATCCGTTCGACACAAGGCACCGCTTGCGGGCGTGGGGGATCATGTTCCTGGTGGCGTGGGGCGTCGCGTGTCCGATCGCCTGTGGAAAGCCCGCGGACGTACCCGAGGCTGGCGCGCTCTTGTTGACCCTGTATCTTCGGGCCGCGAGTCCTTCGCCCGACGAGCTGCGTGTGTCGGTCTACGATGACGTCGGCATCGTGTTCAAGAACGCGCGAATTCCCGATGAGGGCCTGCTCGGGCCAGTGGCGGTTTCTGGCAAGGGCCTCGGCACGGTGTTAATCCAGCCCGGCGTCAGCCAGGGGCAGCTGCGGATCCATGTTCGTGGACTCTTGAGCGGATCCAGAATCCTGGACGCTGTGGCGCGACTACCGCCCGATGCGAGAATCCACGGTGCCTTCGATTTGACCTTGGAAACCGGGATTCCCGTCGACCTGGATTTGGACGACGTTCCAGACGTGATCGACGATTGCCCAACGGCCGCGGATCCCGATCAGAATGGGTGTCCCGATGGAGCGTCTCCCGATGCCTCATCGGAACGCGATACGGGCGCGATTGACGGCGGCGGTGGTTTGTCGGGTGACGGCGATGACGGCGGACCGGGCAGCACGGGCGCTGTAGGCGGCACAAGCGGCACAAGCGGCGCAAGCGGTACCAGCGGCACCAGTGGAACCGGGGGTCGCGGTGGCTCGAGCGGTGGCACTGGCGGACGGGGCTCCGGTGGTATCGGGGACAGCACAGGCGGGCGTCCGGGCAGCGGTGGCTCGGCCGGCGCTGGTGGCGCCCGCGGCGGGAGTGGCGGCGCCGTTAGCGGCGGTCGCGGTGGTGGTGGGATGCCGGTGGACGCGGGAACCACCGATTCCGTCGCCGCGGACGCCCGGCCGACCGATGCCCAACCGACGGGAAAGAATCAGGGCGTTATGTGCGCCACGTCAAGCGAGTGCATGTCTGGCTTCTGCGCCGACGGCGTCTGCTGCCAATCCGCGTGCGACCAGCCCTGCCAGTCTTGCGGTCTCTTCGGCTTTTGCCTGCCGGTGAAGCGCATGACTGACGTCCCACAATGCTCCGGCACAAACAGCTGCAACCCCGCAGGCAAGTGCGTCGCGAACTGAAGTAGCGCCGGCTCGCCGCCGAGTCACGCCGGTTCGCTCATGGAGGCTGCGTGTGAATCCGGTCGGCGGCTCGATTCAACCCAGCCGCCGCGAGCGGGATCGGGGCTGACTCAGGACTTGTCGGCGATGTGAATCCCCCGCCGGAGCACTCGTTCGAGCACCTCATTCTGTGCGTCCTTGGCCGTCGCTCCTTCGGGAAGGCAGCGGCGAGTGTATTCGCCCTCCACGTTCATGTCGTAAGCGCGGCAGTTGTCGACCAGCGCCGGTTCCACGACCTCATGATCGATCTGTTCGCGCAGGGCCGCTGCTTCGATCGGGAACATGACCTCGACCCGTCGGTGGAGATTGCGCGGCATCCAGTCCGCTGATGACAGGAAATACTCTTCCTTGCCCGCCGGGCCAAAGACGAACACGCGTTCGTGCTCGAGAAATCGTCCGACTATGGAGAACACGCGGATGTTCTCCGATATGCGCGGCAGACCTGGTCGCAGGCAGCAGATCCCCCGCACGCACAGTTCAATCGGAACGCCCGCGATCGAGGCGCGGTAGAGGGCCTGGATGATGCGTGGGTCGACGAGCGCGTTCATCTTCGCGAAAATGCGCGCGGGTCGCCCAGCGCTGGCAAGAACCGCCTGTTCGCTAATCTTCGCGACAAGAGCATCCGACAGGGCCGTCGGGGCCATCACCAACTTTCGGTGTTGGGCTTTCTTCGAGAAACCCGAGAGCGAGTTGAAAAGCTCGGACACGTCTTCGCCAATCGCGGGATTCGCCGTCAAGAGGCCGATATCCGTGTAGAGACGGGCCGTTCCGGCGTTGTAGTTTCCCGTTGAAAGATGCACATAGCGACGCAGTCCATCGTCCTCCCGACGCACCACCAGGGCGACCTTTGCATGGGTCTTCGAAACGGCATGACCGAAGAAGACGTGAGCCCCCGCGCGCTCGAGCGCCTGAGCCCAAGCGATGTTGGTCTCCTCGTCGAAGCGAGCCTTGATCTCGATCGAGACAGCGACCTCCTTGCCGTTCTCCGCGGCGTGAATCAGCAATCGTACCGCCTCGGCGTTCGCGCCGGCACGATAAAGCGTCATCTTGATCGCCACCACCTGACGATCATCGGCGGCACGCCGAAGAAATTCGAGGACGGACGAGAAGGAATCGTAAGGGTGGTGCAGGAGGATGTCCCGAGCACGAATCGCCGCGAAAAGATCCGGATGCTCAATCAGATCGGCCGGCGTGCGTTGCACCAAAGGCGGATCGCGGAGGTCGGGCCGATTCCGTTGCGCGATCGACATCAGTGCGCCCAGCCCCAGGAGGCCCCCGGATTCGTAAATATCTTCCTCGTCTATTTCCAGTTTCTCCATCAAGAAGCGACGGACGCGACCCGGAATGCGGGCGTCGACTTCGAGACGCACGCACGCGCCGAAACGACGCCGACGAATCTCGCGGTTGACGATGGAAAGGAGATCGTCCGCTTCCTCTTCAAGGATGTCCATGTCCATGTCGCGCGTGACGCGGAACGGATGACAGCCGAGAATCTCCATCCCTGGGAACAGGTCGTCCAGGTTTGCGGCGATCAGCTGTTCGAGTGGCAGAAACTGATGCTCCTCGGGACGGTCGATCGCGGCTTGTCGTCCCGGATCGAGATCCACGAGGGAGACGAAGCGAGGCAGGCTCTCCGGTACTTTCACCCGAGCGAACTTACGTTCACCGGTTTCGGGATCACGCGCCTCAACCGCCAGGGACAGGGACAGATTGGAGAGAAACGGAAACGGGTGACCCGGATCGACCGCCAGTGGTGTCACCACCGGGAACACCGAGTGCCTGAAGTACTGGCGTGCAAGACGCATTGTCCCCGCATCCAAGGAGTCCCAGTCGCGAAAATGAATGCCACGCTCAGCCAGCGCGGGCAGAAGTTCGATCGACAACATGCGGGACACCGTGCCCAGTTGACGTCGGATGGCTTGTCCGATCCGAGTCAGTTGATCCCGTGGGCTGAGTCCGTCCGGACTGGTCTCAATCACCGCGGCCTCGAGTTGCTCGTGCAGGCCCGAGACACGAATCATGAAGAACTCGTCCAGATTCGACGCATAGATGGCCAAGAATTTCAGCCGCTCCAGCAGGGGCCAGTGCACCTCGCCGGCCTCGGAGAGCACGCGCTCGTTGAAAGCCAGCCACGACATTTCGCGATTCACGTACAGGCCCGGCTGCTCGAGTTCGATGGCGTCCTCGGCGGCCGGCTTTTCGGTTGACCCAACCTCGTGCGGAGTGGACGCAACTTCGTGCGGCAGGGACATGGTTTGGGACATTTGCTTTCTACCCTCGCAGACGAAGGGTAGCCGCTTTCAGGGGGGAGTCTGTGACATTCTTGCGGCTCCGCGCCGGTTAACCGGACCAGCCGTCCGCCATGATGCGGAAGCAACAGCGGCACGATAGATGAACGCGACGTCCTTCGCGGCGCGATCAAACCGGTTGTTTCCGCCAGGCCCGCATTAGCCACCCGACTGCCTCGTCCTCAGCCCAGTAGACGGGACGCCACGGCCATCGTCCCGCGATGAAACCGGCGTGACCGCCCCAAGACGTCACTTCCAACGTCACCCGACTGGAGGCCAGGCGTCGCGCTGATTCGATCGACGACGCGGGATAGAAAGGGTCGTCCTTGGCGTTGATGCATAAGGTGGGTACGTGAATGTTCGCCAGGTGGCGGAGGCTACTCGATTGCTCGTAGTACTCGTCGGTGCTGGCAAATCCGTGCAACGGAGCTGTCACGCAGTCGTCGAACTCGCGAAACGTGCGAGCGGCGCGGACGCGCGCGGCATCGACGTGGGCGGTTTCTCGCGGAAAACGTTCCAGCAGGCGGAGGGCCTTCGGTTTCAACCGTTTCATGAAATGGGCGGCATACGCGCGGCCGACCCAGCGCTCGAGGTGTCGCGACGCCGCGGCCAGGTCGTAGGGCACGGAGATGGTCGCGGCGGCTAGCACCGGGCTTCGTGCGCCCGTTTCGCCCAACCACTTCAACAGCACGTTCCCGCCCAGGGAGAAGCCCAGGGCGAAAAGCGGTGTTTCAGGTTCCCGGGCCGCGATCGTGCGGGCAACAAAGTCGAGATCGCCCGTATCGCCCGAATGGTACAGGCGCGGCCTTCGGTTGGGCAGTCGTATTTGGATCTGCTCTGGGTCGCGTGCGCACGAACGGAAGTTCAGCGCTGTCGAGCGCCAGCCGGCGCGCTTGACCAACAAGGCCAACGCTTGGGTGTGCCACGAATGCGCGCTGCCTTCGAGACCATGAAGCAGCAGCACGCGCGGCGATGTCGGCGGACCGGGGGCATGGTCCAGAACCAGATCGTCATCGTCGGGTGTCCTCAGCACCTCGCGTTCGAACGTGACCAGGTGGCGCGACCGGGCGATGCGGGCCCACGCAGTCTGCAGGTGCGCGCCGGGAACCCACCAGGCGCCACGGGTTGGTCGATTGGTCACGGCCATGAAAGTAGTTGTTTTCGGGGCGGCTGGCATGCCATTTTGAGGCCGTCGGCGGCACGCCGGGGCTTGGGCTCACGAGAGAGCCTTTGTCACGTGCGACGCGGCGGTTAGGTCCGGCTCAAGCGCCCTGTGCTAACACGGCCGACTAGAACCCGGACTAGAAGAAGACGGATCGCGGGTCCGGGTCGTGGGGACGCCCGCGAAGAGAAGAAAGGTGAGGACCTCATGACCATCGCCCAGCGTCATCCCTTCCTCTTACTGTTCCCTGTTGTCTGTCTCGCCGCTTGTGGCCCCGCCTCGTCCGATGGAACGTCGGGAACCGGGGGAACGACGCCGGCCGCCTCGACGGGAGGGTCGACGAATTCGGTCACTGTTTCCTCGACCGGAGGCAACACCCAGCCGGTGGCGTCATCGGGTGGCAACACGACGCCATCCGACACATCGACAGGCGGAAGCGGGCCGGTGGTCACGCCCTCGAGCGGCGGAGCGGGCGTACCGCGCCCGACCGGGGGCGCGGGGGGAGGCTTCGCCGGGGGTTCGGTCGGAGGCTCGGTGGCGCCCCCGCCGCCCTCGACGACCGGCATTCCCGCGGGTTATCCCATGCCTTCGGCGGACAACGTCGCCAAGTGCATGATGGTGGGCTTAACGGCAGGTTTGTGTCCCGGAGGTGGTGCAGGGCCGGTCTGCATGCAGTGCTTGTTTGGAGGCAGTACCTACGAGACGAACGAGTCACCTCCCCCGTCGGCCACGGCCACCATGGAGGCCGGCAATTATCTGGTGACGGTAAAGGTCGGCGGCCCCATGGCGGGCGACACCTATATCGGCACGGAATCGAGTCGCGGACTGCTCCGGTCCGTGACCACGACCGCCGGCCAAACGATCGACTATGCCTTTGTCGTCAACGTGCGCGGGATGGAGGGTCAACCCAATCACCGGGGAGGGCCGGCCGGATATCCGGGGCTGGACATCTTCTTCTCCGGCACGAATCCACAAGTGTCCGGGATCGGATACGCGCTGGCCACGGCCGCCACCAAACCCGTCATGGTCTACATGGCGAGCGATTCAACCGGGTGTGACCAGACGGGCAATGTTTTCGGGGGCTGGGGGCAAATGCTGCCCGAGTACTTCGCGCCCCCGGTGGGAATTGCCAACTACGCGAACAGTGGCGCAAGCTCCAACTTCGGTTACTGGAACGACATAAAGGCCAAGTGGAGCGCTGGCGATTGGGTCATCATCCAATTCGGCCACAACGACAAGGGGACCGCCGACTCCGCGGTTCAGGCCAACCTGGAGAGAATGGTGTCAGATGCACAGGCCGCCAAGGTGACCGCGCTCCTCGTGTCTCCCCCCGCCCGCGTGCAGTTCCAAGGGAACGTACTCGGCAGCCAGGCCAGCCTCCATGCCGTCTCCGCCGCCGGTGCGGCCAAGTCCAAGGGCGTCGACTACATCGATCTCACGGCCCTATCCACGGCTTGGTACAACATGCTCGGCTCCAAGGCGGAGGCGTTGAAGTTCCACGCCATGGGGAGCGACGCCACCCACACCAACCTTGCCGGGGCTGAGAAGTTGGCGGGTTTCGTGGCCCAGGCGATCAAGGATCAAAACATCGCGCTGGCTCCGTATCTACGGCAGTAGGTGCTATCCGCTTCCGCGGTGCCCACCGCCTTGAAACTAGAGTCAGCGAGTTCCTGAACACGTCGCTGTGATCCGGGAGGACCCGGCCCAGCCGGGATCTCCCGCGCGCGAGCATCGGTGTCGGCGAACCCGTCGTCGATGAGCCGACGCCCGGAACTGACCACGCGCGCCACGAGTTGGTCGTATGCTCACGCGAATGAAGGTAATTCTTTTTGGGGCGACCGGCATGGTCGGGCAGGGTGTCTTGCGCGAGTGTTTGCTCGATTCCGGCGTCGAACAGGTGCTGGCCATCGGGCGCGGCGGGACCGGCGCGAAAGACCCCAAGGTCCGTGACTTGATTCACGCTGATTTCACGGATTTTTCGAGCATCGCGGGCGATGTGCGCGGTTTCGATGCTTGCTTCTTTTGTCTCGGCGTCTCGTCCGCCGGGATGAACGAGACTGACTATCACCGGGTCACGTACGACTTCACTCTGGCGGCCG
The DNA here is from genome assembly GCA_017881245.1 of Pseudomonadota bacterium. Classification (GTDB taxonomy): domain Bacteria; phylum Myxococcota_A; class Polyangia; order Fen-1088; family Fen-1088; genus FEN-1088. The sequence goes on from JADGRC010000257.1 coordinate 14,552, forward strand.
CGACGGTTCTGGCCCAACAGAGTCCGGGCATGACGTTCATTTACGTTTCCGGCACGGGCACCGACAGCACGGAGCAGGGTCGATCGATGTGGGCGCGGGTGAAAGGAAAAACGGAGAATGCGCTTTTGAAGCTGCCTTTCAAGGCGGCCTACATGTTTCGTCCGGGCGTGATTCAACCCCTGCACGGAATCAAATCGAAGACGCGCCTGTATCGCGCCCTGTACACGGCGACGGCGCCACTGTTTCCAGTCCTAAAGGCGCTGCTTCCGAAATACGTGATCACCACGGAACAGGTTGGGCGCGCCATGATCGCCGTCGCCAAGCGCGGCTCGCCAAAGGTCTGCCTCGAGAACAGGGACATTGCCGAGGCGGCGCGCCGAGTCTGAGGTCACACACCGCAGAACCGGGCCGCGATGTGGACTCCCGCCGCGCGTGCCCTCAGCGCACAACCTTGACGTTCAGCATGCCGGTCTGAGTGGCCGTAGCGGGGCGTGTCGATCGACCGAATGGCTCCGCTCATGAGAGGCATTGCCGCGGCGGTCGCGAACAAGCGCGGTCGGTTGGCTGCACCCGAGGTGACGTTCCTGCGGAAACACCTCGAGTACACAGGGGCGCGGCTGGCCAAGGCGCTCGGCGTGACTGGTCCGACGGTGTCACGTTGGGAGTCTGGACGGGAGCCAATTGGTCCCTCGGCGGATCGGCTGCTGCGGGCGCCGGTCCTGATTCACGATCGGGGGCCAATAGCTTCGATCCGACACAGTTCGAGGCCATCGAGGAAGGTTCGACCCCGCTGCGGCTGACTCTCCGCAGAGAC
>JADGRC010000258.1 GCA_017881245.1 Pseudomonadota bacterium
CCGGGAACTGCGCGACGTCGAAGAAGTCGGGGCTGCGCAGGTGTTCGTCCCGTTTGGGATCGTGCGTGTTCACCGTCGACACGTCGATGGTGACGTCGACCGTCGACCGGGTGAGATCGACGTCGTCAATGACGATCCGGCCCCCAATTTGGCCGAACTCGCCGCGCACATTCGACACCATGAGATGGCGAACCTTGAACGACGCGCTGGAATGGGAGGAATCGATCTCGTAGGCGCGAGAGCCCGATGGCGTGACCTGGGCGGTGGCTTGTTCTTGAATCTGGGTGCTGGCTGAAGTGTTCATGGTGAGTCTCCTTTGCCCTCAGGACCTAGCCAGAACGGTGCCACAGGTAACCCATTGAAATTACGTGACCACATGTGAATTGAATATCATTTTGATTGTATCAGCCTATCGATCTGACATGCTTGCTGGATGAAGTCGGCTGACCTTGACCTCCGCGACCTGCTCGAATTCGATCCCGTGAAAGGCGGCCCCATCCGCTTCGCGGGCGAGCGGACGCTCCTCTTCGACGCGGTGGCGCTCGGTCTTTTGCGGCGGTCGCTCATCGACACCCTGGGCCTCGGTGGGGCGCGCGCGATGTTGTCGCGCTTCGGGTTCGCCCACGGCTGGCGCACCGCCGAGACTTTGAAGACGCTGCCGTGGCAGACGGAGGACGACTGGCGGCGCGCCGGCGCCCGGCTGCACACGCTGCAAGGATTGGTGATCGTCGAGCCGTTGCCCGCCACCAACGAGCCCAACGCCCCGTTCGCCGAGGCCATCTGGCGCGAGTCCTACGAAGCGGAACAGCATCTGCTGCACGTGGGGCGGGCCGACGAGGCCGTGTGCTGGACGCTGTGCGGGTTCGCCAGCGGCTACCTCAGTTTCGCGAACGGCCGCGAGATCTTCTGCCTGGAAGATAGCTGCGTGGGCAAGGGAGACGCGGTCTGCCGCGCCGTCGCGCGGGATACCGTCTCCTGGGGCGAACGCATCGAGCCCTACCTGCCGTTCTATCGCGCGACGTGCACCACCGAGGCGTTGAAGCAGGTCGCGGATCAGATCAAGAAAACGGAACGCAAGCTGCGCGCGCGTCGAAACGCCGCGGCCGCCACCGAGGACGATCCCGAAGGCGGCGAGACGTTCGGGATCGTCACGCGGAGCAGCGAGATGAAGAAGACCGTCGAGCTCGCGCGCCGCTCGGCGCGGGTCGACACCACGGTGCTCATCACGGGCCCCTCGGGCGCCGGCAAGGAGCGCATCGCGCGCCTGATTCACGCCGAGTCACCCCGTGCCGCGGGCCCGTTCATCGCCGTGAACTGCGCGGCCCTGACCGAGACCTTGCTGGAAAGTGAGCTTTTCGGCCACGCCAAGGGCGCCTTCACCGGGGCCAGCGGCGATCGGGTGGGGTTGTTCGAGGCCGCCAACGGCGGGACGTTGTTGCTGGACGAGATCGGAGAGGTGTCGCCGGGGATGCAAGCGAAGCTGTTGCGGGTGCTGCAAGAACACGAGATCCGCCGGGTGGGCGAAAGTCGCAATCGCAAGGTGGACGTGCGGGTCCTGGCCGCGACCAACCGGACCCTGGCGGACGAGGTGAACCGCGGCGCCTTTCGGCACGATCTCTACTACCGGCTACGGGTCATCGAGCTGCGCGTGCCGCCGTTGCGCGAGCGCCAGTGCGACATCCTCCCGCTCACCCGGCGGTTTCTGGGCGAGGCGGCCGAACGCCTTCATCGTCCGGTCGAGGGACTCACGCCGGCGGCCGCGGACCAGTTGGTCCGGTACGACTGGCCTGGCAATGTGCGCGAGTTGGAGAACGCGGTCGAACGTGCGGTGGCGCTCGCGCTCGGGCCCCGGATCGACGTCGACGACCTCCCCGAGGAAATCCGGCACGCCCGATCGATCGTGCCGGCCGCGTCCTCGTCGCGACGCCTCGCGGACGTGGAGCGGGCCCTTATCGCCGCGACCCTGGCGGAATCCGGCGGCAATCGCGCCCGCGCCGCCGAGCTGCTGGGCATCGGCGTCGCGACGCTGTATCGAAAGTTGAAGCAATACGGCGCGGACGCGGCAGAGCGCGGAGCACCCCGCGGAGCACCCGACGAGGACGCCAGCGGCCGCCCCGCCAGCCCCCCACAGAAGTTCGTGCCCATCGCACCCGGGACCACCGCCACCGTGTGATCCGCGAGGGTTCAACCGTGGACGTCGGCGACAACTCGGCGGCCGGTGACGCGTACGAGGGATACTTGAGCATCGACCCGCGCGGCGCGAGCGCCCCAAGCGCAGAAGCGACCAAACAAACTACTTATTCTCCCCGGAACATGCAGCAAACCAGCCGCAGACCCCTGGCACCCGTGCGTCAGTCTGAACCGGAATGCCGCCCTCGGCCTTCCCATTCCCGTCGCTATTTGTCCTCGACTGTCGGGTTGCTGGTTGCCGCCGTCGTGGTCTGCACCTGTAAACGACAAGCGCCGGTCGTGCCGGTCGCAACCTCGATCCCAGTCGACGCGAGGGGCGGCTCAGACGCCGACGTCAGAGCGAGACCCGCCCCTGCCGACGTCGCCAGCCCACCCCCCGATGCGCAGAAGATCCCGAGCGGCATCCTGACCCGGGTCATCCAGCCGGGCACCGGAACCCGGCATCCGACCGGCAACGACTACGTGGAGGTCTCTTATGCGGGCTGGACACGCAAGGGACAGTTCTTCGAAGGCACCGGCGAAGGTGAACGTATCCGCCTCGACCGCGCGCAATTGATCCCCGGTTTGGGCGAAGGAATCGGCCTGATGGTGGAAGGCGAGAAACGACGGTTCTGGATCCCCTTGGCCTTGGCCTACGGCGCCCGTCCCGGACACGTCAACGCGCCTCGGGAGGACATGACCTTTGACGTGGAGCTGATCCGGATCGTGCCGATTCCCGCGCGGCCCGATGACGTGGCCGAACCGCCCAAGGACGCGCTCAGAACGAAGTCCGGCCTGGCCTACCGCTATCTGAAACATGGAACGGGCGCCGCGCACCCCACGCCCGCAACCTGGGTCAGACTTGAGTATTCTCTTTGGACCCGCGCCGGCCGCTTCGTCCACAGTTCGCGCATCGACGGAGACTCGGTTCGGTTTCCGATGATGGATCTGTTCCCTGGTTGGTACGAAGCGATGCTGCTGATGGTGCAAGGCGACAAGTTGCGCCTGTGGTTGCCGGGCAGGCTGGCCTACGGCGATCCGATACCCGGTCGCGAACCGCTTCCCTACGAACCGCCGCCCGGGCCGTTGGTGATGGACGTTGAGCTCGTCAAAATCGACAATTGACTCCGAGCGGCCCGAAACTCCGAGATCAGGCTACTGCCATCGAAAGCCCGGAACGAGAGAAACTTCAAAAGTTTTCCTGATGGTGCCGCCCTTGTATGAACCGCCCAGACTGTCCATGATGCCAGCCGGCCGAACCATGCGGCTGGTTGCGTCAACTGCGCGGGCACGACGACTCCGCCAATTCCGGTTCCGTTCGGTTGAATGCCCTTGCGGAAATTTCGGCGACGTCGAAACCCTTACTCTCCGCCGAGGTGAAATAGGAAACACATGAACAAGCGGATCAGTACTGTCTCAACGGCCGCTCAGCGTGCCTGCGCGGCAGCCCTCGGTTTCACGTTGGCTCAAGGATGCGTCGGTGGTCCGGCGGCCGATAACCATCCAACATCTTCCCACCGGCCACTGGTGACGGCGGCCTGCGCGACCGGCGGAACATCGGGCGCGGGCGCGGGCGGTGCCACCGGCGCGGGCGGTGGCTTCACCGTCAATATTCCCGATCCGCCTGCCGCGGCACCCGTGAACATCGCCGGGAACAACATCCAGCTCATGAACAATTGCGATGTGACTCTTTACATTCGGGCCGAAGGCGGCGGCAGCCCCAACCCGACTGACCTGACACTGATGGCGGGTCAGAAACAGCAAATCAGTAAAAGCAGCTGGCCAGGCGGCTGGATCGAGGCGCATTCAGCCATGCCCATCGGTGACACGAATTTGCTGGAACGCGTGGAGATAACGGTCGTTCGCGGGGACATCTGGTACAAGTTGCAATACCTGAACGGCATCACGCTTCCGATCGAGGTCTATGCCTCGGGCACCGGCCCCGAATGTAACAAGCGCACCGGATGCTACGTCAGCCGGCAAAAGATCATGACGGATTGCCCCGACGGCCTTCTGGTCGGACAGACGTGTCAGGCGCCGGGCGTATATTGTGCCGGCGCCGCCAATCAAGCCAAACCGGTTTGTCACGCCCTCGACTCTCAGATTGCGGCGTGCTCGGCTAACTCCGCGTGCGGGGCCCCGGCCGGCCTCACCTCGAAGCAGGCCTACAACTGCGATAAATTCTTTGGCACGAGCTACAAGTGGTGCGCCGCCATCAATCGCGGGGTGCTTGATAGTCCCGATTCGACGGACTCCAGCCTCTTTTACAAGAAGGCGCCGTACAACGACTTCTCGGCGTGGATCCACTCTTTTTGTCACACGTGGGCATTCCCCTACGACGATTACAACGGTGCCACCGCCGACGACACGATGCACACGTGTCGGACGGCCACCGGTGCCAGCGTGACGTTCTGTCCGAACGGGTGATGGGAGATAGATCATGAAAACGTCCTCACGATTTCTCTCACTGGTTACGGCGGTCGGCGCGACTTTCGTTGCCGCTTGTTCAAGCGGTGCCGGAGCGACGAAGGATTCAGGAACCCCTACGGGAACCACGATGGGATCGGGCGGTCAGCCCATCACCGGGACCGGCGGACGGGCGAGCTCAGCCTCTGGCGGCGCCACGGGTAACCCCGTCGGAACCGGCGGCGACATGGGCACCCCCGTCGGAACCGGCGGCGACATGGGCACCCCCGTCGGAACCGGCGGCGCTCAAGGATGCGCGGTGGTGTCCGGCAGCGGCGGATCAGGCTCGGGTGGCAGCACGGCCAGCGACGCCGGAGTCCCCGCAGGAACCGGCGGCGGCGCCAGCGGACCCTATGTGAAACCGCCAGCGGCGCCGAGCGCGGGTTGTGGCAAGGCGGCCGGTGGCACCGGCGCCCAAACGATCAATGTCATGGGCCGCAACGTCAACTACATCGTCAACATGACGGGCTATGACAACACGATGCCCAACAAATTGATCTTCACACTTCACGGGTGTGGTGGCTACGGGTCTCTGATCATCCTCCCCGGCCTGGCGCCCAATATTCACGTCCAGTGGCAGGGCAGCGATTCAGGTTGTTACAGCGACCAGACCCGAGCGTCGCCAGAGTATGCGGTGTTTGATGCTCTCCTCGACTACATGGAGAACAACTACTGCATCGACAAGAACCGCGTCTTCGCGACGGGGTTCAGCAGCGGCTCGTGGATGGCCGACATGCTTGGGTGTCAGCGCGCGAACGTCGTGAAGGCGCACGGCCAAGGAGCCGGTGGGTTGCCGGTCTCGATTCGCCCGGCCGCGGACTGTCGTGGTCCCGAAGCCGCCCTGTACGAGCACGGCACGGCTGACGACCAAAACCACATTCACGGGAGTCGCCAGGATCGCGATCGGTTGCTCAGGACGAACCAGTGCGACAACACGTCAAAGCCGTACGCCAATTTCTCGCCCTGTGTTCAGTACGACAACTGCTTGCCGGGATTCCCGGTGGTCTACTGCGAGATTCCTGGTCTAGCCCACATGCAGTGGGCACAGATGACTGCAGTGGTCGGAAACTTCTTTCAACAGTTTTAGTGCGGCTTCGCCGCCGCAAGGGGCCTGGGAAGGCCCCCTGCGAGACCCCCACGGAGTTGCTCGACGGTGAGACCGGTCCAGCCCGGGGTCCTCACGCGATTCCTATCGCGTGGGGTGGAGCAGAGCTGGACCTCCCCGTGCTTGGATTGGCTACTCGATCGCCTGAGATGAAAACGTGCCTCGTTCGCGAACATTTCGCAGGTAAGGCATCTAGAGTTTCCTCCAGACCACCCAGCGGAAAAATTCTGCTCACGTCAGACCTGCGGCTGTGAGTTACTTACCGCGCGCTCCGCCCTCCACCGCCGGTGCCAGGCGTGCTTCGAGCAACGCGGTCTCTTCGCTGAGCGACTGCAGGGCCAGGCGCGTCTCGCGAATCAACAACGTACACCCGTAAAACAGGCTGCATCCCGCCGATGCGCCCACCGCGAATCCAGCGAGGGCGGCCAGGCTATAGGCGACGGGGTGACCGCTGGCCAGCGCGGCGCCCAGGACCGAAACGAGCGCCGCCGCCACGAACAACCCCAACGCCGCGTAGAAACAGGTCTGAGCGCGCAACAGCAGTCCCGCGCGCCGACGCAACCGGCCCACCTGACGGACGCGGATCACGTTCAGATCGGCGTCGCCTCGCGCTTTCTCGGTCTCTTCAACCAACTGACGCGATCGATCGACGACGCGGCCGAATCGATTCGCCGTGCTCAGCGCCAAGACCGACGATGCGTTCGTCAATACGGCGGGCGCCACGATCAGCGTAAGAAGCGTGAACAAGTTCCCGGACAAAGGATTCACGCCCTGATGGTAGTTCAGGGAACGCTTTCGTTAAAATCGACCGTCTAAGGTAGTTCGGCGCGCACAGTCATTCACGGAATGAATTGTCGAGATTGAAAACATTCATTGGACCGCCCACCATCTCGGGCGCAGGTTGGAAAGATGAGCGAATCGATATCAGAAACGCAACCTCGCTGGAATGCTGCGTCCTACGACGAGAAGGCTGGTTTTGTGAGTGCCTTGGCGGGCGACGACCTGCTGTCCTTGCTGGCTGCACGACCAACCGATCGGATTCTAGATGTCGGATGTGGAACCGGCACGTTGGCCGCGCGACTGATCGCGCAGGGCGTGGACGTGGTTGGGGTGGACCTTTCGCCCGAGATGATTGCCCACGCGCGCGCGGCGGTTCCGCGGGGCCGCTTCCTGGTACGGGATGCCCAGAGGCTGTGGGCGACGCCTGACGAGCGCGCGGTCGGATTGATACCCGGGAGCTTCGACGGTGTGCTCTCGAACGCGGCGCTGCATTGGATGCCGGACATGCACGCCGCCGCAGCCGGAATGGCGTCCGCGCTGCGCCCCGGTGGGCGTTTGGTGGCCGAGATGGGGGGCGCAGGCTGCGTGGAGACCGTTCGGCGAGCGCTGGCGGATACCCTTCGCGCCCGCGGACGAGACGCCACCCAGGCGGATCCGTGGGTGTTTCCCGACATCGCCACCTACGCGAGGGTTCTGGTCGCCGCGGGACTCCGTCCCATGGCGATGTGGCACTTCGATAGGCCGACCCGCTTCGCGGCTCCATCCGGCCTCCGCGACTGGCTGCGGACCTTCGCGGCACAGGTATTCACGGCTCTTGGCGACGAGGCAGATGCCGCGATCTCCGAGGTCGAGGACCGCTGTCGATCTCGCCTCTGGCACGGCGACGCGTGGGTCCTCGACTACGTCCGACTCCGCATGGTCGCCGAAAAACCCGCCTGACTTTCCCCATCGACGACTGAATCAGGATTGCGCGCTCGAGGCCGTCAGCGTTTGAACGGCTGCGGTAGCCTCACCTTGTCGATAGAATCGTTCGATGCCGTACACCCCGATGTCGCCCCTTGGCACCGCTCTGCTGGCCGGGGCGGCGTTCGTGGCCGGGCTGATCGACGCCATCGCCGGCGGGGGCGGCCTGGTGAGCCTTCCCGCCCTGCTGGCGGCGGGGCTGCCACCGCAGATCGCCCTTGGCACCAACAAGGGACAGGCGGTGTTCGGCGCGGTGGCCTCGGCCGTCTCGTTCGCGGGGCGACGGGAGATCGATCGGGACCGTGTCGCGATCGGCTTTGGCGCGGGGTTCATCGGCTCGTGGATCGGTGCACGCGGGCTGCTGTCAGTGCCGCTCGGCCCGCTGCGCCGTACGGTGATGGTGCTGCTGGTTGTGGCGGCGGCAATCGTGCTCGCCCGGCGGGGAGTCACTTCGCGCCCACGCGTGCCCGCCAAGCGGGGGGCGCGCACCGCGCTCATCGGCATCGCGTTCCTGCTGGGTGCCTACGACGGCTTCTTCGGTCCCGGGACAGGGTCGATGCTGGTGATCGCTTTCGCGACCGTGTTCGGCGACACGCTCACGCGGGCTTCGGGAAATGCCAAGGTCGTGAACTTGGCCTCGAACCTCGCCGCGGTCCTCCTCTTCGCATCGCACGGTACGGTTCTGTGGGCGGTGGCCCTCCCAATGGCTGGTGCCAACGCTCTGGGCGCCACGACGGGCGCGCACCTCGCGATCAAGAAGGGCGATGGCCTGGTGCGGGCGGTCGTGCTGGTCGTGGTGATCGCGGTCGTCGTTAAGCTGGCACTCGAGCTTTGACGGGTGGCGGGGGCACCCCACGCCCGAGACGTTTTCCGGTTTGGCCGGGACATACACGTCGCGTTGTTCAACCGGTGCGATGGATCAACCGATACCTGATCTCCCGGTACCACGTTGAGCTGCACGCCCCGTCTAGCGAGGAGTTGATCTGAGATGATTTCTTGCCCTGATTCCTCCACACGAAGACACCCGCAACGACGCTTGCGATCTCGCTGGCGAGCGGCCTTGCTCCTAGATGCCGCCGTCGGAATGATCGTGGTCGCCTCGGGTTGCGGTCCGGGAATCAGCGCAGGGCCCGGTGGCGCGACCGGGACCGCGATGGGAACGGGGGGGCGGGGACTCGGCGCCTCGGGTACTGGTGGCACAACCGTCGGCGGCTTGCAGACGGGTGGCACTGCATCCGGCGGCCGAGGAACTGGCGGCGCACCGTCGGGACGGTCCCAAGGCACGGGAGGAGCCGCATCATCTCCCGGAGTCACGGGTGGCCGCTTCGGAAATTTCGGTGGTCGGTTCGGAAGCTTCGGCGTCGGCGGAACCTTCATGGGGGGAACGGCGACCGGAGGGTCCAGCAGGAGCTCAACGGGAGGTTCAACCACCGGAGGGGCGACAGGAGGGTCGGGTGCGGGCCCGGTTGTCGCGGGCGGACCCATGGCCGCGCTGCTTCCAGTGGCCAAGGAGACCTGTCCCGTGATCGCGAGCGGCAACCTGACCTTCCTCGGCCAGCCCGTGACCATCTGGGCAGGGACACCCAGCGCGGCGCAAAGCGGTCCCGTCGTGATCTATTGGTACGCCACCGGATCCAATCCACAAGAGGCGGTACGCGGCCTTGGTCAAGCGGCCATCAACGAAATCATCGCACAAGGAGGGCTGGTGGCCGCGCCCGGCGCCACGAACCGCAAAGGCACGAACACCGGCAACGGTGTTTGGTACACGGGCGACTTCGATACAACGGATGAAGTGATTGCCTGCGCTATCCAGCAACTTCACGTGGACACGAGCCGCCTCCACGCCGCCGGTTTCAGCGCGGGTGGCCTGCAAACGACGCGAATGTCGTACGATCGCTCGGGCTACCTCGCCAGCGTAGTCACCTACTCGGGGGGCACCAGTGGTCTTGGCGCCGGGACGCCGCAGGATCCCGGGAACGTTCCCGCCGCGATGGTCGTCCACGGCGCACCAGGCTCGGATGTCGTGATCATCGACTTCGCGCAAGCGAGCGCAGCCTTCGAGGCCGACATCATGAAGAGGGGCGGATTCTCGATCGATTGCAATCACGGCGGTGGACACATGATCCCGACCGGCATCGCTGCTTCGACGTGGACCTTCATGAAGGACCATCCGTTCCACGTGTCCCCCGAACCGTACGCGACGTCGATCCCGACGACGTTTCCGAC
>JADGRC010000259.1 GCA_017881245.1 Pseudomonadota bacterium
AAGAAGACCTCGAACTACACCGACCAGATCGGCCAGCGCGTCGCGTCCGAGCTGTGCACGATCGTGGACGACGGCAAGGTCGCGAACGCGCGCGGGTCGATCAACGTCGACGACGAGGGCAATCCGGGGCGGCGCAACGTGCTGATCGAAAACGGCGTCCTGGCGGCGTACATGCAGGATCGCCTGTCATCCAAGCACTTCAAGATTCCGGCGTCGGGCAACGGGCGGCGCCAGAGCTTTCGCCACGAACCGCTTCCGCGAATGACGAACACGTTTTTGGCGCCAGGCCAGGACGACCCACAGGACATCATTCGCTCCGTGAAGCGCGGCGTGTATGCCAAGCATTTCTCAGGCGGACAGGTCAACATCTCCAACGGCGACTTCGTTTTTTCGCTCACCGAGAGCTACTTGATCGAGGATGGTCACGTGACGGCCCCATTGAAGGGCGTGAACCTGATCGGAAACGGTCCCGACGTGTTGAGGAAGGTCACGATGCTGGGGCACGACTTCAAATTGTCGGATGGCACATGGACCTGCGGTAAGGATGGCCAGTCGGTGCCGGTGGGGATCGGCACGCCCACGCTGAAGATTTCGGAAATCACCGTCGGCGGGACACGCGCGGGATGAGCCCTCCGATTGCGAGCGGCGAGGGTGAGGCGCGGCCTCTTCCCGATCCTCGGGAATGCCAGCGGTATGCCGAACAGATGTTGTCCCTCACCCTGCGCGCGGGCGCGGACGGGGCGGAGGTGTTGGTGCGCGACGGTCGCGAGCTGGAAGTTAAGATCCGCCTTGGCGAGCCGGAGCTCGTCAAGGAGGCCGGCAGCCGGGGTCTGGGCTTGCGGGTCATCAAAGATCACCGCGCGGCCGTCACGTACACGTCCGACTTTTCGGAGGCGGCGCTCGCGAAATTGGCGCGCGAGACCGTGGAGCTGGCGCTGCTGGCCGAGCCCGAACCTCTGGCGGACCTGCCGTCGGCGATTGAGATGGCCCGCGAGATCCCGGACCTGGATCTTTGGGACGATGCTGTCCTCGACCTGGGGGTCGCCGCATCCATCGCGCGGGCGCGGCTCGGCGAGGCCGCGGCAATGAAGTCCGATAAGCGCATCACCAATTCGGACGGCGCGGTCTTCGGACGCACGATCGGAGCCTCGGCCTTCGCGAGCTCGGCGGGCTTTTCGGGCGCGTACCGCGGCACCAACGTTTCGTTCGCGGTGGAACCGATCTGCGACGACACGGGTGGCAAGAAGCGAAACGGCGTTTACTGGACGTCGTCGCGCTTCGCCGCGGGGCTGCTCGATCCCGAAGCCGTCGGCCTGGAGGCGGCGCGCCGGACGCTGGCGAAGCTCGGTTCGCGCAAGATCGCGACCTGCGAGGTGCCGGTGGTGTTCTCGCCCGAGGCGGGTCGGGGTCTACTCGGCCAACTCGCCGGGGTGATGTCGGGCGGCGCCGTGTGGCGCCGCGGCACGTACCTGGCCGAGCGAGAGGGGACGCCGATTGCATCGCCCCTGTGCGAGATCGTCGACGATCCGTTGTTGCCCCGCGCCCCCGGGTCGCGACCATTCGATGGCGAGGGTCTGCCGACCCGAACCAATGTGTTGGTGGCCGCGGGCGTGTTGAAGACGTTCCTGTGCGATGTTTTCGCGGCGCGGAAGCTCGGTCGGCGGTCCACGGGCTCCGCCGGGCGGGGCGTTGGCGGCGGACCCCACGTCACTACGTCGAACTTGATCCTGCGTCCCGGTCGCGCGCCCGCCGCGGATCTTGAACGTTTGCCGCGTGGGCTCTACGTCACCGATCTGATGGGGTTCGGGTTCAACGCGGTCACGGGTGACTATTCTCAGGGGGCGGCCGGCTTCTGGATCGACGACGGGGCGCGTGCCTTCCCAGTCAGCGAGATCACGATTTCGGCGAACTTCGACGATCTGTGGAAGGGGGTCGACGCCGTCGGCGACGATCTGGACACGCGATCGTCCGTGCAGGTGCCGACCTTCCGCGTGGCACGGATGACCGTCGCGGGGACTTGATGGCGGTCTTCGTCGCCGATGAGGAATCGGCATGATCGTGCGGCGTGCGTCTCGGTCGCGCACGCAACCCTGCCGCTTGGTGATGCGTCTGGACGATGTCGGAAGCGGCCTGGTCAGTCGACCGCGGCGGCCATCAGCGGGGCCAGAACCGCGATCACGGCGTCATGTAGTGGGCCGTTGGACGCGACGATACCCCGGCGATTGTAGAGATCCGTTCCCGTGTACATGAGCGGATGACCGTCGACGTCGGTGATACGCCCGCCGGCGGCCGCCAAGATTGCCTCCGGGCCACAGGTGTCCCACATCTTCGTGCGCCCTCCCGTGTACACATACAGATCGCGCGCGGCCTCTGCCACGAGTCCGATCTTGAGACCGACACTGCCGATGTTCATCTCGTCCTCGATTTGCAACGCGAGCCTCACGGCGTCGACGCGTGGCGTGCGGTGCGATTTGGAGGCGACCAGACGAATTCCCGGCGGTCCGGTCAGCTGAGACGTTCGCAAGGGTACGCGATCACCCGCGCCAATCTGCAACCAGGCGCCTTCGCCCACGACACCCTCGTATGTCTTGCCGGACGTCGGCTGACTGACCACCCCCAGCGTGGGTCTTCCGTCGATGCAAAGGCCAATCATCACCGCGTAGCCGTTGTCACCGAGGATGAAGTCGCTGGTTCCATCGATCGGATCGACCATCCATACGCGGCGCTCCCCGTGGCGCAGACCATCATCGGGGATCTCCTCCGATAGGATCACGTCGCCCGGGAAATCGCGCGCGAGGCGTTCCACGATCATGATGTTTGCCGCGTGGTCGGCTTCGGTGACCGGCTCGTTGCCGGCCTTGTTTTGGATGCGGACCGGTCGTCCCACATACGATTTGACGACCGCGGCCGCGGCGACGGCGATATCACGCGCCACCGCGAGCTCGCGGGAGTAGGGGTTCAAGCGGACGCTCCCGACTCGATGTCGCGTGCGAGCGCCGACCGTCCACACAGAAGCACGAGGCCGGCGACGACCAACAACATGCCCGTCAAAAGAATGGGTAGGCGGAGGCCAAACAACGTCGAGGCAAAGCCGATGATGACCGGGGAAAGCGCGTCACCACCCAGGTGGATCGACATCGTGCTGATACCGAACCCGCGCGCGCGCATGTCGGGAGGCAGGACGTTCGCCATTACGGCGTTCAAGGGACCGGTGTTGAAGAACAGCAGGGCCAAGGTGACGAACATGGCCGGCCAGAAGATAGCAGGCGACGGCGACAGGATAGCCAGAATGGTGAACGGCGCGGACGCGACCAGAGCCATGCCCGACAGCAGGAACGGTGCGGTCTTGTTTCTGCGCGACATCGCGTCGCTGAGTTGCCCGCCGAGCAAGGTCCCCGCGAATCCGGCCAGACAAACGATCGCACCGAAGATGATGCTGGCACGAGCCAGAGGCAAGCCGCGCACGCGCGAGAAATACGTCGGCATCCAGGCCGCCAGGCCCCCCATGGCGAACGTGTAGACGGTTTGCGACGCCACGTTGAAAACGTAGCTGCGACGTTTGAGCAGGGAACGCCAGCTGACAACCTTGGGGGGGGCGGCGGAAACGGCCGCTGGCGGGGCCGCGGGGGCGGACGGAGCCGCAGGCGATCGTGGCGTGACTGGACCAGGTGCTTCCTTTGTTCCTCGGGGTGGATCGGAGAAGGACAGCATCAGGAACGCCAGTGCCAGCCCAGGCACGCCGGCGAGATAAAATGCCCACCGCCACCCAAGGTGCGTCCCGACCGCCCCGCCGACCGCGAACCCGATCGCCGAGCCGACCGGCAGCGCCGCGTAAAAAATTGCCAACACGCGGGCGCGCCGCTCCGGTGGGTAATAATCGCCGAGCAGCGATGGCGTCACGACGGTGTAGCTGGCCTCACCGACGCCGATCAGAACGCGAGCGCCGAGCAGCACGGCGAACGTCGGGGCCAGCCCGGAGCCGAAAGTCGCGGCGCTCCAGATCAAAACGCCAGCGCCGGCGATGGCGAACCTGCGGGACCTGTCGCCAAGCGCTCCGGCCAGCGGCGACACGATCGCGTATGGCAGCATGAACATCGACTGCAGGAGCCCCCCCTGTGCGTCGGATGCCCCGAACGCCACCAGGATTAGGGGAAGCGCCCCGGCCGGTATGTAGCGGTCGACATAGTTGAGCAGATTGACGCCGGTCAGGACGCCGAGTGCCACACCCGGGGAAGGTGCCTTCCGCATTCTCCTTCCGTAACACGACGAGGCGCGATTCGCCCAAAGCAATGCTAGAGTCCGGGGGCATGAGCACTTTGACTGAGATCTTGCTGGTCCCCGGTACCCGTCCCAAAGTCGTGGCGGACTGCGTTCGACTGGTCGGCGAGGAAGTCGATTCGAAAGGTGGCCTTTCCGGCCTGGCGATCAAAGGCGCCTACATGGTGGTCAAGGCCGTGAACCCCGACTTCATCACCGAATCGGTCGACCACATGTTGGATGACTTCGTTCGCCGTCTTGAGCCGTTCGCCACCGAGGCCCAGCAAAAGAACGAACCCGTGGGACCTTTCCTGAGCGCCCGCGCCTCCGCGGTCGCCGACGCCTTGTTGGCGATTAGCGACGAGCGTGCCGCGCGCGCCAAGAATCAGACGGTGAAGAAGGCTTACGAGAAGCTGCGGCCGACCGGCAAGAGGAACGTCGAGGCCGCGATTCCACGTGTGGGGCGTCTCGTCGCCAAGTACGTCAGCAGCGCGGCTCCGGCTCCGGCGGCGTAGGGCGGGCAATTTATATCTGCGGCCCGTCCTTGACGGAGGCCCCTCGATACGGCATCTTCTCGCGCGGTTCACAACCTGATGCGGGGTGGAGCAGCCTGGTAGCTCGTCGGGCTCATAACCCGAAGGTCGCGTGTTCAAATCACGCCCCCGCTACTTCGAGGCCCGTAAGTTACGAGACTTACGGGCCTTTTTCTTGTTCCCGGGGGGCTTGTTCCCAGATTGGGAGCGCGGTACACTCGGCGAGTGCGGATCATCGCCCGCAGGACGCTGCGGGAGTTCTGGGAGAAGCCCGGCCACCAGGACTCCGAGCAGCCTCTTCGGGCGTGGTTCGCCGAGGCATCGAAGGCCGACTGGGCAACCCCAGCCGACGTCAAGAAGCATCAAAGGAACGCAAGCATCGTGGGCAGCTCTCGGGTCGTGTTCAACATCGGCGGGAACAAATACCGTCTGGTCGTCGCCCTCAAGTACGAGGCGCGGATCGCGTTCATCAGGTTCGTCGGCACGCACGCCGCATACGATCGAATCGACGTGGAGGAGGTGTAGCCATGGACATCAAGCCAGTTCGAACCTCCAAGGATCATAGGGCGGCGCTCGCCGAGGTCGAGCGTCTGTGGGAGGCGAAACCCGGCACACCGGAGCACGATCACCTCGAGGTGCTGGTCACGCTGATTGAGGCGTACGAGGCGAAGCACCACCCAATCCCCCCCCCTGAC
>JADGRC010000260.1 GCA_017881245.1 Pseudomonadota bacterium
ACCGCTCGGTGTTCTCATCATCGGAACAGGCAACATCGCGATGGCGAACCATATGCCGGGGATCGCCTTGTCGGGCAAGGCGAAGCTCGTCGCACTTTGCGATTCGGATCCGAAGGTGCTCGAGGCGGCATCACGACAGACGGGCATCACCCGAACCTACGTGGATTTCGAATCGGCTCTGAACGACGAGGACGTGGGCGCGGTCATCATCGCGACACCGAATATCGTGCATCCGCCGGCAGTTCTGGCGGCGGCGAAGTTGCAGAAGCATGTGATGAGCGAGAAGCCCCTGGCGCTCGACGCAAAGACGGCCATCGCGATGTATCGCGCGGCCGAGGCGGCTGGAATCGTTCATATGACGGCGTTTACCTATCGATTCGTGCCGGCCATGAGATACACGGAGCACTTGCTCAAGTCCGGCGCGATCGGCCGACCGCTGCATTTTCGGGCGCAGCGGTTTCAGGATTGGCGGACGCGAAACCTCGGCTGGAGACAGGTGAAGAAGTTGGCCGGAACGGGCGAGCTTGGCGATATGCTTTCGCATCGCATCGACTACGCACACATGCTGCTCGGTCACTTCAAGACGTTGGTAGCCGATCTCCGGACATTTACGCCGATGCGGGACGGCGCGCCGAACGATACCGATGACTGGGTGGCCCTGATCGCGGCGTTCGACGGGGACGCGACCGGCGTACTGGAGAGCACGAAGCTGGCAACCGGGCGCGGCGAGGGATATGGAGGGCGCGACGACGTCGAAATCAACGGCAGCGAGGGAACCATCGTGTATTCCACGCAGAGCCCGCTCGAGCTGCGCATCGGCTCGAAGGGTTCGAGCGATTTGGAAACCATGAAGGTGCCGATGAAGTTTCAGGTCTGGCCCGGCTCGCCGCGCGATCCGCGCGAAGGCGACCCGCGGGTGACGTTTCGATATGATCAAAGCGTCGAGTTCATCAACGCGATCGTCGAGAAACGTCCGGCTTGGCCGTCGCTCCTTGCGGGTGTCGAGGCACAAATTGTGATAGACGCTGCCGTGAAATCGCACGCCGAGCGGCGCTGGGTTAACGTCGATTACACGATTTAGGCGCGGCGATTCGCGCCGCGTTCGTCCTGGAGGTTTTCTATGTCAAAAATTGCAGTAGTCACGGGAGCCGGCAGCGGCGTCGGGCGGGCGATTGTCCTCATGCTCGCCAATCAGGGATGGAGTGTCGCCCTCGTTGGCAGGCGAAGAAATGTCCTGGACGACGTCATCCGAGCCGCTGGGGAGACCACGCAGAAACTAGCGGCATTCGAGTGCGATGTGGCCGATGAGGTTCAGGTCGTCACGATGGCGCAAGCGGTCAGGCAGCAACTCGGACTACCGAATGTTCTGATCAACAATGCGGGCATCAACCTGCCACGACGCAGCCTGAAGGAACTGACCACCGTCGATTTTCGGCGGCTCATCGACGTGAATTTGGTTGGCGCGTTTTTATGCGTGCATCAGTTCCTGCCCATCATGCGTGAGCGCGGCGGTGGGACGATCGTCAACATCATCTCCGATTCGGGACTTGCCGCCAGCGCAAAAGGGGGCAGTGCCTATGCGGCATCAAAGTTCGGTCTACGTGGATTGAACCAGGCTATCAACGCGGAGGAACGTGGAAACGGCATTCGCGCTTGCGCTATCTTCCCCGGCGATATCGATACGCCTCTTTTGGAAAAACGCCCGGCGCCTCCAACCGCCGAACAGCGGGCAGTCATGCTTCAACCCGAAGATATCGCGCGTTGCGCGATGCTGATGATCGAGCTGCCGGATCGAGCGATCGTGGAAGAGTTGTTGGTAAGGCCACGATGAACATCGAACCTATGGTGGCGACGCGGTCGTAGACCGGTTTCGGTGTTTCGCGGGCGTCGTGTTCGACTCGCCGCGACGGTTCCGAGCGCCGAGCGGTGGTGCTAATGGATCTCCGGGTCCGGTATCGGGGCCGTGCCCTCCAGAAAGTCGAAATCGCAGCCCTCGTTCGCTTGCTGGATGTGAGTCGAAAATAGCGCTCCGTAACCGCGCGGGTAAACGGCCGCGGCAGGACGCCAGGCCGCGCGCCGCTGTGCCAAGTCCGCATCGCTCACGCGCATATTCAGGGTTCGCTTGGTCACGTCAAGCTCCACGATGTCGCCCTCCTCGAGCAGGGCGAGGGGACCGCCCACGAACGACTCTGGCGCCACGTGAAGGACGCAGGCGCCGTAGCTCGTCCCACTCATCCGAGCGTCGGAAATGCGCAGCATGTCGCGAACGCCCTGCTCCAAGAGTTTTTTTGGAATGGGCAGTTGGCCCCACTCGGGCATCCCGGGCCCTCCCTTGGGTCCGGCGTTGCGCAGAACCAGCACCGAATCCGCGTTGACATCCAGGTCCGGATCATCGATTCGCGCCATCATGTCGACACATCCGTCGAAGACGATCGCCGGGCCGGCGTGGTGCAGGAGGTGGGGCTCGGCGGCGATGGGCTTCATGACGGCTCCCGCGGGAGCCAGATTCCCGCGCAAAATGGCCAGACCACCAGACGGCGCGAAGGGATTTTCAAGCGTGCGAATGACGTCGGCGTTGTGAACCGATCGACCCGCGATACTTTCCCGCAACGGGTTGCCGGTGATGGTCAAGCAGTCGAGATTCAGCAGCGGACTAAGCACATTCAGGAACGCCTGCAGCCCACCCGCATAGCAGAAATCCTCCATCAGATATTTTCCGGCAGGGCGTAGGTTGGCGAGGACGGGAACTCTCCTGGAAAGCTCGTCGAAGCGATCCAAACCGATCCCGATCCCGGCCCGCCGGGCCATCGCGATGAGATGGATGACGGCATTCGTCGACCCCCCGAGCGCCAGCACGGTCGTGATCGCGTTGTCCACGGCAGCCGGTGACAGAATGTCGGACGGCTTCAGATCTTCCCAGACCATCTCCACGATGCGTCTGCCCGCCAAAGTGGCCATCTGCGCGCTTCGGGAATCCACCGCCGGAAGCGAAGAGGCTCCCGGCAGTGAGAAACCAAGAGCCTCGACCGCGCTCATCATCGTCGCCGCGGTTCCCATCGTCATACAGGTTCCCGGCGACCGCGCGATTCCGTTTTCAATCTCCGTCCACTCCGACTGGCTGATATTGCCGGCGCGAAGCTCCGCCCAGTATTTCCAGGCATCGCTTCCGCTCCCGAGCGTGGTCCCGCGCCAATCGCCGCGCAGCATCGCCCCGGCCGGGAAGAAGACCACGGGCAGGTTCATGCTGATTGCGCCCATCATGAGCGCTGGCGTCGTCTTGTCGCAGCCGCCCATCAGCACCGCACCGTCGGCGGGATAGGATCGGAGCAGTTCCTCTGTCTCCATGGCGAGCAGGTTGCGATAAAGCATGGTGGTTGGCTTCTGGAAGTTTTCCGAGAGGGAGATTGCCGGCATCTCGATCGGGAAGCCTCCGGCTTGCCAGACGCCGCGCTTGATCTCCTCCGCGCGAGTCCGAAAATGGGAGTGACACGGGTTGATGTCGCTCCAGGTATTGACGATGGCAATGACCGGCTTGCCCGCGTAGTCGGCGCGGCTATAACCCATTTGGGCCGTGCGAGAGCGATGCCCGAACGACCGCAGATCACTCACGCCATACCAGCGGTGGCTGCGTAGCTCCTCGGGCGTCTTCCGCTTCTTGCTCATGACCTCAATTCCGAGCCTTGCAGCCCGGATCCGGGTTCACCGTGGCAGGCTATCGCTCTTGAACCGATCGCAAAGAGTTTTGCACGCCGCCTTCAGGAGTCCCACGTCGCCGCCAACGGCCACGTACGTCATGCCCATATCGAGATAACGTCGCGCATCTTTCTCGACCGGTGCCAATATACCAACCGGCTTTCCGCCCGACCTGCCCGCGGCAACGATACGCTCTATGACCTTCAGCACATCGGGGTGGGTCGGCTCACCGAGATGGCCGAATCCGGCCGACAGATCCGACGGTCCGATGAACAGCGCGTCAACGCCCTCGACGGCGGCGATTGCGTCCACGTTGTCGACGCCGGCGGGACTCTCGATTTGAACCGTGACACAGATGTCATCATTGACTCTGGAGAAGTACTGGGGCGTGGACCCGAAGCGGTTGCCACGATGGAGGATCCCGACTCCTCGCATGCCCTGAGGCGGATAACGGGTCGCCGCCACGGCGGCTCGCGCCTGGTCGGCGGATTCGATGTATGGCATGAGAAAGTTGAAGAAGCCGATGTCCAGCAGACGCTTGATTATCACCGGTTCGGCCCACTGGGGGCGCACCACCGGGGCGCTCGGGCTGTCCTTGAGCGCCTGAAGCTGTCCGATAAACGTTTGCCAGTCATTCGGGGCGTGCTCGCCGTCGATAAGAAGCCAGTCGAATCCGGCGTAGCCCAAAATCTCCGTCGTAATGTTGCTCGCCAGCGACGCCCAACAACCGATGAGCGTCTTTCCGGCCCTCAGATCGCGCCGGAAGGAATTGGGCATCGCCACGTAGGGTGTCGTCGTCATACAGGCATTCTCCTCGGATGGAGCTTTCGCGAACAGTTTACTACTCAAGCGGCGTCAAACGAGCGCGGCCAGGCGGCCAGAAGAAGCGCATCAAGGCGCGCTACGAGCCACCGACAACACGCTGTCCATCGTGTCAAGCGCGGCTTCCTAGGGAAGCGCAACGGCACCCACCCACCAGATCTCTGTACCGGTCACATCGGTGGTGCGTACGTAACTGAGCTTGCCGTCATCTTCGATTCGGAAGACCGAGAGATTCGGCGCGACCTTGACGACCTTGTCGGCCTCGCGCGGAAAGCCAAGCGAGAACTCCTTTTGGTTTGCCACGATGAGAAAGTGCAAGCTGGGATCGATCGTCATCGTGCGGGCTTCGAAACCATGCGTTTCGATATTCTGAATGAGCTTGGGCTCTCCAGTGCTGGGATCGAGCGAAAAGACGGCGACGTCGTTCTCACCCGGACCAGAGGGCTTGTCGCAAGGCGTTGACGGCGAACAAGGCTGCGTGTTCCGATTGGCCACGTAGACCCACTTGCCACTCGGGTGCACATGGATGGGACCGGCCCGCTGGGCCGAAAACTTCAGCGATGGATCCGCGAGCGTGGTTGTGTTGAATAGCTCGGTCAGGACGCCATTGTCGTGCTTGTAGGTCATGATCCGATTGCCCCGCTCCATCGAGACATAGACGAGAGGTTTGCTGGGGTGAAAATCGATGTGACGCGGCCCAAGGAGTGACGGGAAATCGACCGTGTGCCTCCGGGTGAGCTTTCCGTCGCTGAACTCGAATGTGAAGATATGGCCGAATTTTTCGGGTTCGACCTTCTTCACCTTCCCGTCCATCGTCACCTTTTCGTCGTCCCCGCGCACCGGAACCATCACCCATTTGTTCGACGGGTCGATCCGGATCTGGTGCACGAGAAATCCCAAGTGCTGGGGCTCTTCCGCCTGCTTGACCGCTTGGCCCAGGCTCCCGTCTGGGTTCAGACTCAGCACCGATGCGCTCTCGGTTATGTTGTGGGCCAACAGCAGGTAGCGCCCGGTATTGTCGACACTGATATTGACCGCTCTGGACGGGGGCGTGTGAGGCTCCCCGATTTGCGCGAGGGCGCCGGTCTTCGCGTCGATCGCAAACGCGTAGATGGCGCTGATCTGCGGCCGATCCTTGGGCGCCGGCATCTCGGTGCACGATACGTACAACGATTTGCGGGTCGGATGCACTGCGACATATTGAACGTCGCCTTTCAGATCAGGGACGGTTTGGCGCAATGCCAGGCCGCCGGTCTTCGTGTCGAGCTCGTAGACACGAAGGGACCTGGCGACTCCGGCGTAGACGACAACCGGTTCGGATGTGACTGGACCGGACGGCTGGTTAACCTCGACGCTGGGCACGCCAACACTTCTACACGAAGTGAGCGCCGCGAGAAGAAAAACCGGTCGGCTCCACAATGCCAAGCGCGGGTGCTTGTACGCCATCGTTTAATCCATCCTTTCCGGGCTGCGGAACAATCGGTTCACAGCGAACGACCTAGACGAGGGCGGTAACGTACACAAGACCGTGTCCCTCGTCCACCGGAGTTCCCGGGCCGCATCCGTACGGGCTGCGCGTCAGAGAACCACCCGTCAAATGAAACGATCGAAGCACTTGACGTAGGCGGTTTCACTACGCTACAAGCCTGTCCGTGCAGTTTAGCAATTGCAGGGCTGGTGAGGTGCGTGATGTTTCCGTGGCGATTTCGGATTGCGACATCCGGACCTCTGCTGGCGATCGGTCTCGGTGAAAGCAGCGCCCCGTGCGTCGTTCAAGGAGTGCGGAGAAGACTGAGCGAGGCCTTCGATGATTCGTGTTCCGTTCCAGGAGGTACAGGGCGTGTTGGTCCGTCTCTTTACTCGTCTCGGGTTTAGCGATGATGGCGCACAGTCATGCGCTCGGATTTTCGCCGAAGCCAGCCGCGATGGCGTTGCCTCACACGGGATCAATCGAGTGCCGCGTTTTGTCTCCTATATCAAATCGGGAGTTGTCGACGTCGAAGCGCGCGCCGAATGCGCCAGCGCCCCCGGGAATGCCTGGGAGCAGTGGGACGGCCACCGGGGCCCCGGACCCCTCAATGCCATCACGTGCATGTCTCGCGCGATCGAGTTGGCCCGTGCCAACGGCGTGGGCGCGGTGGGGCTGCGAAATACCAACCACTGGATGCGCGGCGGAGCGTACGGCTGGCAAGCCGTGGACGCGGGCTTCCTGGGAATTTGTTGGACGAATACCAGCCCGAATTTGCCGCCGTGGGGCGGGCGAGAGAATCGGTTGGGCAACAATCCCATGATCATCGCGATCCCGAGCGAAGCCGGAGGCGTCGTCCTGGACATGTCGATGTCGCAATTTTCGTACGGCCGGATGGAAACGGCCCAGCACCGAGGCGAGCGTCTGCCAGTTGCGGGTGGATACGACAAGTTGGGGCAGCTCACGGATGATCCGGGCGCTATTTTGGAGTCGCAAAGGCCGTTGCCGATCGGCTTCTGGAAAGGCGCTGGCATGTCGCTGCTGCTGGACCTCGTCGCCGCCTTGGTATCTGGAGGTTTGACGACGTCAGCCATAGGACGCGAAGTGGCTGAGACTGGTCTTTCTCAAGTCTTCATCGCTTTCGACCTGGAAAAATCCATGTCTCGGGCGTCGCGCAATGCCTTGATTGCCTCCGTGCTGGAATGGACGTCCTCGTCCGCTCCGGCCGAAGGCTTCAAATCGAAGGTCCTTTTTCCCGGCGAGCGGACACTGAGTGTTCGCCAGGAGAGCATGGCCATTGGAGTTCCAATCGATGAAACCATTTGGACACAGGTCTTGGGTCTTTGATAAGTAGCCGGCCAGCCCCCATTCGCTAACTCAACGAAAGGTCGACACAAGGTTCATCGGAGCGTGATGGTTTTCGAAGTCTGTTTTAGCTGAAGTCTGTTTTTGGGTTACCGATCTAAGCGATCACAACATCCACGATTCTAGAGGGAGCACGAACATGCCTATGAGAACGATCAGAACGCTTCGCAGTTGCTTGGTGTTTTCCGGTCTGCTCGCCACGTCCGCAGCGTACGCGCAGACGCCGCCGCCGGCGGCTGCTGAGCCTGTCCCGGAGCCTGCAAAGGCGGATGCGGCCCCAGTGGCGGTGCCCGAGGCTCCGCCGCCGGCCCCGCCACCGCCCGTCGAGAACAAGCCAGCGGACTCTTGGTTCAAGCGTCAACCGTTCCAATTCACTTCGAACGGATGGAAGTTAAGCGTCTACGGCAACATTGAGTTCAACGTATTCCATGACTCGACCCGCAGCTACCAGGAGGGTCCTGGGAACAACCTCGTGGCACGAGATGGCACCTATAACGCCACGGAGGGACGCACCATCATCACGGCCAGGAACAGCCGGATTGGCTTCAGGATGGAGATCCCCACGACCGACGGCATCAAGACGACCGCAATGGTCGAGGGTGACTTCCCCGGCAACCAGCCGGGCAACCCGCCAGCGGGAATCACGGAAGCCTCGTATTACACCGCGGGAACCTTCCGAATGCGCTATGCCAACGTGAAGCTTGAGAGCGATGTGGTCGATGTCTTGGCCGGCCAGGCCCTGAATTTGTTCGGCCAGGCGCCGTATTTCTTTCCATGCACGGCGTTCAACCTGGGCATCCCAAACATGGTGTTCAGTCGTACCCCGCAGCTCAGGATCATGAAGACGATCAAGACGGACGCACTCAATATCGACGTCGGAATCGCCGCGCTGCGTCCTCCGCAGCGGGACTCGGAGCTTCCGGACGGCCAAGGTGCGCTCCGGTTCAGCCTCAACCACTGGAAGGGCATCCAAACGCCCGCGTACACCTTCGTGACCGCCAATCCGGCTGCGATCGGCGTCTCGGGCGTGGTGCGCAAGTACAAGGTCGATCCGCTCGCTGCCGCGGCACCGACCCTCCCGTCGTCGGCTCAGAGCAAGGCCACTGGCTGGGGCGTCTCCGTCGATGCCTTCCTCCCGGTGATCCCGGTCAAGAACTCCGACGATCGAGCGAACGCGCTGTCGATCACCGGATCGTTCACGACCGGCAAGGGGATTGCGGACCTGTATGGCATGAATGGAGGCATCAGCGTCACGAACCCGTCGATCCCCATGGTCGCTGCCATGGCCGGACCCCCAGCCGTGCCGGCTGTGCCGGCCATGCCTCTCGTGCAGGACGTCGACCCTGGCATGGCGGTGTATGACGCCGGTGGAGTCTTGCACGTGATTCCCTGGCAAACGTTCATGGTGGGCTTCCAGTACTACCTGCCACCGACGGGACGCCTCAGCATCTCCGGGAACTATAGCCAGGGGGAGTCCAAGGGCACTGACAACATCGTCGACGTGGTCAGCGGTGTCATGGGAGCCGCTGGAAAGGTCTACAAGAAATCACAGTACTTCGACGCAAACATCTTTTTCGATGTTACGGCTTCGGTCCGAGTCGCGGGTTCCTTTCAACGTATCAAACAAACCTACGGCGACGACGTGACGGGGCTGAACAACCGCGGGGAGTTCGCCGTCTACTTCCAGTTCTAGCGGCCGAGCCCTCGACACGGAACGATGGGCCAATCGAAGGGGCGGAGTCGGCCGGAAGGCTGACTCCGCCTTGCCTTCGGAATACGATGCTTTCTTAAGGGACGCAGGTTAGGTGGAGGAACCTGTCCATGAATTCGATGCCTCCCGCACAGGATTCGATCGCGCGCTGATCCGGGAGATTCATGATTCTGTGGACGTCGCGGATGTGCCAATAACTTCGCCAGATGAGCCGTCCGGCTCTGACGGTGACACCAATGGGGAAATCGACATGAACAAGTCTCTTGGGAATCCAGGCTCGCGCGGCGTCAACTTACGCGTCACCTCGCCTTCGGTCGCGAAATTCATCTTGGGTGTCGGCTGTGTGGCGGCCTTCGGGTTGGTCGCCTGCAAAAAAACGGACTCATCGGGCACCGGTGAGTCCACGGCCAAGGTAAGCCACCCGGTCACCATTAACGTTGTGGACGTCGCGGGATCGATGGCGTTGTTACAAACGGCGATCGAGCACTATCGAGACAAACATCACGATACGATCGAAAAGGTCAACTTCACCAAGGCGCCGGCGCCGGAGCTGCCAGGTAAGTTGAAGGCGATGCAGGCCGCCGGGCGGAGTGACATCGACATTGTCACGACGGGCACGGACGCGCTTGCCGCTGGCATCGATCAGGGATTGTGGACCCCCCTCTTGCCCGACCACGCGGATGCTTTTCCCGGCTTGCTCGACAACTACCATCCACAAGCCCGCGAAATGCAGAAGCTCGCGCAAGGTCAGGCGGTCGCCGTCGCCTTCATGCCGGCGGGACCGCTCGTCGAATACAATCCCGACAAGGTGGCGAAGCCGCCGAGCTCGCCCGCCGAGCTGTTGGCGTGGGCCAAGGCCCACCCGAAGCGGTTCATCTACGCGCGCCCGCGCAACTCAGGACCTGGCCGAACGTTCTTGATGGGTCTGCCATACCTGCTCGGAGACTCGAATCCAAAGGATCCCGTGAACGGTTGGGCAAAGACCTGGGCGTTTCTCAAAGACCTGGGCGAGTACGTCGAATATTACCCGAGCGGCACCACCGCGACGATGAAGGAATTCGGCGAGGGATCGCGCGACATGACGGTTACGGTGACCGGTTGGGACATCAACCCTCGCGTGATCGGAATCGTGCCGAAGGCCTATAAGGTCGCAGCATTCCAGGGCATGACCTGGGTCAACGACACCCACTACATCGCGATTCCAAAGGGGTTGTCCGCCGACAAGCTCGCCATAGTCCTGGATCTGGTGAAGTTCCTGCTCGAGCCCGAACAGCAGGCGCTAACCTACGACAAGGGTTTCTTCTATCCGGGTCCGGCCGTCAAGAACGTGCCACTGTCCATGGCTTCCAAGGAGAGCCAGGATGTCCTGCGTGACTTCGGCCGACCAGAGTACGAGGGGTGGCTCACGAAATTTCCGCACGTGCAGCCGCTGGAAGCCAAGGCGATGGTTGCCGCATTTGACCGCTGGGACCAGGACATTGGCGGCCAGAAGACGAAAAAATAGAGAGGTTCGAAGCATGGAGTTCGTGGTTTTCGCGCTCGGCCTCGCGCCGGTCCCGAAGCTGGGCCCGGTTGCATGAGTGACAAGCACAGTGATTTTGACGAGCTCCGGCTGGTTTCGGTTACAAGGACGTTCGGTAGCACAACGGGACCGCGTTTCGCCGCGCTCAACGACCTGTCCTTGGTCGTGCGGCGCGGCGAATTCATCGCCCTCTTAGGGCCTTCGGGTTGCGGGAAGTCAACGGCGCTTAACTGTATCGCCGGGCTCTTGCAACTGTCGAGCGGCGGCATCTGGCTGGACGAAACGCGCATCGACGTGCTGCCGCCGGAGAAGCGCGGTTTTGGAATGGTCTTCCAGAACTACGCGCTCTTTCCTCACATGACTGTGCGCAAGAACGTCGGATTTGGCCTCCGAATGCGTGGAGTTTCCTCGGCCCAAATCCAGAGCCGAGTCACCAAGGCGCTGTCCCTGGTGCAGCTGGATGGGCAGGGAGACAAGCTTCCCGGTCAGCTCTCGGGCGGCCAGCAACAGCGTGTGGCGATTGCCCGCGCCATCGTCATTGAGCCTCCCCTCGTGCTCATGGATGAGCCACTGTCCAACCTCGATGCAAAGCTTCGAATCGAAACGCGAGCCGAGATTCGCCGAATTCACCGTGAGCTTGGCCGGGCGACCATCTACGTGACGCACGATCAGGACGAGGCTCTGTCGCTCGCCGACCGCATTGTCGTTCTGCGGGAAGGGATCGTTCAGCAGGTTGCGCCCCCCCAGGAAGTCTATTCCCAGCCCGCGAACCTGCACGTCGCGCGATTCATGGGCTACCGTAATGTTATCGATTTCGACCCGGCGCCGAACGCCCGGACCGGGCAGGTCACGCTGCGGCGCGAAGGAATGTCACTCACGGGAACGTTGAGGAACGCGGTGAACGGGGGTCGATTGTGCGCCGCAATCCGCCCCGACGACATCACCATCGGAACGACACAGACCGTCAACGCGCTTCCCTGCCGCGTCGACTACGTCGAGTATTGCGGACGGGATTCCATGATCGACGTTTCCGCGCCTGGAGGGGTAAAACTGCATGTTCGAACTAGCGCACCCGTGGCCACCGGAGACACCCTGCATCTGAGCGTGCCGCCCGAGCGCGTCCTGATTTACGCCTCCGACGCCTGAGGACGCCATGGGAGTTTCGGTCACGACCGCCGGGGAGACCGTCCACGCTCGTTCGCGCCGAGGACCGCGGATAGATCCCGTGTACGTGCTCTTGACTCCCGCCACCCTGTTCATGCTGCTTCTCTTCGTATACCCGTTCGTGTACGGGTTGTTGCTGTCGTTCGAGCCACTTCGGGGTGGTTGGCTTTCCAACTACCGAACGTTCTTCAACAGCGATCGCCTGTGGCCGACGATTCTGACGACATTGAAGATTGCGGGACCAGCAACGGCAATCAACCTTGCCATGGCCGTGCCGCTGGCTTACCGACTGCGTGTGAAGTCCCGTTATCAAAAATGGCTCACCGCGATCCTGGTCGTCCCGATCACGCTCGGAACCGTGCTTATCGCCGATGGGATGCTGACGTACCTGGGGCCCAAAGGGTGGATGTCGCAGACTCTTCAGGCCATTCACTTGATCGATGAGCCCGTTCACCTGACGCACAACTACATAGGCGTGCTGATTTCCCTGGTGATTTCAGGTTTTCCCTTCGTCTTCTTGCTCGTCCTTTCATACATCACCGGCATCGATCCCGTGCTGGCCCGAGCGGCGGGGACTCTCGGAGCCAATCCCTGGCAGCAATTCCGGTATGTGTACCTGCCGCTCCTTTCTCCTGGTCTGGCGATGGCTTTCTGCCTCGCGTTCGTGCAGGCATTTTCCGTGTACCCGTCGGCGGTCCTGCTCGGCGCACCGGCGGGTCCCACGAGGGTGATCTCCATCGCGGCCTACGAGGCGGCGTTCGAACAATACGATGCTCCACTGGCCTCGTGTACGGCGATGATCATGGGTATCGTCCAGTTGGTCGTGGTGGGGGCCGCGTTGGGCCTGCGAACTCTATTTTATCGCGGCCCCGTCACCGGAGGAAAAGGATGATCGAACGGTCCGGCTCTCGTTGGATTCTCCGGGGCTGGAATGGGCTGCTCAATGCGCTCATGGTGTTCTTCGTGGCGAACATCGGCTTCCTCATCGCGGCGGTCGCGGTGAACTCCGTTGCGAGGCGATGGCTTGGAACCTGGCTTCCCGATGGCTGGACCATGTCATGGTACACATCCGCGCTGGAAGAGTTCCAGCTGCCTTCGGTTCTGTGGGTCACCGTCGAGATCGTCGCCGCCGTGGTCGGGCTGTCCATCTTGATCGGTGTTCCGGCGGCCTACACGCTCGCTCGTCGCGAGTTTCGTGGCAAGCGGCCGCTCATGCTTCTCTTCTTGCTGCCGCTGATGGTCCCCCCGATGACGTACGGGATTCCGCTTGCGACCGCCATGTACAAGGTCGGTTTGGCGGGGACGTGGGGCGGGGTGGTTTTGGCGAATATGATCCCTATGGTGCCGTTCGTCATTCTGATCATGACGCCCTTCATCGAGCAAATTGACCCCAACCTCGAAGCCGCGGCAAGGGTGTGCGGCGCGGGCATCGGGCGAATGTTCATTCATGTCTTGGTTCCGCTGCTGGCCCCAGGCATTCTCGCCGCGGCTCTTCTCGTACTTGTGCGGACGATGGCGATGTTCGAGCTCACGTTCCTGGTCGCCGGCCCCGATTCGCAAACCTTGGTGGTCGCGCTTTATTACGCGGTGTTCGCCGCCGGCGTGCGAGCCCCTCAATCGGTCGACGCGATGGCGATGATCTACATGCTGGTCACCCTCGTTTGGCTTGCCATCGCCCTGCGTTTCGTGAACCCCACCCAGCTCGTCTCTCGCGTGAAGGAGCATTCCCAGCACGCGTGAGCGGATGGCGGAGGCGGCACACGCCGCAAGGTTCAGAGCAGGGCCAGGCTAGAAATCACAACCGGCGATTCAGCTTTTGACCGCGCCAGCCGTCAGACCACCGACCATGTAACGTTTGAAGGTGTAGTAAATTGCGGCCGGCGGAAACGTATAAATCACGCCGCCTGTCATCAAAAGTTCCCACGGCGAATCGTCCGCAGCCAGGAAATTGCCCAGAGCGACGCCGAGCGTGATCTGCCTGTCGTTGGACAGCAATAGGAAGGCGTACAGATACTCGTTCCATGCGAGCAACAGAGCATAGGTGCCCACCGCCACCAGCGACGGCGTCATCAGCGGCAGATAGACCAGTCGGAACAATTGCAAAGGCGAGGCGCCGTCCATCTTCGCGGCCTCATCGAGCTCATGGGGGAGATTGTCCGATGCCTGCTTGAGCACCCAGATCGAGTACGGCGACGCAATGGTCACCATCGCCAGGATCAGAGCCCACTGGTTGTTGAGCAAGCCGTAGTTCCCCATGGTCTTGTACATCGGCACGGCCAGAAACGCGGCCGGGATGAAGTAGGTGAATAGCGCCAGGTTCATGATCGTCCGGCCCCCCTTCACCTTGAGCCGACTGATGGCGAAGGCCGCAAAAGTTGCGACCAGCAGCGTCAGGACCCCGACGCTGACGGCAATCAACAGAGAATTCCAGAATTGCAACCAGAAGTGGCTGAGGTAATGGTGCTGTTGACTCAAGACGATCGAAAAATTGCGCAAGGTTGGGTGTGAGGGCCAGAGATTCCCGGCAAAGGCAGAATCCTTTGGTGAGATCGCGAACAAAACCATGTGGTAGACCGGCACCACCGTCCAGAGCAGCAGGGGAATACCGATCAACAGTAGCTTCGCCTCGGTCGTAACCTGCTTGAAGGTCGGTGATTTCATTTCGACAGCCGCCTCATCATGAAATATACGAGCGGCAAGACGAGCGGCATCGCGCACACGATCGATGCCATCGACATGTCGACCTGATCGAGGCGCAGATAACGAATGCCGAGGGTGGCCAGTATGTGCGTCAGGTCAGCTGGCCCACCGCCGGTCAACAGATAGACGCTGTTGAAATCGCCCAGGGTCCAGATCATAGACAGTATCGTGCATGTCAGATACAGGGTCTTCATCGATGGCCAGGTGATGAATCTGAATTTCTGCCACTTGGTCGCGCCGTCCACCGCCGCCGCCTCGTACATCTCGTCGGGAATGGCCAGCCGCCTTGCGATCAGGATCAGCGTCCAGAACGGCAGCGATTTCCAGATATGGACGCCGATCGCCATCGTCAACGCAATCGTGGGATTGTTGAGCCAGTTTGGACCGTCGCGGCCCGTGAACCGAAAAATCAAAGAATTGACCAGTCCCCATTCGGGATTGAGCATGAACCTGATAGACAAGATCGTAGGAATCGATGGCACGGCCCAAGGCAGGATGAACACCAGTGATAGCCACTTGATCCATCTGCGCGCCTGCACAAAAAAACCCGACAGGAACAGGGCGACTACCATCTTGAAGTTGATCCCGACGATCAGAAACACCAGCGTGTTGACCACCGATCGCGCGAAAATCGGGTCGTCGACCAGATTGACGTAACTTTCAGGATGGCGGGCCAGCCAAAGACCGTAGCCCACCGGGTACACAACGAAAACCAGGAAAATGAAGACGTACGGCGCAATGAGGATCATTCCCCACTTTTGCCAAGCGGACAGTCGCTTCCTCGCCGGGCCAGACGGCGCGGCTTGCGCATCGGGGAGGGCGATCGTGGCCATATCAGCGGCTTCTTCTTTTGGTGGAACGGCGGGCGCCGCCCGAAGCTACGAGCGCGCCCGCACGAGACATCTGCAACGTCCAGTTGTTGACTAGCCCGCGACTTGCTTGATTCGCGCGATCAATTCGTCCGCCGCCTTTTCCGGTGTCCACCCGTCGTTCACCACACGGCTCATCGCCTTGGCCCACGCGTTCTCGTTGTTGAGGATCGTGAACTTGTAGTTCTTCACGAATTCAAACGTTACGGTCCCGGCGGCGAACTGATTGAAGACCGCCCGACGATGCGGATCCGTCTGCCAAAAAGCGCTCTTTATCCCCGTCTTGGTCACTGGGAACCAGCGCCCGAGCGCGCCTTCGACATAAGGTTGCAGGTTCTCGTCACGCAGCAGAAAGGAGACAAATTCCTTGGCCCGCTTCTTATTCTTGGCGCCGTCGAAGATCACGCCTGTCTTCACCGCGGCGCGGTAAATCATCGGCGATCCATCCGGTTTCTTTGGAAACCCCGCCGTGGCAATCTGTTCTTCGTAGGCCTTCTTGGCCGCCGCACGCTGTTCCGGTGTATTCGCCGGGTTCAGCGAATCGTTCAGCCACTTGGCGGCGATTGAAATCGTCGCGTTGTGAGTCATCACGGTCGTGTTGTTGTGAAAAGCAACGTTGTTGTCCGGATCCTTCCAGCTGGTCGATGACGGGGGTGTGCAACCGCGGGTGTGAATGTTTGTGTAGTCCCTGATCGCGTTGACCAGACCGGCCTTCACCTTGGGATCGTCGACCAGCAGCTTTCCGCTGTCGTCGACCATCTTGACATTGTAGGCATCGGCGAAGGTCAGGAAGGAATAGAACGAGTCGCTAGAATCCACGCCCATCGGCTGTCCGATCCCGAAGGTCCGCTTGCCCGTCTTGGCGCGGTGAGCTGGCTGCACCTTGTCGCACCAGAAATCCCAATACGCTTTCCATGTCGTGGGAATGTCCGACTCCTTGAAGCCCGCCTCCGCCAGCATGCTCTTCCAGTACTGAATGTGCATCGTCTGCTGCTTCAACGGAAACGCGTAGTACGCTTTCTTCTTGGTCTTGGAATTGTAAAGATAGGTCGTCTCGACGGTGTTCTTGAGAAACTTGTCCTTCATGGGACCGACAATGTCCGAGAGATCCGCGAGCTTGCCTTCGTACGCCCATTTTCCAGTTACCTGCTGGTCGAATATGTCCGCGTAGTCGACATCGGGCGGCGTGCCGGCATCGAGCGCGGCAACCGTCTTCGGAATCATGTCCTGGACGGGATACTGCGACAGCTCCACCTTGACCTTGGTCTTGTCCTCGAACTTCTTGACGGCGGCCAGGAGCGCATCGTCCTCGGACTTATAGAACCCTTTCACCCACCACACGGTCAACACTTCCTGGGCCAAGACCTGCCCGGCGAAGGTCAGGACACAGACACCCACGATGCTCGCAAAGAGTTTCCTCATAGAGATTCTCCCGTTTTGAAGGGCCCAAAGGGCCCAAAGACCGCCTACCTATCATGAATCCTCGGCTCCCATAGCCGACGATGGGTGGCAGCGTAAGTGCAAGGCCCGAACCTGTCAATCGCATTGGGTGCCGGCGGTAGCGGCGGTCGAACCGCCGCGTTTCCGAGATCCCGTGAGAGTTATCCTGTCTCTGACCGACCCCTCACCGACCCCTTCCCGACCCGTCACAGACGCCCTCGACGCCCTCTTGCCCCCTTGACGGAATAGAACAAAAATTCTAATGTCGGAATCTCTCGGAACGGGAATAGTTTCGTTCGCGGGAGGCCGAAACGATGACCATCGCCGGTCAAAACCGCCAGGGAGCGCTGATCTGAGTCACCGCCGTCGTTGAACAGGGAGTTCCAATGGCAAAGCAGAAGATCGGGTTCGTCGGAGTGGGAATGATGGGACATGGAATGGCCAAGAACCTGTTGAACAAGGGGTTCGAGGTCACGGTGATGGCGCACAAGAACCGCAAGCCCATTGAGGATCTCTTGGAACAAGGCGCTCGGGAGGCGAAGACGCCGCGACAGGTGGCGGAGCAGTCCGACATCGTCATTCTGTGCGTGACCGGTGCCCCGCAGGTCGATCAGGTGGTCTATGACAAGGACGGGATGTTGGAGGTGTTTCGCCCGGGGATGATCCTCCTTGACTGTTCGACCAGCGAGCCCACCCTGTGTGAACGTGTCGCGAAGGATCTCGCCAGTCTCGGAGCCAGTTACGTCGATGCGCCTCTGGCGCGCACTCCCGTCGAGGCCGAGGCCGGCAAGCTGAACACGATGGTGGGCGCGGACGAAAAAATCTTCGCCGAGGTGCGCCCCGTTCTCGAGACTTTCTGCGAGAACATTTTTTATATGGGAGCGATCGGATCGGGCGCCCGGACCAAGCTCATCTACAACTTGATCACGATGGGTCATGCTGCGCTCATCTCGGAAGCGCTTTGCGCATGCGCGGCGACCGGGGTCGATCTGAATCGCTTCGCCAAGGTCGTCGGTGGCGGAAATGCCAATAGCGGCATCTTTCAGATGATAGTGCCGAAGATTTTGGAGCAGAACGACTACTCCGGATTGAAGTTTAGCCTGGTGAACGCTGCGAAGGATCTCCGGTACTACAACCGCATGACCTCGGAGATCCCCTTATCGGGAAACATGGGCCCGGCTGTCCTGAACGCGTTGGTGCAGGCGGTCAACACCGGGTTCTCGAACGGTCTGGTAGGCGATATGGTGAAAGCCCAATGCAAAGCCAACGGAGTGGAGCTCAAAAAATGAAAAACCTGATGGTCGCAATACGTGGAAAATGCTTTTCGAGGATAGCCCTTCTGTCGACGGTCATACTTCTGGGACCGGCCTGCAACAAATCGGGATCAAACGCGGCAAAGCCGATTGTCATCGGAATTACGGCCGATGCGAGCGGCCAGTACGCGGCCAGCGGCGATTCGGAAAGACGCGGTGTCCTGATGGCGATTGCCGAATTCAACGCGAAGGGGGGCGTTCTGGGTCGGCCGATCAAGTCAATCCACATAGACACGGAGACGACTCCCGCAACGGGGTCGCGCGTCGCGGAGCGCATGATCACGCAGGAAAAAGTCGCCTTCCTGGTCGGCGCGATGAGCTCTGGGGTCGCGAACGCGATCTCGCAGGTGGCGCAGAAGTATGGCGTGATCTACCTAAATACGAATTCCAGCTCACCGTCGGAATCGGGCGAGAACTGTCACCGCGTGAAATTCGTGTGGGATGGCAACGGCAACAATTTTGCCCAGGCTTCTGTAAAGGGGGCCATCGGCAAATTTGGCAAAAAATGGTTATTGATCACCAACGACTATGGGTGGGGGCACGATACGTCCAACGCCACGCGCAAGCTGGTCACGCAGAACGGCGGCACCATCGTCGGTGAGCTGCTGGTGCCGCAGGGAACTCGCGATTTCAGCGCCACCTTACTCAAGGTGCAGCAGTACGCGCCGGACGTGATCGCGGCCGCCGTAGGTGGCGACGATCTGAAAGCCATGCGATCGCAGGTCTCGCAGATGAAGCTGGGTGCCAAGTACGCATGGATCAACAATCAACAAGATTGGCCTGACATCTACGGTCTGCCGCGAGCCGATCTGTTTGGCGTCTTTGGTACAACCTGGTATCAGGGGTTCGATCTGCCCGGCGTCAAGGAGTTCGTCGCGCGCTATCAGAAGGAGAATGCGGATTCGAAGATCAAGACCCCCGGCAACGTCTTCTTCAACGGCTACTGGGCCACCCGTTCATTGCTGGAAGCCATCGAGAAGGCGAAAACGACCAACAACGTCGCCGTCATCAAGGAACTGGAGCAGTGGAAGATTTCCGCCAGGGATCGCATGCAGAACGACGACGCATACATGAACGCCAAGAATCACCAAATGCAGCAGACAATTTACCTCGCCACCGCCAACCTGGAATCGACCGACCCCGACGCCCTGTTCAAGATCGTCAGCAGCACCCCCCCGTCCGAGGTCGTCGACAAGGACTCCGAGGCCAAGTGCAAGCTTGAGCCATTCGAATCCACTCCCGTCTACGAGCCGTAAGTCATTTTGCCCCGCACAACATAGAGCGGGGAGGCGGCTCGCTGCCGCTCGCGCCTGCCCGCACCCCAACTCGCTCCGGCGGGCAAAGCCCGCCTACGCTCGCCCTTTCCGAGTACGCCGAAGAATCTTCGCGCTGCGGGACGATTCTCGAAGGTAGTAGATCAGACCGCGACTCCTCTGACGCTGAAGCTCAGCAGCGCGTCGTTCTGAGATTGTTAAAATTTGCGACGGCCAGATCGGGGGCAACCGTGATCGGGCGGCCCCCAGGCCCCCCGATCGTTCTCATTCGCGTGGCGCCTCCCGCCGGGTAGACTGGCGTCATGTCGACCCTACGGATCGCGGTTGCATCGACGCCGCTGACGGCCACGCTCGAGGAGGCGGTCCCGCCCGCCATCGCGGCGGTCGAGGAGGCGGGACGCCTCGGGGCGCGGATTGTTTGCCTCCCAGAGACCGGCCTTCCTGGACACCGGATGCAACCTCGCCCCGTGCCTGATGTGTCGAGCGACGCGCTCGACCGCGCTGTGCGGGAGGTCGCGGACGCGGCGCGCCGCGCCCACATCGTCGCGATCATTGGAACCGAGCGCCCGACACCGCGGGGTCGCGAGATCCTGTCCGTCGTGGTCGACGCGGATGGCTCGACGCTCGGCGAACAGGCGAAGACGCAGGTGGACCCGTCGGAGGAGCGGCAGTACGTCGCGGGCGCTGGGCGACGTGTCTTCACGGCGGCGGGCGTGACCTTCGGGATCGCGATGTGTCACGAAGCGTTCCGTTACCCCGAGGTCACGCGATCACTCGTCCTTGCGGGCGCTCAGATTGTCTTCGTCCCACACTACGTGACGACGAAGGACGGCTCGTTGCCGGTCCGATGGTGCGATCCCTCAAACCCCTACAACGAGAAGGCTCTCCTGTGCCGGGCCCTCGAGAACACGGTCTACATCGCGGCGTCCAACGTGGCCACGAGCGACCAGGGCTCGGCGACCTGCATCATCGCCCCGGACGGCACGTTGGTGACCAGCCTCGCATACGGTCGCGTCGGCGTGGCCACGGCCGACCTCGACCTCGAGCGGGCGAGCCGCCTGCTGGCCCAGCGCTGGGCTCCCGAGCGCAACGTCTGGCGTCAATGAACGATCTTCGCAAGGAACTCGCGGGCACGCTCCGAGCGGGGGGAGCTGAAGAACACCTCCTTGGGGCTGTCCTCGACGATTCGTCCTTGATCCATGAAGATGACCCGACTAGCCACCTTCTTCGCAAATCCCATTTCGTGGGTGACGACCATCATGGTCATGCCTTCCCGCGCCAGACCGACCATCACATCCAGTACTTCGTTGATCATTTCAGGATCGAGCGCTGACGTCGGCTCGTCGAACAGCATCGCGATCGGATCCATCGAAAGCGCTCGCGCAATAGCGACTCGCTGCTGCTGTCCACCCGATAGCTGAGCCGGATATTTATCCTGCTGCGCGATCACGCCGACGCGATCAAGGTACTTGAGTCCCTTGGCGACCGCCTCGTCTAGACTACGCCCCAACACCTTGACCTGCCCGATGGTCACGTTTTCACGGATCGACAGATGCGGAAACAATTCGAACGTTTGGAACACCATGCCGATCCGGGCACGCAGTTTTGACAAATTCGTCCTTGGATCACCTACCGATATGCCGTCGACCGTGATCTTGCCCTGTTCAAACGGTTCGAGACCGTTGACGGTCTTGATCAACGTGGACTTGCCGGAACCAGAGGGTCCACAAACGACCACAACATCGCCTCGGGCGAGGCGCATGCTGCACTGGCGCAGCGCATGAAACGTGCCGTAACTCTTACTCACATTGTCAATTTCGATCATTTCTGCTCGGCCGTCTTGTGAACAGTCTTGACCAATATCGACGCGGCGAAACAGATCACAAAATACACTCCGCCGGCAAATAGCAACAATTCGATTATACGCCCGTCCCGTTCACCAATGCCATAAGCCTGGCCAAAGAAATCCGCCAACGAGATCACATATACCAGGGACGTATCCTGGAACAACACAATCCCTTGCATCGCGAGCAGCGGCAACATATTGCGAATCGCCTGCGGCAAAATGACCAACCGCATCGACTGGCCGTAGGTCATGCCTAGCGCAAGCGAGGCCGCAAGTTGTCCCTTCGGCACCGACTGAATACCAGCACGGATGATTTCGGAGTAGTACGCAGCTTCGAACAGCGAGAACCCGACCAGTGCCGAGGTCAGTCGCAGATCGCTTCCAGGGGAGAGGGCGAGGACGCGCTGCAGGAAGCGAGGCACAATCAGAAAGAACCAAAGCAACACCATCACCAGCGGAATAGAGCGGAACAGATTGACGTAGCCGGCTGCAAACCACCGCAGGGGTCTGACGCTCGACAGGCGCATCATCGCCAGGGGCGCGCCCCACACGATTCCGACCGCTACGGCAACCACAGTGATTTCGAGCGACAGGGCCATCCCGTCGCCCAGGACCTTGAGAGATCCCGTATTGATCGAACTGAAATCGAATGAGAGAGCCATCCTATTTGCTGCCGATGTACCCGGGAACGCGAGTTCGACGTTCAACCCAATGCATTAGCGTCATCACGACCGCGTTTATGCATAAATACATCAACGTGACCGCGATGAACGACTCATAGGGTTGGGCTGTGTAGTCAACCAGTTGTCTGCCTTGAGCGGCCAGTTCCAGCAGGCCGATGGTGGACGCCACCGCGGAATTCTTGAAAACGTTCAAGAACTCGGATGTTAGAGGCGGCACGATCACCCGAAACGACATCGGCAACATCACATACCGATACGTCTGCGACAGCGTTAGCCCTAAAGCCAGCCCCGCGTTCTTCTGGCCGGGTGGCAAGGCGATGATACCTGAGCGCACCAGCTCGCAAACGCGGGCCGCGGTGAAGGTTCCGAGACACAGAACAGCCACGAGGAACTGCTGCGCGGACGGGGTCAAGTGCTTGAACGCATCTCCGAGCGGCAGCACATCCGGTATCACGAAGTACCAGATAAACAATTGGACCAGGAGTGGAACATTGCGGAATCCCTGAACATAGGCCGCGGAGATCCCCGACAGTAGTCTATTGGGTAACGTGCGTAAAACGCCCAACACCGATCCCAATGTCAGAGCAATCGCCCACGAGGCGAGACCCAGTCCCAACGTGGTCAACGCGCCCCACAGCAACCAGTCCAGATAGGTCTGGTTTTTGGCGGCGGTTTGAAAAAACAGGCCCCAGTGCCACTGGTAGTTCATCGTCACTCTGATCGATGATGTGCTCGTGGGGGCCTGACCCCACGCAGCGTGTTACTCGAAAGGCATCACAAAACGCCTATTCAAGCGCCCGGTCGTTCGGATTCTTGAACAACATCTTCATGTCGTCGGACAGGCCGAAATTCAGATTCAGGCCCTTGGGCGGCACCGGCTGCATGAACCACTTGGTGTACAGAGTATTGATCTCACCGGACCTCATCAACTTGACGATGGTCGCATCGACAATCTCCTTGAACGGCTTATCGTCGCGCCGCACCATGCATCCGTAGGCCTCGCGTGATTGCGGCGTACCGGTGACAACCCAGTCATCCGGATGCTTCGACTTGGCGCGCTCGCCGAATAGCAATGCGTCATCCATCATGAAGGCGACCGCTCGACCGGATTCCAGTGTCAGGAACGATTGCCCGTGTTCCTTGGTGCTGATGATGTTCATACCCATGTTTTTGCTATCGTTCATGTTGCGCAGCAGACGCTCGGACGTCGTGCCCGCGGTCGTCACGACAGTTTTTCCCTTCAGATCGGAAACGTCCTTGATGCCGGAATCTTTTCTGGTCAACAGGCGGGTGCCAATGATGAAGATCGTGTTGGAAAACGCGACCTGCTTTTGACGCTCAAGATTGTTTGTGGTCGAGCTGCACTCGAGGTCGATGGCGCCGTTTTGTAGCAAAGTAATGCGGTTTTGCGGCGTGATCGGAATTTCCCTGATCTGGATAGTCTGCAATTTCAATTCGGCCTTGATTGCATCGACGGCGCGACTCATGATGTCGCACGAATAGCCGACCTGCCGTACGCCACCCAGGTTGTAGTTGAACGGTATGGACGACTCACGCACGCCAAGCGTTATGGTTCCAGTCTCCTTGATCTTCTTCAGCGTGCCGGTCAGATCTGCAGCGTGCGCGGCGTTTGAAGACGCGGCGATCATGACGGCCACAGCGAACAGTTTGATCATGTCTTCTCCCCAAGAAGGTCTATCGAATGCAGTGTATCAAAATCCGCGCCACCGGCACCCGACTGATGGACCGGGCGGACGGGGCGTCACGGGAGCGTGCTCCTGTCCCCGGATCGCCCGGGTGGGCTCTTCGTCGCAGCCGCCCCGCAGGAGGGGGTCGCGCTAACACCGATGTCAACGGCTGGGTCTACGAAAACTTCCGGGACGCCTTTCGCGGACCCTGGTTCCGGGAAGTTGCGAGGTGTCTGTGGACGGGGACGACGTCGAGGTGGCGATGATGACAATGCGCCGACGATGACCACAGAGCGGCCCGGCGGGCGGTGCGGGCACCCCCGCTGAAGTGATATGTCGCGAATGCTGGCGCTCAAAGACCTGCGCGACCCGAGCTACGACGATCTGGAGCGAGCGGTAACGGTAACACTCGTCCCCACCACGGTTTCGGTCGGATAGGAGCGGACAAACTCCCGGCGGCTAAGACCGTGATCCGACTGGGACAGGTCGTGGACGGATCGACGTTGCGCCATGCCGCATAGGCTGCCGACCGTTGCGACGTCGGCGGGCGTGACCGAGGGCAAGAAAATGCGCGTTAACACCGTCTTCGTCGATGACGCCCATCCATCATCCAACCGACCCGCCAGGACGGGCTTTACGAAGACATGATTCGCGTGCTCAGCCACATGACCAGACGACCGGCGCAGTCAGCGTGGAGTCTCGGCTTCAACCTACGCCGCAAGAAGACTACACCTGCGGCGGCGGAACCCCGCCGCGCCCACACACCCCGCTATCCCGCGCCGAAGAATCTCCTAACTGATCGTTTCAGGCGAGTTCCAATCCTGTGAAGTTTCCGCAAGTGGGCACCCAGCCAAACCCGGTGGAGGGCATGCCCATGATATTCTGAATCGTGCAGCCGAGACGCTGGTGAATCTGCGTTCCGGAGTCGACCA
This sequence comes from Pseudomonadota bacterium, assembly GCA_017881245.1. GTDB lineage: Bacteria > Myxococcota_A > Polyangia > Fen-1088 > Fen-1088 > FEN-1088. The sequence continues at coordinate 24,491 of JADGRC010000260.1, forward strand.
TATAGCCCGTGCGCTTCAACTTACCGGCGGCACCGCCCAAGAAAGCAATGGGGTATCCGTTCGTGCCATGCGGTCCTGTGGCGAGCTCGTTCCCCCAAACGACCAGCGAATTGTCGAGAGCCGTTGTTCCGTTCGCCTGCGGGAATGAAGCCAACTTTGCGGCAAGCTCCGTGTGCAATAACGCGTAATACTGGCCCACGCCGATGCACAGGTTGGCGGCGTCCGTGCCGTCCGTCCCGGTGTCTTTGTGCGCCGCCAGATCGTGGAAATCCGTGGGCATGTTCGGGAGATTCAGCCAGTTGTAGTGGAGGTGTCCACCGCCGCGACCAAACTGGAACGTCATAACACCAACAAGATTGCACGCTACAGCGTTGGCGATGAATTCCATGTACAGATGCATCAGGGTGTTGGCGTTTGCTTCGTCTGCTTGTGTCGTGAGCGACACGCCGGTCTGGGACGGCTTCACGGTGCTGCACGAGGCCGGCCGCGGCGTCGATCCTGGCGATCCCGCCGACGTGACTGTGTTGGTCAGACGATTCTCGAAGTCCCTCACCGCCGTGAGATGCGAATCGACCTTGCCTTTTTCACTGGCACCGAGGCGGCCTTCCAAGGACATGAGATCCGTCGCCACGGCGTCGAGGACGGACTTGCGTTGAGCGAGACGAAGCGTCGCCGCGGCCGTCGCCGCATTCGCAGCCGCCGTGCCGGCCGCACCACCAGCGCCCGTTGTTGTTGGGGCGGGCGCTGCCGTCAGCGAACCAAAGAACTTGGTGTAGTCGTCATAGATGTTCGTCGACGGGGGAATTTGTGCAGTGGAGAACACCCACGAAGCGCGACCCGCGTTGATGAGGCTGTGGTTCTCGGCGATGACGCCAGCGTGATAGCTCTTGAATGGCTGAGAGAACTGCAAATTCTTGATCAGAATCTGATCGACCGAGGGACCTCCGTTGGCGGGTGCCCCGGCCGAGATATTGTCGAAGCCCGAATAAAGGCCATGCCATCCCCAGTCGTGGCCGTTGCCTTGAGGGGATCCTTGCTTGTTGAGATTGATGCCCTTGATCAGCGTGACCTTTGGTCCAACCACGGGATTGGCCAACATGTCCTTCAGAATTATGGAGGTCCAAGCGGTGCCCGTCGGCCAGAACGCGTTCTGATGGGTTCCATTGGTCTGCATCGTCAGAATAAGGTTGGGCCTCGTCGCAGCGGTCTGAGCGAACGCGTGCTTGAGGAACGACGGCACAAATAGGGTCGAACCCGCCGCCCGCATCAACGTACGCCGAGAAAACTGAAAATTAGCGGAGGAGCTCATCGGTCATCCTTCCTGTTCACGAAATTCGGGTGAACGACAGCGGTAAGAACCAGATCCTTGATGTGCCCACCACCTTGCGAGAACTTGCTGGCCCAATCGTTGACCACGCAGGTGTCTGTCGGCCCGGTCGGTCTGGCCTGGGAGAAACTGAAGAAGTGGTCGACCATGCACGATTCGAGCAACTTGCTTTGCGCCAGCATGGACGACAGCTGTGCCGGCCCCACGAAAGGCCCGTCCACGTTGCTACCGTCCGCCGCCGCCGTGGCGGTCAGTTGCCCCGTGGAATCGACCGTCAGGCCATTTTCCGTGGTTCGGAATTTGCCGATGCCATCCATCTGTTCGAAGCCATAGCCAATTGGGTCGAACGAGGCGTGACAAGCACTGCATGCAGGCTCGGTGAGATGAGCATCCAGTTTTTGGCGTGTGGTCGTCTTGGTGTCGCCGTTATCCAGAGGGCTGCCATTGGCGATCTTGGCCACGGCGTCCGGCGGCGGCCCGGGAACGTTTTGACAAAGGAGCTGGCGTCGAATCAGGAGACCCCGCTCGACCGGGCCAGAGTGGCTGGCCCCCGCGTGGACGGTCAGGACTCCGGGAAGAGACAGGATGCCCTGTCTATGTTTCGGGTCGAGACCACCGGACGGAAGGAGGTCCGTTCCATAGATGGGCGCAAGCGCGGCCGGCACGTTCGTGCTGGTTCCCATCATGAAGGAAGCGAGCGTCCCGTCTCCACCAGCAAGCTGGGTCGTCACGAATTGGTCGAATTCCTGCTGCATGGCCGTGAGAATGGCTGGCGTCAGGATCGGGAACACCGCCGGATCCTTGGGGAACCCCGCGAGCGGCTCCATGTCCATCCACCCGTTGATAAAGCGGCTGAGCGCCGCCTTGGCTGGCGCGGTGGCGAGGATTCTTTGTGCCTGGCTGAGAATGTCGGCGGACTTCGTGAATCCCGTGGTTTGGGCGGCGGTCAATAGGGTAGCGTCGGGCCGCGTCCCGGTCAGCAGAAAGGAGAGTTGCGACGCGATCTCGTACTGGGTGAGTGGCACGGACTGGCCAGAAGCGACCGGGGCGGTGGGTGAGCCGAGCTCGCTGACGTAAAGCGTTCCGGGCGATTGCAACACTAGCTCGACCGCGAGGCGAACCTGGGTTGCGTAGTCCTGGCCCATGTTCGCGACGGCGAGCGCGCGGGTGAACTCGTCGTCGGCCATCGGTCGTCCGTAGGCTTTGTTGGCAAAGGAACGGATGAAAGTTTGCAGGCAGGTCGGCGAGCCAGCCGCTGTCGCACAAGGTGCCAGGGTGGTCGGATTGGCCTGGCTGGATAGAGTGGCCGCCAGGTCGGCGATGTCCTCTTGCAAGGGTCCCGAGACAATTAAGACGGAGCTTTGGTTGTCGAAGCCCGCGACAAGGTTGTCTCCGAGGTTGTCGTTCTGGATAGTGGTAGTCACGGTCGTCCCGGCCGCCGGGCCGAGCAGATCGGAGACCACGTTGGCGTACTCGCGCATGGAGAGCCGACGCACACGCCGACTGGTCAAGCCATCGCAGTTGGTGGGCCCGATCGTCGTCCCCGAGCCAGCGCCTCCACCCGAAACGACCACACCGACATTGCCGGTGCCCGTACCCCCAGAAATTTGGGTGGAACTACCGCCCCCACCGCTGATCCCGACGCCCGAATTCCCGGTGCCCGTCGCAGGGGGGGACACCGAGGATCCCGTGCCCGGTGGACCACCGCTCGACCCCGGGTGTCCGGGCGTTGCCACGGAGCCGGTACAACCCGCGAGCAGGAGGCCCAAGATTGCCGAAGTAGTGAAGAAAAATCCGTTCCGAATTGGCTTCATCGAAAACCTCCGCGCCATGGAATAGCGCAAGTGGTACGGGGCAGACATGTCCACGATTCTGTAAGGGTAGGGGGGCGCCGGAGCCCTCCCGGGTCCTAACCGCCCGTGCGCACAAGGACTTGGCGATCAGATGACCTTGCACGCTTACCATAAAGTGACGCCGCCATCACGCCGCATAGTGCCAGCAAGGGCCAGGTCAATCGGTCGGGCAGGAGGTCCAAGAGCGAGGTTCCAAGCAGGGGACCCAAGGACTGTCCTGCCGCCTGTGCCAATCCGAACAGGCCGGCGTATGCCCCTATTCGGCCGGCAGGTGCCATGCTGGTGGCGGCCACTTGCTGGGCTGGCGCGCTGATGATTTCCGCGATGGTGATGGATGCGACGCAGAGCAGCAGGTGGATCTCGCGCGTCGCGGCCCCGCAAAGGGCGTAGCTGGTGGCATAGGCGAGGGCCCCGGTTACGAGTACGCGGTGGGTGCCTTTCCGTCGGATATAGTAAAAGGCCGGCAACTGCAGGAGCACCACCATCCACCCGTTCAGTGAGTACAGGTGGGAGATCTGGACAAGACCTAAGTGTAGGTGGTCTGCCGCATACAGGGACAACGTCGCATAGAGCTGCGCCTGCAATAGGAAGAAGAAGAACGTCGCCAGCAGGAAGCGCATGAAAAGGGGGTCGTGACGGTAGGCGCCGATGTCGGCGAGTCGCAGGGGCGGTCGCACGTGGGCCGACGGGGAGGCGCGGGTCTCCGATATGGCGGACGCGGCCAGCGCTGCGAACAGAGTAACCGCGGCGCTGGCGTAAAAAAGATGACCAAACTTGATGTGAAGGGTCTTGGTAAGGCCCAGCGCCATCGTCCCGAACGCCCACCCGATGTTGACGCCGATCCGCTGGAGTGAGAAGGCGGCGATGCGGTGTTCGCCGGTGGCCAGATCCGCCACCATCGCTGCCGCGACCGGGTCGAAGAAAGCGCGCAGGATTCCATTCAGCACACACAGAGCCGCTATGGCGATGATGGGTCCCTGATGAAGGATTTCGTAACCCAGGGTGGCCAGGTTTGCCGTCCGCAGCAGCATCGCCCCCAGCAACACCGGACGTCGTCCGACACGATCCGCGACTTCGCCGGCGACCCACTGCATGGCGGCCCCGGAGAGCCCGGCCGTGGTCCAGATGATTCCGACCACGGTCGCCGAGACGCCGCGTTCCTGGTGCAACGTAACACCGAGGTACGGCAGGACCGCGGCAAAGCCAAGCGTCACGACCAAGCGGGCCGCGCTCAAGATGAAGACGCGCCTGTCGAGGACGCGGAACTCCGAAAGAAGACCCCGAGGAACGGACAAGGCGACGCAGCATATACGTGAAGGCTGAGCTTCGCCCGTCGGGGAGTGGACTGGTAGTCTTCGGTCAAATGATTGTCGAGCTGATGAAGGAGTATCGCTTCGAGGCGGCGCACCGCTTGCCGCGCGTCGCGGAAGGGCACAAGTGTTCGCGTGTTCACGGGCACAGCTACAAGGTAGAGTTGCTGGCAACGGGCGAGGTTGACCCCGCGACGGGATGGTTGATCGATTTCGGGTTGATCGATGACTGCTGGGCTGAACTGCACGCACGGTTGGATCACAGGTATCTGAACGACGTGCCGGGGCTGGATAACTCGACCTGCGAGGTCTTGGCGGCGTATATCTGGAGCGATGTTCGACGCCGGATTCCACAGTTGTCGGCGGTGACCGTTTGGGAGACGATCGACAGCAAGTGTACGTATCGCGGGACATGAGTGGTCGGCGGCCATGAACGGCGTGGAAGGCGAGTCGCGCTCACCCGGGATTTTGCGTTTCGTGACGCTGAACCTGTGGGGTGACAACGGCCCGCACGAACGCCGGTTGGATCTGATCGGCGCAGAGCTGGAACGTCTGGCGCCGGACGTGGTGGCGTTGCAGGAGGTGCGGGAGGTGCCCGGCAAGCTCTCGAACCAGGCAGAGACTCTGGCGCGGCGGCTGGGGCAGCACCACGTGTTCGCGGCGGGGACCGAATGGGGGGGCGGTACGGAGGGGTTGGCGGTCGTATCACGTTTCGGGGTTCGACATAGCACCCACCGGCGGCTGCCGCATGCGACCGACACGGAGGGACGCATCATGCTGTCGGCGGAGCTGGACGGGCCGAGGGGAGGGCTTTGGATTCACACGACTCACCTCAGTTACCGCGAGCACGAGGGCAACCTGCGCGAGGATCAGGTGATGGCGCTCGATGCGGAGGTGGCGGCGCACGCTCCCCGGCTGGAGGTGCCGCAGGTGCTGATGGGGGACTTCAACGCCGTTCCGGAGTCCGATGAGATCCGGTGGTTGTGCGGGTTGACGACGCTGGGGGGCAGGCGCGTGTTTTATCAGGACGCGTGGGCGACGGCGCGGCCGGGGGAGCCCGGGATCACCTGGGCGCGCGCCAACCCGTTTCGGGCCCGCATGAACTGGCTACGCGCGGATCGGCGGCTTGACTACGTCTTCGTGACGGCGCCCCGGCGCGACGGACGGGGAACGATACGTGCAGCTCGCGTGGTCTTTGACCGGCCGGATGGCGACGGCGTGTTCCCATCGGATCATTTTGGCGTGATGGCGGACGTGCAAGTTGTGGCGGACGCGCCGGCCAATGCGGTCAAGTCGGTGCCGGTTCAGTCCAAAGAGACAGCGTGATGTTTCGTTTGGCACACGTGACAGACCCGCATTTTCGTGGATTCGACGGCGCGCGCGTCGGGGATTTTCTGGGCAAGCGGGCCGTCGGCGCGCTGAACGTGCTCGTCAATCGGCGCCGGAAGCACAAGATGGAATTGCTTCGAGCCCTTGGCGAGGACGTGCGGCGGCAAGGGTTCGATCATCTCGCGCTGACCGGCGATCTCTCCAACGTTTCATTGGATGCGGAGTGGCGGTCGGCGCTTCGCTGGATCGAGGCGCTCGGGCGCGCGCCGGAATCCATAACCGTCATTCCCGGCAATCACGACGCCTATGTTCCCGCGGTTGTCACGAGCGGCGCATTCGAGAGCCTGTTCGCCCACTATCAGACGGACGACGGAGATATCGCCGCCGGCAGGGCTTCCAAGGGGAAGGCGGGCAAGACGGGCTACCCGTTTGTGCGATTCCGAGGACCGCTGGCGCTCGTGTCCTTGAACACTTGCGTCGCGACGGGCGATCTCGGGGCCTGGGGCGAGATCGGAGCGGCGCAAATAGCCCGCGCCGAAGCCTTTTTGATGTCGCCAGCGGTGCGTTCGCGAAAACGCGTGGTCCTACTGCACCATCCCCCGATTAGACAAAAGGGCGGGGAGGACCGCAACTTGAGGGATCGCCAGGCATTCGCGGAATTGTTGGTGCGCGCAGGTGCCGATCTGGTGGTGCACGGCCACGACCATAAGGACGAGAGCGCGCATTTGAGCGGGCCGAATGACTCACGGGTCCCCGTCATCGGTGCCGGTTCGGCGTCCTACGCCGGCGCCCCCGACCGGCGGGCTCGTTACAACATTTACGAGTTCGAGGGCGACGCGATAACAATGATCGTCCGCGCGCACGATGAGGCGACGGACGCGTTTCGGGAAGCGCTCCGGGTACGGGTCGCTTGATCCCGTGTCCGGGGGAGCGCTCCGGCGGGAAACTTAAAGTAAAACTTGATGTCGAAATCCGCGACCTAAAACGGAGCCCGTTGTCACGGCGGTTCATTCGTCGGGGACTGCCCATCCCGTGGGGGCATCAAGTCCGCGATGGTCAGACCCTGGATGCGCTTTTGGCGTGTCTCCTCCAGTTCGGCCACGAGCGCGCGTAGGGTCGGGGATGTCGTTCCCTCCGCCAGCTCGAGATCGCTCGAACGGAAAGCCAGCAGGACTTCATCGAGGGTGATCGTGCTCGCGGAACGTCCGGGGATGTAGCCGTTGATATCGCCTTGAACCTCGGCGATGAGCCCACGCCTTTTCAGCCGATCGACGATACGGGTGATTACATCGGGAGTCAGCCCGAACTTGGTGACCAGCAGCGCCTGGGGCGCGCCAGTGCCGGAGACCTCGTGAGCCGCGGCCACGACCGAGAGCAGCTGCGCGGCCAGCAGGCCATTGATGGGTTCGTCGCCGCGTGTCCGTCGATCCTCCGCCTCCAGAACGCTTAGGTTCTGCACCGCGAACGCGATTTCAGCTCCCAAGAGGACCATCAACCAGGACACGTAGATCCAGATGAGGAGCAAAGGAATGAGGCCGAGCGACCCGTAGACGCCGCTGTAGCTGTCGAGCAGCATCTTCATCGCGAAGCGCACGAATCCGAATTTGCCTGCCTCTAGGACCACCGCCGTGAACAGGGCGCCGACGATCGCGGCACTCCAGGTGACAGCGGTGCGGGGCAACAGCTTGTTCATCAGCAGCAGCCCCCCGACCTGGATGGCCAACGGCGCCAAGAAACGGGCAGCCGTGCTGGCGCCGATCAATCGGCCCGACCAGTACAACGACATCGAAGCCATCGCGGGCAGCAGGGTCACCATGGCGTAAAACGTCAGGAACTTACCGACCGTCGTGCGGCGCTCTGCCACGCGCCAGATATCGTTGAAGATGCGCTCGACGTAGCTGTACAGCGAGTAACAGGTGACGATCGTGAAGACCAATCCGGCGCCGCCCAGCGCGCCGACGCTGATGTTGCGCGAGAAGCCTTCGATGCGGTCGGTGACGTCCTCCATGCCCGGCAAGACGTTGGTGGCGACGAAATCGGACAGCCGCGACTGCGCGTCGAGCGAGCCCAGGCTGCGCAAGATCGTGAACGCGATGGCGGTCACGGGGACCAGGGACAACGCCGTGTTGAATGCCAGCGCCGCCGCCTGCTGAGGACACTTGTCGCGCGCCCATTGCTTCAAGATTCGAATGCCGAGTCGGGTCAGGTAGAACAGAGCCCGGCCGCGACTAGACAGACGGTCCGCGGCGTCGGCCGCGTGGGAGCCACCGCCCAGAAGGGCCTGAAGTTGTCCGAGGGTCCGACGCACGCCGATCAAGTACGCCCGACGCCGGTGTCGGGCGCAAGAGGTGCGAGGGAAGAAACACTAATGAAGCGGCAAATTTTTTGACGTCTCGTCTGGGTCCGGTAGCGTCGAATCATGGGAATGCAGAGTGTTTCCGAGGAGCAACGGACGTTCGAGGCGATGCGACCCGATTTGGTGCGTAAGCATCCTGGGCGGTTCGCGGTCGTGTGCGCGTCTCGGTTGCTGGGGGTGTACCAGTCGGTCGACGATGCGCTTCTTGCCTGTTCGCGCGCGTTCGACGCCGGCGGGCTGCCGGAGGGTGCGCCGGTTCTTGTGTCGGAGATCGCCGATCAAGTGTCGGTGCGGGTGACCGCGCGGCCGTACACGCGCGGGGGCGGCGTGGTCGCAGCAGAGATCGTCGCGCGCGATATTTGAGGGAAGTCCTGGGGGCAGGGCCACCTTACCCCACGGACGTTTGATTCGCGGCCCCGGCCTGCTATTCCACAGGCCGGTGTCGCCTGCTCCTCGTCCGTTCGCCGCGTTGCAAAAGGCGACCCGCTTCGCTAAAACCGCGCCCCAATCCCGGCGGCGGCGTTTCACGCGGGCCGGGTCTTCAGGCACCAGCCTTTCATTGCCAATCAGGGGGATCGTGAGATGCGACCTTTCATGCAATCGAATCAAATTCGGCACCGCGGTGTCGTCCTTCGGATGAACCGCGTCCGTAGCCGTTGGGGTTGGGTGGGCGTCCCGGCCGCGTCGTTATTGCTTATGGCTGCGTGCGTGGAGCAGGACGATGACAAGCCGACCCCCGAGGACATGAAGGCGGTCAAGGCCAATATTCTGACGGCCGCCCCTGCTCCGAAGTACCCTGTGAATGCGGATTTGGATGGGAAAGTTATCTATCTGGGCCTGGACGTCGAACCCGCGACGGCGATCCCCGGCAAGGAACTGAAGCTCACGCACTATTGGAAGTCCGTGGCGTCCCCCGGTGACGGCTGGCGGATATTCACGCACATCGAGGGTCCGAATCATCAAGGCTTCATCAACGCCGACCATGGGCCCATCGGTGGCAAGTACCCGGTGAGCCAGTGGAAGCCGGGAGAGATCATTCGCGACGAGCACACGGTCATGCTGCCCGCGGGTTGGACACACGACGTCGTGGTGGTTCATGCCGGCTTGTGGCGAGGACCCATCCGCATGCCTATCAAGAGCGGCCCGAACGACGGTTCGGGGCGAGTTATCGCGGCGACGATCCCAGCCAAGGCGGTTCCCAAGGTGGAGACGCCGCGCAAGCGGTACGTCGCGCGGCGAACGGGCAAAGCCATCAAGGTCGACGGCAAGCTCGACGAGGCCGCATGGAAGGACGCTCCATCGACCGGGGTTTTCGTCAACACGATGAACGGCGGACCGGTCGAGCAGAGCACCGAGGCGAAGCTGCTGTGGGATGACAAGTTCCTGTACGTCGCTTTCGAAAACGCGGACACGGACGTGTGGTCGAGTCTTTCTAAGCGCGACGACAAGCTGTGGACCCAGGAGGCGGTCGAGTTGATGATCGACGCCGACAAGAATGGCAAGACGTACGTCGAGATCCAGGTCGCCCCCAACGGGAACGTGTTTGATACGTATCTGCCGTCCTACCGAAAGTACGAAGACAGCGTGGATCCGAAGAAGCAACCCTATTCGTGGAATTCGAAGGTCAACGTCAAGGTCGCCGTTGATGGCACGTTGAACAAGCACGACGACAAGGACAAGGGTTGGACGGTGGAACTGGCGTTGCCGCTCGGCGATGTGAAGGGGATGGATCCGAAGGCCGACAGTGTGCGGTTGCCGCCCGAAATCGGAGACACCTGGCGGATCAATATGTTCAGAATGGACGTCCCACAGGGCAAGCCCCAACAGGCCTCCGGGTGGTCGCCGCCGCTGGTCGGCGATTTCCACGCGCTGGATCGGTTTGGCGATCTGGTCTTCGGCGACGAAAAAGGAAACCTGGCGGCGCCGTCTCCACCTATTCCCGCCGTCATGGCGGGAAAGTCGTCCAATGGGGACAGGACGGACAAAGGTGACAAGGCCGGCAAGGGGACCAAGCACAAGGCAGGCGACAAGGCTGCGGGGAAGCCGACGCCGTAGATCGCTGTGCTGACCGGGTCTCACGGAAACTGAGACCCCCGGCTCTGCCGCGCCCCCGGCCTCCAGGCCTCCAGGATTTTGCCGGGGATGCGTTGGTTCGGGTCGGGGCTCGGACGGGTC
>JADGRC010000261.1 GCA_017881245.1 Pseudomonadota bacterium
AATTCGTCCACGATCGCGACCGCGGGTTTCCGTTTAAGGATATTGTTGAGGCTCATTTCCTCGACCTCGACCCCCCGGTATTCGATGCGCCGGAGAGGTACGATTTCGAGGCCCTCCAGCAGCGCGACGGTTTCGGCGCGTCCGTGCGTCTCGAAGCCCACGACGATGTCGGCGCCACGGCGACGCAGCGCATGGGCCTCTTCCAACATCCTGTATGTCTTGCCCACTCCGGCCGCGAAGCCGATATACAGCTTCAGCCGCCCGCGTTTTCCACGCTCCACCAACTCGAGGAAGTCCTCGGGTCTGGATCTTGCCGGTGAATTGGGAACCGAGGACATCTGTTTCGCGAGATCTGGCGCCTCAGGACGTTTTGCAATCAAGACCCGTGCCGAGGTCCGAGACTCATGACGAATGTGGTCCAACGGCCTGAAGGCGGGCGTCCGAGTCGGCGTTGACGATCAACGTTGATACCCACCGTGACACGCAGTGGCCCGTACCATGCACGTCGCCAACTGTCCATGTCGATCCTGAGGGTGATCCCCCCGAACGAGCCTTTTGCGCGCGAGCCGTCGTTGTCCTCGCGGCCTTCGTTCCCGCGGTCTTCCTCCCGAAGCGCCTGGCTGACATTGCTGGGGGCCTTCGGGTTGCTCATCCTCGGTTGCGTGCTCGTCTGGTGGTATGCCACGGCCGAAACCCGCGAGCTTCGAGCTCTTCCCGACGCCCGGCGGATCCCATTGTTCCAGCGCACGATGGAGAACCTGCGCAACATCTGCGATCCGGCGGCGCCCCGGTCCATGCGCGATTTTTGCCATAACGAAGCAGATCTGGCGTTGCGGTTTCGCGAGTGTGACGCGGATCCGAAGTGTCAGGAACTGGCGCGCCGCCACCTTCCCCAGCCGCACCGATGACTTACGACGTTTGGCGGACGCGTCGTGACGCGAACGACTTCGTGGGTCGGGCGTATGGATGCGCCCCGATCGGCGCGTCGGGGAACATTTGAGTAGACTCGACCAATGCCTCGATTCTCCGTGCTGGTCGTAGACGACGAGAAGAACATTCGTCACGCGCTGCGCGTGTGTCTCGAATCCCTCGATGCGGACGTCAGTGAAGCCGGATCCGCGCCGGCGGCTCTGGAAGCCATCGGTCGCTCGGTATTCGACGTCGTCTTTCTGGATCTGCGCATCGGCACGCAAAGCGGCCTCGACCTGATTCCGCAACTGTTGGCCGAAAACCCCAATGTGGTCATCATCGTCGTGACGGCGTACGCGACGGTGGAGACCGCCGTGGAGGCCATCCGGCGCGGCGCGTGGGACTACCTTCCAAAGCCGTTCACGCCCGCGCAGATTCGCCATCTGATCGAAAAGGCCGACGTTCAGCGCTCTTTGTCCGTGCGCATGGCCAGCCTCGAAGATCGGCTGCAGTCGGAAGCGCCCGACGTCGATCTCGGGTCGCACACGCAGGCGATGCGCTCCGTCCTACAGGTGATCAGCCGCGCCGCCGCCGTCGACGTCTCGGTGCTGTTTCGCGGCGAGAGCGGCACCGGGAAGGGAGTACTTGCCCGCGCGATGCACTTGGAGAGCAAGCGAAGGGATCGTCCGTTCATCACGGTCAACTGCCCGACGCTGACCGAGGAACTGCTGGCGAGCGAACTGTTCGGACATGCGAAAGGCGCCTTCACGGGCGCGATTCGCGATCAGCCTGGGCGTGTCGAGGTAGCGGAAGGCGGTACCTTGTTTTTGGACGAGATCGGCGATTTGCCCGCGGGGTTGCAAGTGAAGCTCTTGCGGTTCCTGCAGGAAAGGCGATTCGAACGAGTCGGCGAGACGCGGACGCGCAAGGCGGATGTTCGGGTTCTGGCCGCCACGAACCGAGATTTGGAGGTCGACGTGAAGAGCGGCCGGTTCCGCGAGGATCTGCTGTTTCGTTTGAACGTGCTCGAGATTCGCGTGCCCTCGTTGCGCGAACGCCAGGAGGACATCCTGCCGCTCGCCCGCCGCTTCCTGGCCTTTTTCGCGCGCGCGGTCGGTCGCCCGCTTCCAACCTTCTCGCCAGCGGCCGACAAGATGTTGTCCGAGTATGCGTGGCCCGGCAACGTGCGCGAGCTGCGCAACACCGTCGAACGCGCGTTGATTCTGTGGCCCTCATCCATCATCGAGCCGGAGGCGTTCCCTGAGCGCATCACTGGCAGCCGCGATCGTGGCCCGACCATCGGTGGCCCCTTTACGCTGGAGGAGCTGGAGCGTGCCCATATCGCCGCGATCGTGGCACGCGCCCCGACCATGGAGGAGGCCGCGCGGACACTGGGCATCGATGACTCGACGTTGTGGCGCAAACGGAAGAAATTCGAAGAACAAGACGCGCGGTAGCACCCGCGCCGAACCCACGGCGTGCCATCGCCGAAGTTGCATAGTGCAGGATCAGCCGACGCTCAGGTTGCAAGACGCAGGGAGTTTTAGGCCTCCCGAAGGTCCTCGGAGCCCGAGCGGCGGCGAATGCGGGCGCGGGACTGGCCTAAGTGCCGATCCTGACGAACCTTTCTCGAATTGTTCCAAAGGAAACAATTTTGCAGGCAGAGGTTGGCGTACACATGCCGACCCCCGCCAATTCATCGCAACCCTCTGAGCGCCCGGAAGTCGACCCGCAAGCCCGGCGGGATCCGACCGTGCCCCATGCTTCACCGTCGTCGCACCCTCGCGTCTCGGGGAAAACGCCGCCTGCGACAACCGTCGCGGTCGAGCCGGCCGACTCGCCGGAAACCGTGGTCGCGCGCGTCCGGCGCATGGTGTTCGGCAAGCCACGCGATCTGCGTGACGGGAATTTGTTTCACAGCATCTCGCTGATTCCGTTCTTGGCGTGGGTCGGCCTTGGCGCGGATGGCCTTTCGTCCTCCGCGTATGGTCCCGAGGAAGCCTTCAAGACGTTGGGGACGCACACGTATATGGCCATCGGCCTTGCCCTCGTCACTGGGATCACCGTGGCGATAATTTCGGCTGCGTACCGGGGCATCATCGAAGCCTTTCCGCACGGGGGCGGTGGCTACCTCGTCGCTTCGAAGCTCCTCGGCCGTTCGGCGGGCGTGGTATCCGGCAGCGCGTTGCTCGTCGACTACGTCCTGACCATCACGGTTTCCATCGCGGCCGCGGGCGACGTGATCTTCAGCTTCCTTCCAGCAACCTGGATGAGCATCAAGCTGCCGATGGAGATCGGGTTCATCCTCAGTCTGACGGCGCTGAATATTCGGGGTGTCCGCGAATCGGCGATCGCTCTGGCGCCGATCTTCATGATCTTCGTGCTCAGTCACGTGGCGGTGATCGTCGGGGGCGTGCTCGCACATGCGAGCGCAATCCCCTCGACGGCCCGCGCGGTCGCGTCCGGGTTCTCGAACGGGCTCGGGACGCTCGGGGCTGGCGGAATGATGTTGCTGTTCATTCACGCCTATTCGTTGGGCGGCGGCACGTACACCGGAATCGAAGCGGTGTCGAACGGTGTCCCCATCATGCGCGAGCCCCGCGTGTACACCGCCAAGCGGACGATGTTGTACATGGCCGTCTCCTTGGCGTTCACAGCCGCTGGCCTGTTGGTCTGTTATCTGCTGTGGGATGTCGCGCCAGTGCCAGGTAAGACGCTGAATGCCGTGCTGGTCGAGAAGATGACGGCGCACATTCCGTTCGGCACGCCTCTGGCCATCATCACCCTGCTGTCCGAGGGCGTGCTCCTGATTGTCGCGGCGCAAGCGGGATTTCTCGATGGACCGCGGGTACTGGCCAATATGGCGATCGATCACTGGGTCCCGCGTCGCTTCGCCGCGCTGTCGGATCGCCTGACCACGCAGAACGGAATCGTGGTCATGGGTGGGGCGTCGTTGGCGGCCTTGGCCTATACGGGTGGCGACGTCGGGAAATTGGTCGTCATGTACAGCATCAACGTATTCCTGACCTTTTCATTGTCGATGTTCGCCATGGCCAAGGAGACCATCGCCACCCGCGCGCGCGTGGCGCACTGGCGGCGCAAAGCGGGCCTGTTCGTGGTGGGCTTCATCATGTGCGCGACGATTCTGGCCATCACCGTGGTCGAGAAATTCCGCGAGGGTGGCTGGCTGACGTTGCTGGTGACTCTGGGCGTGGTCGCCTTGTGTTTTGTCATCCGCGGCCACTATCGCAAGGTCGAGCTCCAGCTTGCGCACCTTTATCACGACGTCCGGCAAATCGACTGCGGGACGGCACCGGCATTGCCCATCTCGAACTCCAAGGCGCCGACCGCCTGCGTACTGGTGCCAAGTTACGGCGGCGTCGGCATCCACACCGTGCTGAACGTCTTTCGCGCGTTTCCGAACCATTTCCAGAACCTGGTCTTTGTGTCGGTGGGCGTGATCGACTCGGGAGGGTTCAAAGGTGCCGACGGCGTGGAGGAATTGGATGCGTCGACGAAGGGGATGTTGGCGCAGTATGGCTCGCTGGCGACCACCCTGGGCGTTTCGTCGACCTTCAGGTACTCGGTCGGCACCGACGCGGTCGCCGAGGCCGAAAGAATCTGCCGGCAAGTCATGTTGGATTTCCCGGTCGTGACGTTCTTCGGCGGTAAGATCATCTTCGCCCGCGAACAGTGGTACCAGCGTCTCTTGCACAACGAAACCGCCATCGCGATCCAGAAACGCCTCTACTGGCGAGGCGCCACGATGGTGATCCTGCCGGCGCGCGTCACCTGAACCCGCCGTCGGCCCCGCCGGATCCGTCAAGGAATCAGTCAGCTCCGTGAGCTCGCGGCGGTGTCGAAGCTCGACACGACCGGGCTGACCGTCGGATCAGTCAGCTCCGTGAGCTCGCGGCGGTGTCGACTGCTCGCTGTGGTCGTCGGGATCGCAGCCTATTGGGGATCAGCCCGGTGGGCTCGCGGCAGTGTTGCCGCCCATGTCGCGGTATGCAGCCTTCTGCACGGTGGTTTGTCGCGACTATGCGGATTCTTGCGCGTCCAAATCGACGGTGCGAGGCCTAGTCGGCCCGGCGGAATCCGCGGGTGACACCACTTTATTTTATAACGTAAGCCATCGTAATTAAAAAGGAATTTTTATTTCTACCCACGCTAAATTGAAAATAAAAATTCGCTTTGCGCATGGTTGGCACCGGAATCGCAGTAGGTTCCGAGGCGGGGCGGGGGAGGGGTGGACTTGACTAGACTGGCAAGCGCAAATCGCGAAGGGTACCGGCGGAGGACGGGGGGCTTGACGAAAACTAACGGGGTTAAATGGGGTGGGAACGGTGGCGCGTCAAGAGTGGTTGACGGGGTTGGGGGAACAGGTGTCGCGCGTGCTTGTCCGCGGCAGTGGGGAGACCCGCGAGGGGCCGGGCTAACGAAAGGAGATCCCCGGTCCCTCGCGGGAAATTAGCCGCGATTAACTTAAAGACCGTAGCGCTTAACTTTGTCCATGAACGTTCGAAGCGGGACGCCGAGACGCTTGGCGGCGTGAGTTTTGTTGCCGCCCGTCTCGGCCAACGCGTCCTCGATCGTCTTCCGCTCGAAGTCGCGGTTCGCTTGTACCAAGGGACGGACCGGGCCAGTTTGGTCTCGGTACCCCGTGGGCGGGCCAGTCTCGGTGGGGATGACCTGATCTGGCGTAGCGGAGCCCGGGCCGCGAATCATCCGCTCCGCGACTAGGTCCGCGGTGACGGCTTCGCCGGTGGCCGCCACGACCACATAGTCGATTAGGTTCTTGAGTTCCCTCACGTTTCCCGGCCAGTCGTGGGCCAGCAGGCGCTCGGTGGCCTCGTTCGAGAGCGTGAGGACGGGACGTCCGGCTGCTCCGCAGCCTTCCTCGATGAATCGCTTCGTCAGAAGCAGCAGCTCGCGGGGGCGCATGCGCAGAGGAGGGATGCGCACGATCGCAACGCTCAGGCGATAGTAGAGATCGGCCCTGAACCAACCGGCCTTCACGCCGGCCTCCAGGTCGCGGTGAGTCGCGGCGATCACCCGCACGTCGATGGACTGCTCGCGAACCGAGCCAAGACGGGTTAGGCGCCGGCTCTCGATGACCCGCAGCAGCTTTGCCTGAACGGCAAGCGGCAAGTCGCCTATCTCGTCGAGCAGAATCGTGCCGCCGCTCGCTGCCTCCAGCAAGCCTGGCTTGGAGCCATTCGCGCCGGAAAACGCCCCGCGCTCGTAGCCGAAGAGCTCGCTTTCCGCGAGGCTCTCGGGCAGGGCCGCGCAGTTGATGCTGATCAGGGGACCGGCCCGGCGCTTCGACCATACGCGCAGGGCCATGGCCGCCAACTCTTTTCCGGCGCCGGTCTCTCCCAGGATCAGAACCGACAATTCGGTCGGAGCGAGTCGGGCAAGTTGAGTGTAAACGTGCGTCATCGCCGGATCGGCGATCAGGACTTTTCGGTCGCCGAGGTCGAGAACCTGCTCCGACATGGTTTCGGCGGAGGAGGCGCCGCCCGGGGGCGCCGCGGTCGAGCGGCGAGGTGCCACCACCGCCGTGACGTCGCCAAAGGTCACGATATCCTCGTAGACCAGCCTGCGGCGGCCCGTGAGGCGCTCGCCGTTGACGCGGGTTCCGTTCTGACTTTCGAGATCGACAAGGTGGACGTTATCGTCCTCGATGAAAAGTTGTGCGTGCCGACGCGAGACCGCCGCGGAATCGATTCGGATGTCGGCCTCCGCGGCGCGCCCGACCAGCACCTCGCCGCGATCGGGGAAGGGCCACCGCCGGACCGTTTCCCCCATCCACACCAACAGTTGGTACCGCTCGCTCGGTCGATGGGTAAGGGCCGCGCCATCATCGGCATCTATCCGAATGGTGACCGCGTTGGTGCCGCCGCGTCGATCGGGGACATGCCCGCTTGGGTTTTCTGGTGTCATGTTTCTTGCGTCGCCCAAGGCACGATCAACGATCAACGTCCGATCAAACCCGATCACGACCCGAACGACCACACCATACGATCACTTGCTGGTCGATGGTAGGTCATAGTCGGCGCCCGCGGCAAGCGTGACCGGGGATATCGGGTCTAACTCCGTCCGCGCGGGACCTGCGCCAGATCCCTGGTTTCCGGAAAAGCCGGCGCGGCCAGGCGCGACAATCCGTTCCAGAGTCGCGAGCGGTGATTTAGACTTCGTCGTCGGTATGTCAAGACCTCGGAGCCGGCATGTCAAGACCTCGGACTCGAGCATGGACAGGGTTCTTCGCAAATGAACGAAAGGGACATTCGGCGGGATCTGGTAACCCACGCGCGGCGCATGAACGACCTGGGTGTCAACCAAGGTAGGTCGGGTAACCTCAGCGTACGATGGGAAGACGGTTTTCTGGTGACGCCATCGGCGATCGCCTACGACGACATGCGGCCGGACGACGTGGTCCGCGTGCGATTGGATGGCGCCAGTGAAGGCGATCACGCGCCCTCGACGGAGTGGCGGTTGCATCGGGACATATACCGGCATCGTGCCGATGCCGCGGCGATCGTTCACGCGCACGCCATGTTCGCGACGACGCTGGCGTGCCTCGATCGTGGCATACCGGCCTTTCACTATATGATTGCCGTAGCAAGTGGCACTGACATCCGCTGCGCGCCCTACGCGACCTTTGGTACCCAAGAGATTTCCGATCGGGCCTTGACGGCGTTGGACGGACGCCGCGCGTGCCTTCACGCGCACCACGGGATGACGGTTCTCTCCGATTCGCTTCCGGCGGCGCTGGCTTTGGCCGTCGAGGTCGAGACGCTGGCGGCGATGTACTGGCGCGCCCTTCAGATCGGCGAGCCGGCCGTTCTGTCCGACGAGGAGATGAAGATTGTGCTCGAGAAGTTCACGAACTATGGGCAGGGCGGACCCGCGCGCTGACCCGGGATTTCGTCAAGCGCGACGAAGCGCGTGAAAGCCCGCGGCGCGCGTCAGGGGCCCGTGGCGCGCTGGTAGACGCGGACGTAGTCGACTTCGAAACGCAGCGGGAAGGCCGTGTTGGACGGATCGCCGCCGTTGTCGCCGCCGATCGCCAGGTTGAGGATGATGTACATCGGGTGGCCGACATAGGGATTCGGCTGCCCGGTGGCCACGGCGCCGGAAACAGGGAAGTGGTTCACGAGCTTTCCGTCCAGCGACAGATCGATGTTCTGCGCGTCCCATTCCATCGCCCATACGTGAAACTGGCTGCTCCACGCATCCGCGCCGAGGCTGGACAAGGGTTGGCGGATGCTGGACCAGGCGCACGTTCCGCCGGCGGGCTTGCACACGTTCGCGAGCACGTCGTTCTTGTAGTATTCCATGATGTCCACCTCACCCGACTGTGGCCAGCCGCCGATTCCCAGCGTCCAGAACGCCGGCCAGCTGCCCGATTCGGTCGGAATGCGCCCGCGCATTTCGAAGCGGCCATAGGTGAACGTCTGCTTGCCGGACGTGATCATCGATGCGGATGAATAGCTTGCGGTCTGCACCGTCTCGCGGCGGGCCTCGATGGTCAGGATGCCACCCTGACAGGAGGCGTTGTTCGGCTGGTAATATTGAAGCTCGTGATTGCGGACGAGGCCATGCTCGTAACCCCAGTTAGCCGGATCGGGACAGGCCGTCTGATCGAATTCATCCGACCATACGAGTTTCCAGCCCGCGGCATCGAAGGTACCGCCGTCCGTCGGCGGGGTGGTGGCGGCGTCGGAAGGGTCAGGTGCGGATGATCCGCCGTCTGCGTCCAGGGGCGCACGGTCGGAGTCATTCGCGTCGGACGGCACGATAGCATCGCCGCCAGCGCCCGCCGTGCCGGCCGGCGGCTTACCACCGGTCGACGTCAGCGCGCCATCCGAAGTGGATGCGTCGCCGCCGTCCCGGGCGACCGTTCCGCCGGTTCCACCCGTTCCACTTGCACCGGCGCCGCCGCCCGCCACAGCCGTCCGGCCGGGCGATGATGCGGTGCAAGCGGAGATCGCGGCAACGAACAGGATGGCGAGCGGGACCATTCGCGTCGGCGCCCTCATCCGAGCTTTCGTGCTCGCGCAGGCGTTCGCGCTCGTGCTCGTGCAGGCGTGCGTGCTCGAAAGAGCCTTGGCGTCAAGTGGCAATGCTGGCACTCGTGTGTCCGGATTGTCAACGAGCCGCTGGTTGCGCTTTGGTCGCGGCCGAACAGCCTGGTGATCTCCCCTGGAGGCGGCTGATCGTGGTATATTTTGCGGTATGAAAGTCAAGACATCCATCACCCTTCCGGAGGAGCTCTTGCGGTCTTTGGATCGCGCTTCCGGAGGGCAGATGAATCGGTCCCGCCTGATCGAAAAGGCAGTGCGTGACATGCTGGAGACAAAGGCGCGTGTCGCGCGGGATGCACGCGACATCGAGGTCATCAATCGGAACGCCGAACGGCTGAACGAAGAGGCGGCGGATGTTCTGGACTATCAGGTCAAGATTTGAGGCGCGGGGATCTGTATCGCGTCCGGAAGCCCGGCGGCGATCCAAAGAGCCATAGAGTCTTCGTGGTCACGAGTCGCCAAGTCCTGATCGAATCGCGATTCTCCACGGTGATTTGTGCGCCCGTCTACTCGCGTCGCGACGGCCTGGCCACCCAGGTCGACATCGGGATTGAATGCGGACTCAAGCACGACTCCGCGATCCACTGTGATGAACTCGTCAGCCTACCCAAGCGGATCCTGAACGACTACGTAGGCGCACTCACGTCTCATGCGCGCGGCGCTTTGAACCGTGCCTTGCAGGTCGCGCTGGATCTCGACTGAAGTTGGAAACCACTTAAGTGCTATCGCCAGAATCTGGCTTGTTTGCCTGTTCGCGAATTGCCGTCGTCGTCGACCGCTCGCCCGCTGACGGGGCGGTGTGGGGACTCGAATTTATCTTCGCCAGGCGATGCATCTCCTCGTGGTACGCGCGTTCGACGCCTGATCGCCGTCAACGGGACCCGGGTGAACCTTCGCGAGCAGTTCGAAACCCTAATCGAGGCCTACAACGCGGGCAGCACGCAGATCGAGCAGCTCTTCCAGGAACTCCTGGCGTTGAGTCGCACGCTGAGCGACGAAGACGCGCGCCACGTTCGCGAGCAACTGAGCGAGGAGGAGTTGGTCGTGCTCGACCTGCTCACCCGCCCCGGCCCCGACCTGTCGACCGCGGAGCGCGACGAAGTGAAAAAGGTCGCGCGCCAGTTACTGGTCAAGGTCCGAGCGATTCTGACCACGGACTGGATCAAGACCGCGCAATCCCGCGCCCGGGTGCGCGGCGCGATCGAAGAGACCCTCGACGAGGGCCTGCCCCGCGCCTACACCCCCGACGTCTTCAAGGCCAAGGCGGGCGTGCTCTTTCAACACGTCTACGAGCACTACGGACGCGCGGCCTGACGCGACGTCTATCGTCGCCGTTAGCGCGCGACCTACAAGCGCGTTTTCGCTTGCACTGGAGCGCCATCGAGATCCACGGCCTTCAGGACAACTTGGGCATTCTTCTTGAACGAGGTCTTCGGTAAGACCCCAAATCGAAGAGTCAGTCGAACGATTTTACGGCGCCCGACCGCCACTTCGGTTGCTGGGGAGAGGAATTCCTCCACGTGGATGTGGTCACCGATGCAGGTATCAGTCCCCACGTGCGAGACCGTATCTTGTCCGAGGCGACGCCTCTGTGAAGGACGACCGCGCCTATTTGTTACACATCCGGGACGCGGCCGGGCGCATTTTGACGTACACGGAACAAGGGAGGTCTTGGCGCTCTTGCGAGAGCAAGTTTGCTCGATTTTCCCTTGCGTTAACGGCAATTTAACGGCAGTTTAACGGCAGCTTCGATTGCCGTGAACCTGCCGTATGACCATGCCCGCAGCGACGTTCACCCCGAATTTCATCATCACCTCCAGGGTGGCCCGTGCTCTAA
>JADGRC010000262.1 GCA_017881245.1 Pseudomonadota bacterium
AAATGCCAGACGAGAAACGTCCCGTGTTCGCGGGAAATTGGAAATTGTTTGGAACGATCGCCGAATCCGTGGCGCTGGCAACGGATGTTCAGGCGGGTGTGCGATCGCTCGGGGAAGCCCGCGTGGTCGTCGCCCCAAGCTTCCTGGCCATCGCGACCGTCGTCCAACGTCTGGAAGGCGGTCCCGTCGCGGTGGCCGGCCAGGACTGTCACTGGGCCGACAAAGGGGCCTTCACCGGAGAAGTCTCGGTTGGACAGCTCGTCGATGCGGGATGCCGCTACGTCATCGTCGGACACTCCGAGCGGCGACAATTGATGGGTGAAGTGGACGCCGACGTGAACCGAAAGACGCGGGCGGCTCTGGGGGTGGGGTTGTCCCCCATCGTCTGCATTGGAGAGACCCTGGCCGAACGGGATGCCGGCACGACGTTGGATTTGGTCGCCCGGCAGCTGGACGCCGCGCTGGCGGATGTGTCCGCAGCGGACGTCGGGCGCTGTTTGATCGCGTACGAGCCCGTCTGGGCCATCGGCACGGGCCGAACCGCGTCCCCGGCCCAGGCCGAGGAAGTGCATCGATTCATACGCGGTCGGTTGGCCACGAAGGTGGGAACGGCGGCGGTGGGAATTTCGATTCTCTACGGGGGCAGCGTCAAACCCGACAACATCCGGGCGTTGATGGCGGAAGAAAACGTGGATGGGGCCCTGGTCGGCGGCGCGTCCTTGTCGGCGGCGTCATTCATAAGCATCGTGAAAGAAGGGACCGACGTATGGTTACGCTCCTAACGGTTGTTCACATTACGGTCTGCCTGTTTCTCATTCTGGTGGTGTTGCTCCAGGCGGGCAAAGGCGGCGGAATGGGAATCGCGTTCGGCGGCGCGGGCAGCCAGACCGTGTTCGGATCGTCGGGTGCGGGAAACTTCCTAACGCGCCTGACGTCGATCACGGCGACGATCTTCCTTCTGACGTCGTTGTCCCTGGCGCACTATTCCAGCCGGCAGGATTCGAAGCGCCTGCAACAGCTGGCGTCCGAAAAGGCGGCCGAAAAGAAGGCGGAAGACGCAAAAGCCGCCAAGCTGAAAGTGGACATGGAGAAGATTCGTGCCGCCTCGGCTGGCAAGGACGGTAACAAAGAAGGTGGAATCGAAGGCGGTGTACCCGGCACCACCCCCCAAAGCACGCCTCCCGGCACCAATCCTTCCCTGCCCTTGCAGTTGAAGATGCCCGGAGCTCCGACGGGTCCGCGAACCACCCTGCCCGCCGAGGTTCCGGCCACCCAGCCCGAGGCACCGGCGCAGAAGGCATCCAAGAAGGAAGCGGCGCCAGGATCGTCGACGCCCGCTACCGGCGAGGCCGCTACAAAGCCTGCGGTCAGAAAGCGGCGAGCGCCCGCGCCCAGCGCGGCTCCGGCCGAAGGTGCCCGGACTTCGGGGCCTCCCCCTGAAACGGCGCCGGTTCCAGAAAACCCGCCTGCGCCGGCGGCTCCCGCCCAGTAGACTTTCGGACGATGTCCGAATCGGTCCTGTCATTTACGAAGGTGGAGGGGCTGGGCAACGACTTTGTCGTCGTCGATCTGCGACCGGCGCAAGCCCAGACATCCGCGCGGGCGCGGCTCTCTGTCCAGGATCCGAACGTCGTGCGGCAGATCTGCGATCGACATTTCGGCGTGGGCGCCGATGGGGTGCTGGCGATCCTGGCGACCGAGCGCGGCGACGCGCGAATGCGGGTCCTGAATGCGGACGGCAGCGAAGCCGAGATGTGCGGCAACGGGATCCGTTGTGTCGCAAAGGTTCTGTATGAAACAGACCCTGCGCTTCACCGGACGCCCCTGCGCATCGACACGGCAGCGGGCGTTCTGGAATGTTCGATCGACGCGATCGGCGGCGATGTGCGGACGGTGGCGGTCGAAATGGGTCGGCCTCGCCTCACGCGCGATGAGATCCCCATGCTTCCGGGCGGCGCGGCGCGGGCCGTACGCGGGGCCATATCGGCCGGGGAGCGGCGATTTCAGTTCACCGCCGTATCCATGGGTAACCCCCACGCGGTGATATTCGTGGACGATCCCGTCGCCGATCTTCGTGCGCTGGCCGAGACGTTCGGCCCCATACTGGAACGGGCGCCGACGTTCCCCAATCGATGCAACGTCGAGTTCGCACGGATCCGCCAGCGGCACGAGGACAAGCAAGAGGACAAGAACGATCAGATCGATCTGGTGGTCTGGGAGCGTGGGTGCGGAATCACCCTCGCCTGCGGCACGGGCGCATGCGCCACGGTCGTCGCCGCTTGCCTGGAGGAACGGCTGCCCGCGGGGCGTGAAGCCGCCGTCAACCTGCCGGGCGGAACGTTGCAGATCACGGTGGCTCCCGACTACGCGGGCGTACGCATGCGTGGGCCGGCGACGACCGTGTTCAAGTCCGAGATCGATCTGTCCCGGCTCACGTCTCGCTGACCAGACGCCGTCCGCGGCTTGGCGGACAGGACGAGACAAGCGTGGTCTTTTTCCGAGTCCCGCGACGGGCTATCGTATGTCGCATGAACCTCACGCGCATGAAAATGAAGTGGCTCGTCGGAACGTCGTTCGTGGCCTTAAGCGTTCTGGCCACGCCCGCTCTAGCGATTGACATTGGCGGCCTGGCGGGGAAGGTGGTCAAGGGCGCCGCGACCGGCGCGCGCGACAAGGTCATCAAGGACATCAATGCCAAGCTGCTGGCGGAGGGGCGCAAAAACCAGTGCAGCTTCAAATCCGACAGCGACGAGCTGGCGGCCGGCTGCGACGCGAAGTTGAAGAGTCTGGCCAACACGCTCATCGAAATGAAGAAGCGCTTGCAGGGCGGCGGCGTGGCCGACTTCAAGTTCGAGGTTTCCGGGCACACGGATTCGAGCGGCAAGGCCGACCACAACAAGGAACTCTCCGGAAAGCGCGCCGCCACGATCGTGCGCGAGCTGGTCGCGCGCGGCGTCGCCCAGCACGAGATCATTTCCATCGGCATGGGAGCGGAGCGCCCTTTGGTCACGCCCGACGACACGCCCGCGAAGAAGGCCAAGAACCGCCGCTACGAGATCCAAGTCCGGTAAGTCGCCGCAAAATCCAAGTCCGTAAGGCTCTCCTCGACGTTGGGTAGAGACCCGTGAATCTCGTCGATGAACAAGATGTTTCCCTTTTCAAGCGAGGTCAGAACGCCGGCCAAATCACATTTGGTCAGGCGCGCTCCCGCATGCGCTCGCGGATCAGCCGTTTCAGCCGATCGATCTTGAAGGGCTTTGAAAGTACTCGCGTCGGCACGCGCTCCATGAACTCGATCGTTCCGGGCGTGAAAGCGCCACCGGTCATGAACACCAGCCGCCTCACCAACTGGGGCCAGTGTTCCGCAACCCGCGCGTAGAATTCGGGCCCGCTCAAATCAGGCATGACGACATCACAAAGCACCAGATCGAATGTTTCGCCACGCTCCAACAGGGCAATCGCCTCCGACGCGCGTTGAACCACTGACACGTCATGCTCCTCCCGCAACGAGCTCTCGATGACGTCACCGATAAGCGGCTCGTCATCGATGACGAGGACGCGTCCCCGGCCAAGTGTGCGTCGATCATGCAGCGCGGCGACGGACCGCGGTGGCTCTGGAGCGTTGCCCACGGGAAGGAAGACCCGAAACACGGTCCCTTGGCCCACCTCGCTTTCGATCGTGATGCGACCGCCGTGATCACGGACAGTCTGGTGACTGATGGAAAGTCCGAGACCGGTGCCCTGTCCGTGGGGTTTGGTGGTGAAAAAAGGTTCGAACACATGGGAGATGTTTTCAGGCGGGATGCCCTTGCCGGAATCTCTGATTTCCACCACGACTTCGGCGTCAGGTTCAGCGTTCTCGACGGTTTGGACGTCCGTCGAGATTCGGATCTCGTTCCGCTCCGCATTCCCTTCCGGGATGGCTTGGGCGGCGTTGATCAGGAGGTTCAGAAATACCTGGCCCAGCGCCGTGCCATTTCCGCGGATCGATGGGATTTGACCGAAGCTCTTCACCAGACGCGCGCGGTGGCGAATCTGATGCGACACCATGGACACGGACTGGTCGATCAGGTTGTGTATGTCGAGCGGACCTTGATGTTGTTCGCATTGACGAGACAATCGCTGCAGGTTGCTGACGGTTTCCCGGATCCGCTCGCCACC
>JADGRC010000263.1 GCA_017881245.1 Pseudomonadota bacterium
AGGCTGCCGACGCTCGACCAGCCTGCCGCGGCTTCGGCGGCCGGCGCATAGAAGAGAACGAACACGGCCAGAATCGCCATGTATAAAACGCTGTAGCGGAGTTTCGTGAGAACCATGATCGCCTCCTATGAAGTGATTGACGATTGTCAACCGAAGACTCGTGGAGCGGCGCTCATAATGGTTCCGTCAAGGGCCGCAACGGCCGACGTAGTTATTTCTAAGTAGTATACTCTTAAGTAGGTGCCTGCGACCACCGAATCGGGTCCATTCGTATTCAGGAAAAGGCCGAGTCTGTGTTTTTTTCTTCGGTGCAATCGTGCCCGGCCTCGAATCGCGTTGCCGATACCAAGGCGTCACGGAAGGATTCAAAAAATGACCACGCGGATTCCAGCCCTCGGCCTGACTGCGATCATCGCGATCACAGCCTTTTTCGCTCTGACCACGGCGCACGCGGATGCGTCGTTCGTGGTCTTCCAGTGCGGCGCCGGCCAGAACCTCTGCAGGATCAATCCGGACGGCACCGGGCTACAACAGATCACGTCCGACGGCTCCCCCACCGCCGGCTATCACTGGCCATCGCTTTCGCGCGACGGATCTCGGATGTCCTGGATCCGCGGCAACGGCGAC
Source organism: Pseudomonadota bacterium (assembly GCA_017881245.1). Lineage (GTDB taxonomy): Bacteria > Myxococcota_A > Polyangia > Fen-1088 > Fen-1088 > FEN-1088. The sequence continues at coordinate 628 of JADGRC010000263.1, forward strand.
CTGTTCATCGGCGACGCGGCCGCGCACCCCACCGTCGGGCCGATCGAGCGTTCCGTCAAGCTCGCCGTGATCCGCCCCGACGGCGCCCAGGTCGGCGGCCTGGTGCTCTCTTCCGTGTTCTCCGGGCTCTTCGCGTACATCTACAACGCTGACGGAACGACCGCGCTCAGCGGACCGAAGCCGGACGGGTACTCGATCGGCTGGGCGACCGACAACAACCTGCTGTTGCCCTGGAACAACCCTTCAACGCCGACGATCGGCATCTGCGTCGCGGTGCCGGACCCGGGCGGCGGAACCAACTGCGGTACGCGCGTGGCATCCGATCCGAGCCTCGATCTCGCGTTCCCGACCGTGTCGCCGGACGGCGGCACGCTCGCCGTGATCGCTGAGAACCGGTCCGATTCCGGCGGTCACATCGCGCTCTACGACTACAACTCGCACACCCTGCTGCGCAACGTGACGTCCGGAACGCAGGACTCGGCGCCGGTGTGGTCGCCGGACGGGACCCAGCTGACGTTCGTGCGAGCCGAGGCGGGCGGGCCCGCGATCTACGTGACTTCGGCCGACGGCGCACCGGGAAGCGAACGCAGGATCGCGACCGGCGACACCCCCACCTGGGGCGGGCCGATCATCGCCGGGCACGGACTGCGCGTGTCGAAGACGCAGCGCGGCAGTTCCGTGCGAATCACTTTGACCGTCGACAAAGGACCCGCAACCGTCGACGCGCGGCTTACCGGCTCGTCCAAGACCAAGATTCTCGGTCGCAGCGTCAAGCGCGGCGTCCCCGCCGGTCCGCTAACGATCAAGGTCAAGCTGAACAAGGCGGGCAAGAAAGCACTCAAGCGCAAGCGCAAGCTGAAGCTGAACGTACGGGTCGCCGTCAGCACCGCGGGCGCCCAGGCCTCCACGATGACGGCGAAGGTCACGTTGAAGCGTCGATGAACGCGTTAGCGGTCAGGTCGCCAGGCGCGCGTCGTGAACGTGCCAATCAAGGACATCCGCCTCCACAATCCCCACCCCGCAACTTTCAGGCGCTGGATGCAAGCAGTTCGTGACGCACAGGCGCCGGTCGGGAAGGGAGCGTGCTCAAGCACGTGACCGACCCGGCCAAGCCGAGCATCACGAAATGCGCCGCAACCAGCACCTGAAAGAACCAGCGACCTCTCGCGTGTGAGGCGCGAGGAGCGCTGAAGTCGCCCCGCAACTACTTCTTGATCACAGGGGTGGCTTTGCTGGTGATGGTTGATGTGCCCGCGGAGTTGGTGGCGGTAACGACGACTCTCAGGCGTCGCCCGATGTACTTGTCGCCCGGCGTGAACCTGGCCTTGGTCGCGCGCGGAATAGCCCGGCATTTTTTCGCCTTCGTGTCGCACTTCTTCCACCGGTACTTGAAGGTGGTCGGAGTGGCGCCCGTCCATGTGCCCGTGCTGACGGTCAGTTTCTTGTGGACCCTGGCGTTGCCTTTGATCTTTGGCGGAACCGTGTTGACGGGCCTGCCCGTCGTAGTTGGGTCGTTGGTGACGACAGCGGTGGGAACAGACCACACCTCATACCTCGCATAAGAAGGAGGAATCGTCACAGTGAGAGCGTTCCAGACGCGAAGCGTGAAGCCAAGATCAGCGGTCGTCACCGAGTAGGTCTTTCCGTCTTCGTAGGAGCCAAAACCATTCCCGATGGCCACACAGCTGCTGACCTCGGGGCCGCTGCAACGATCCCAGACCTTGCTGGTGGGTCCTACCAGAAAACCATCCTGAGACCAGACGGCATCAGTAGCCGTCAACACCTTCCCGACCTGGGCGACACCGGAAATCGTCGGCCCCGATCCAAGGGACGGTTCCGCGGCGGCAGCGGGCAAGGCGGTAGTCAACGCCAGAATCCCCGCGACCAGCAACAAGCCGGAGAAAGAGCCAAGCCTTTTACGAGCAACGCGTGCGATAGTTGAAACCTAGCGTGTCATGGGGCTTGCCTTTGGCGACGGTGGCAGCGCTTATGGGTCGCCGACCTCGAGCCAAGGCGCTCCATTAGGGGCGCTCCTCGTTCGACCGCGCCGACCAGAAGTGCAGAAACTGCCCGCAAGTTGTCGGCGCCGCCTGAAATCTGTACCGCCTACGCCGGTTGAAAACCGTCCCACCTGAGCGGCCTTTCGGTCGTCCGCGTGGGCCCGGACCCTGGCTTGGTCAGCAAGACCAAGGAGGGCAGATATGTAGGTGATTGAAGTGCACGAATGGGCAGAAATCAGACATCTCTGGTTTGTCGAGAAGGTCTCAAAAAGGGAAATCTCAAGACGCACGGGCCGTCACAGGGATACGGTGCGCCGAGCGATCGAATCGGCCGATCCGCCGAACTACCGGCGGCCACAGAAGCTCTCAAAGCTCGAACCCTTCAAGGACGAGATTCGCAGGCTTCTGAGCGAGGATTCAGCGATGCCCTCCCAACGGATCCGCGAGCTGATCACTGAGCTTGGATATGCCGGCGGCAAGACGATCTGCGACGAGTACGTGCGCGAGGCGCGAGCGCAGATGGCCCCGGCGCGGCATGCTCGGCGGCCCATGCGTCGGCAGTAACGCGCGTGCGATTCCAGACCGTCATCTCGTAACCGGCGCGTGTGACGTTCGCCGCCATCCGCGACCCCATGATTCCCAGCCCGATGAAACCGACGCGCTCGGTCATATGGCGGCGACGTTAGCCGGATCGCCGGCGAATCTCCGCCGACTCGCGCACGCCTGCCCGTAGCGGGAACCTTGGCAACAGCCGGAGCGGGAAGAACGCGGGCATGGCGTAGACGTGACGCATGAAATGACCGTCGCATCGGCGCGCCCCGGCCTCTCCCAAACGAACGGCGGGCGTGAAAAGGTATTCTGCGCGCGTGACCGCGACACCACTCCTCTCCCGTGACGACCTAATAGCCCGCGTTCGCGAGCTGGCACCCTGGTATCAGAACATCGATCTCGGAGACGGCATCCGAACCAAGGAAGTCGAAGGCGTCGACGAGATCTTTGCCGGCACCGACATCCCTCGGCCGCTGTGGGAGATGGTCGCCCGGGACCTCCCGTCGCTCGAAGGCAAGAGCGTTCTCGACATCGGGTGCAACGCCGGGTACATGAGCATCGCCGCCAAGCGGCGCGGGTGGTGGGCACCGACAACAACCAGGGCACGGGCAACGGGAAGTCGTTTATCGACCAGGCCCGATTCTGCGCCGGCGTGCTCGGTCTCGACATCGACTTCAGAGTGGGATCCTTCTTCGACGTAGAGGAACAGTTCGACGTCGTGCTGTTCTGCGGTGTCCTCTACCACCTGGAGGACTGGTCCGCTGCCTTCGACAAGCTGCGCCGGCTGTGCACCCCCGGCGGTTTGATCGTCTTGGAGACGGAGATTGGTCCGCGCACCGAGGTCTTCCCCAGAGACAAGGCCTACAACGGCGACACCAGCACCTACTTCGTGCCATCCACCCGGATG
>JADGRC010000264.1 GCA_017881245.1 Pseudomonadota bacterium
AAGCGCGCGGGCGACGTGTTCGTAGGCCTCGGGGCTGATGGCCCGGGTGACCACCACGTGGCCGTTGACGATCTTGCTCACCGGATGTGGCGTGGTCGCGCACCCGCCGAAAGCTCCCGTCAGTCCGGCGCCGAGCAGCAACGCCGCCAACCATGGGCGATCACAGCGGGATGTTTCCATGCTTCCTTGGCGGGTTGGAATCACGCTTGTTCCGGAGCAAGGATAGCGCTCCGCACAGCCGCGCGCGCGTGTCCCGTGGGCGAATGATCTCGTCGATGAAGCCGAGCTCCGCCGCGACATAGGGGCTGGCGAATTTATCGCGGTACTCGTCGAGGTACTGAGCCCGGGCGGCCACCGGGTCGGCGGCCTTGGCCAGCTCGTCTCGGAAGATCACGTTGACCGCGGCATCGGGCCCCATGACTGCGATCTCGGCCGTCGGGAAGGCGAAGTTGAGATCCGCGCGAATGTGCTTGGAAGCCATGACGTCATAAGCCCCGCCATACGCCTTCCGCGTGATGACCGTCAGCTTGGGAACGGTGGCTTCGGCGAAGGCATACAACAGTTTCGCCCCGTGCTTGATGATGCCGCCCAGCTCTTGGGCCGTTCCGGGAAGGAACCCGGGGACATCGACGAAGGTTACGACCGGGATGTTGAAGCAATCACAGAAGCGAACGAAGCGCGCCGCCTTGAGCGAGGCGGCGATGTCCAGGCAGCCGGCCAGGTGCATCGGCTGATTCGCGACGATTCCCACTGGCTGTCCCCCGAGGCGCGCGAATCCAACCACGATATTGGGCGCGTGGTCGGGCTGGATCTCGAAGACGTATCCGTCGTCCACGATGCGCCCGATCAGCTGTTTGATGTCGTAGGGTTTGGATGCTTCAGACGGCACCAATCGATCCAACTCGACATCGGCGCGGTCCACGGGATCGCGCGTCGCCTGGCGCGGCGGATCCTCGCGATTGTTCTGCGGCAAGAACGCCAGCAGATCGCGCAAGCCTTCCAGGCAAGCGCGCTCGCCCACGAACGCGCGGTGAGCCACCCCCGATTTCGCCGTGTGGGTTCGCGCGCCACCCAGATCTTCTTTCGTAACTTCCTCGTGGGTGACTGCGCGAATGACGTCGGGCCCGGTGATGAACATGTGACTGGTCGATTCCACCATGAATATGAAGTCCGTTATCGCCGGCGAGTAGACGGCCCCACCGGCGCAGGGTCCCATGACCGCTGAGAGCTGCGGAATGACCCCCGACGCCAGCGTATTCCTCAGGAAGATGTCCGCATAGCCCGCGAGCGAAACCACGCCTTCTTGAATGCGGGCGCCTCCCGAATCGTTCAAGCCCACGATGGGCGTGCCCACCTTCATCGCGAGATCCATGACCTTACAGATCTTGCCCGCGTAGGCGGACGACAGCGAGCCACCGAAAACCGTGAAATCTTGCGCGAACAGGAACAACGGCCGTCCGTGTACGCGCGCGTGACCTGTGACCACGCCGTCGCCCGGGATCTTGTTGTCGGCCATGCCGAAGTCGGTCGAACGATGAGTGACGAGCTTGTCCATTTCGACGAAGCTTCCCGCGTCGCAGAGCAGGTCAATCCGCTCGCGAGCGGTCAGCTTGCCGGCGGCATGCTGTTTCTCAACGCGCGCGGCGCCGCCGCCAGCCAAGGCGCGTTTCTCCTCGTTCGCCAGCCGATCGAAGAGATCCGTGATCCCCTGTCGGCCCTTGGGCTCTTCGCTCATGCACCATTATTACCGCAAGCGCGGTCGAGGTCCGCGTCGCGGGGAACGAAATTGTGGCCGGGACCCGGCAACGGGGGTCACCGACGCGATTCGGCGCCAGGCAGGCCCAGACGTCCCGCGACGTACTTTATTATCGTTCGCCGCGCTTCGGTGGGGGCATCAGTGAATACCAGGTGGGCCCCACCCTCCGAACCGTCGCCGTCCGAATCGGTTAACGCCACGAGCGCGCGGAGGCAGAACGATTCCCTGGCCGAGGGGTCCGGAAGCGCGAACGTGGCGGTTACGGGCTGGTCGACCTCGAAAGGGGCCGGGCGTTCGAGAATGATGCCCGAATCGGCCACGCTGCGGGACAGGCGAAACGCTCGCCGAGGGTTGTCGGGACGCTCCTCGCGAATTTCGACGACGATCGCCAGCGGCGCGAACAGGGACACGGCCGCCAAGATAGCAGGTCCCCAGGTCGCGCAGGCTCCGCCGACCGAGATAGCGCCAGAAAGACTGCTCCCGATGGCGGTCATGTTGCCGTGATCGTCTCGCGGACGGCAATAGTTGCCGTCGCGCGCGTTCCGCCCGACCGCGGTGATTCCTACTACCCCGGGGATGACCGCGGCGTCGCCTTGAAGGCGTCCGCGCTGGCCACGCCGAACCCCAACCAGATCAAAGCGTACCCGACGAGCTTCTCGCCCTTGAAGGGCTCGTGCAGGACCGTTACTCCCAAGAGCAGTTGCAACGTCGGCCCAATGTACTGGAGCAGTCCCAGCATCGACAGGGGGATGCGGCGAGCGCCCGCCGCGAACAGCAGCAACGGGATGGTGGTCATGGGTCCCGCCATCAGCACCAGTGCCCGCGTCGATACGCTGCCGTCGAGGAATCGACTTTGTCCGTGCGCGACCAGCCAGCCGAAGGTCCCGAGTGCGATGGGCGACAGCAGCATTGTCTCGAGGGCGAGACCTTCCAGGGCACCGAGCGCGGCTGTCTTTCTCAGCAGGCCGTAGACGGCGAAGGACCCAGCCAGGACGAGGCCAATCCATGGAACCTGCCCCACCTCGGCCACCAGCCACAACACGCCCAGCGATGCCAGGAGCACCGCGATTACCTGCGGACGTTGCAGCCGTTCCTTCAAGAAGATGGCGCCGAGCGCGACCGAGACCAACGGATTGATGAAATACCCCAGACTGGCATCGACTACGCGTCCCGCGTCGATGGCCCACACGAACACGAACCAATTCAGGGACAGGATGGCGGCGCTGGCGGCGAAGCTTCGAATGATCCTCCACGATCGAAGCGCGTCGCGCAGCCAGTCCCACTTTCCGCGTACCCCGAGGATGGCGAACACGAGCAGCACCGACCAGATCATCCGGTGCGACAGGAACTCGAGCGGCGTGACCTTTCTGACCAGGTTCAAATACAGCGGAAACAGACCCCAGCAGGTGTAGGCCGCGAGGCTGTAGAGAATTCCGGCGCGACGTTGGCGATTGGGCGGCGTTTCCATCAGCCGCCGGACGCGCGCTCCGCCGCCTTTCGGATGTCGGGATGTTCGTCCAGGAACGCTTTTCGGCTCTCGCCGCTGATCTCGCAGATGACAGTTATATCGCGCAGGATCTTGGACTGACACCCCAGGCGGGAATTGGCGCGGACATCGAAGGCCTTGTCCATGATGTCCTCCTCACGGTCGTCGGCGGGTGACAGGGCGTCGAGCCCCTGCTTGACGTAGACGTGGCAGGTCGAGCACGCGCAGACGCCCCCGCACGCAGAGCCCACCTGGGCGCCGCCCGCGTGGGATGCATCCAGAATCGACGTTCCGATCGGGACCTCCACCTCGATTCCGTCCGGTTCGAATCTGACCCTGGGCATGGCAGGACCTTCTATCAGTGCGAATGCCCGGAGTGCCCCGAGCGACTGAGGCGCGTCGGCAGATCGTCCTGCTGCCCTGCGGATTTTTCCACCTGCGCTTCGACGTCGCCCACGCGCCGGCCGCGCAAGCCTTCGTCGAAGGCGCGATTCATGCGCCGTGCCGCGAATTCCTTCGACGCCGCGTCCAATCCCTCGATGGCGGAGCGAATGGCGCGGTGGTCGTCGCCCTTCTTCGCCTCATCCAGGCGCGCCGAGGCATCGTCGATGCGCGCGCGATCCTCCTCCGTTAGCAGTTCGGGACTGGCCGCGATGGCCGCATGCGCCGCCAGGAGAATCCGGTCGGCCTCCACGCGCTGTTCCGAGAGCAGGCGCGCACGCACGTCGTCCTCCGCGTGCGCGAAGGAATCGAGCAGCATCCGTTCGACCTGCTCGTCGGAAAGGCCGTACGAAGGCTTCACGTCGACCGACGCCTCGATGCCGGTGTTTTCTTCCCGAGCGGTGACGTGCAGGATGCCATCCGCGTCGACGAGAAAGGTCACTTCCAGTCGCGCCATTCCCGCCGGCATGGGTGGGATGCCGGCCAGTTTGAAGCGCGCCAGCGACCGGCAGTCCGCCACCAGCTCGCGTTCCCCCTGCACGACGTGCAAGTCGAAGCCCGTCTGTTTGTCCGCGTACGTTGTGAAGATCTGCGTGGCACCACACGGGATGGTGGAATTGCGATGAATCAGCTTCTCGACCACGCCGCCCATCATTTCCAATCCCAGCGATAACGGGACCACGTCGAGCAGAACGACGTCGGATCCAGCGGTTCCTCCCGCCAGCAGATCGGCCTGGATCGCGGCGCCCAACGCCACCACCTGATCGGGATCGATGTCGGCCAGGGGTTCACGCCCGAAAAGCTCCGCCGCGAATCGCCGCACGAGAGGCATGCGCGTGGCCCCACCGACCAGAATCACCCCAGAAAGATCGGATGGCGCCAGCCCCGCGTCATTGATGGCGCGGCGGACCGGACCGGCGCACCGATCCAAAATGGGACGTACCAACGCCTCCATTTCTGTACGCGACAGCAGAAAGGCCGCTCGGGAGCCATCCGGCCTCTCAAGCTCCACGCGTACGTCATCGGCGACACTCAGTGCCTCCTTGGCGGCACGCGCGGCGTCGAGCGCGCGCCGAGCCAGCATCGGATCGCTGGGGGTGTCGCCGGAGACGCCAGCCCGCGAAAGCAAATGTTGCGCGATCGCGCGATCGAAATCGTCGCCGCCCAGCGCCGAGTCGCCTCCGGTCGATTTGACCTCGAAAACGCCACCCTCCAATTTGAGGATGGAGATGTCGAACGTTCCACCACCCAGGTCGAACACGGCGTATGTGCCGACGGCCGTCGTGCCATCCTCGCGCTTGTCGAGCCCATAGGCCAGCGCCGCCGCCGTCGGCTCGTTGAGCAGGCGCAACACCTCCAGGCCCGCGATACGCCCGGCATCGCGCGTCGCCTGGCGTTGCCCGTCATCGAAGTACGCTGGAACCGTGATGACGGCACCGGCCAACGTTCCACCGAGAGCGCGTTCGGCCCTCTCCTTCAGCACGCGCAAGATCTCAGCGGATACCTCGACGGGTGTCACCGTCCGGGCGCCTCCCGCCACGCGAAAACGAACCACTTGCTCGGCACTCTCGGCCGGCGCGAACTCGTAAGGCGTCAAGGTGCGGCGAGCCTCCGCATCGTCTGGCCCCCGACCCATGAAGCGCTTCGCCGACGCGATGGTGTCCGTGGGGAACTTGGCGGCCAGATCATCACGCGCCGCCGTTCCAACGATGACGCCCGAGTCGCCGGGCGCATAGTGAACGACCGACGGCAACATGGGCTCGCCATTGGCGCCGTCCCGGTCATCGGGCAGCGCCTCCGGTACTCCGTTCCTGACGATGGCCACAAGCGAGTTGGTGGTGCCAAGGTCAATGCCGACCGCGCCCGTGGTTCCGGGCGGGCACGCGCCCTTGACGGGCGATTCGCCCGGCTCCGCGATCTGAAACAGCGCCTCAGGCATGGGTTGTTCCTTCGTCGCGCAGAGCGAGCCCTTCATCGTGAACCGACACCTCGTCCAGAAAACGCCGAAAATAGCGGATCTCAATCACGTCGCGTGCCGCGCCTTCCAGTTCTCGGTCGCGGATGGTGAGGTCGTTCCCGCTGTCCTCCATACGCGCGAACGCATCAGCGACGCGCCCGAGGGCGGCTTTGACCCGACCACGGATATCCGCCGCCATCCGCTGTACGCGGGGATCGTCACCAGCCGCGCGCGCCTCGCTCAATTCCTCGCGCAACTCCAGGATCCGGCCAAGCAAATCGGCCGCCACCGGGATCGGCGGGCGAGCTCGGCCAGCCCCACTCAGCGAATGGTTCGCGCGCGCTCCTTCCTCCGCGCCGATCTCATATCCGAACAACCCCAACAGGTACTCGGCGCGCCGCACGGGGTCCTTGATCGTTCGCCACGCCTCGTTCAGTTGCACGCTCCGCTGCAATGACGCCCGTCGCGCGCGCGGATCGGCCTTGGCGAATCGGTCGGGATGAAATTGCCTGGATCGCTGACGAAACTTGTCCTCCGCGGCTGCCAGATCCAATGCGTACAGGCGCGGCAGGCCCAACACCGCGAACCAATCCAACCCCGTATCGGGAGGTTGAATCGCGTTGCAGTGATCACAAGTGGCGCGATCCCCTGTCGCGCGTTCACAAGACCAACAAATCAAGACCGCTCTCTTCCGCGCCTCGGGTTCTTCGTCCGCGCCACCCGAAAGTGGTGGCGGACAAGAGTCCGTCCACGCCTAAAAAGTTACGCTGTGCCCGCAGCCACATTCGCCTTTGACATTGGGATTCACGAACTTGAATCCGCGTCCCATCATCGTCGTGGCGAATTCCAGCGTCGAACCATCCAGATAGATGTAGCTCTTCGGATCGATGAAAACGCGCACCTGCCCATCTTCGAAGGATAGGACCTTGTCCTCGGGGCGCGGCTCGGTGTCGGCCCATTCAAACAGATAAGAAAATCCGGTGCAGCCTCCGCCCCGGATCCCGACTCGAAGACCTTGGGGGCGTTTGACGCGGCTGCCGCCGGCTTTCTTGATCTCCGCGACGGCGCGATCTGTGACTGCGATGGCCATGACTCAACTCGCGTGGTTTGGGCTCCCCGCCTTCCCAGCTTGGTCCGCAGCGGTGATCGGGTGGGGGTTGGTGCGGGAACTGGTGGACGGGCTTGTTTCGGGGCTCGGTCGCGGGCCAACTCCGCCGCGCTTTGCCTTGTAGTCCGCGATGGCCGCCTTGATGGCGTCCTCGGCCAGGACCGAGCAGTGAATTTTCACCGGTGGCAGGTTTAGTTCGTCGACGATCTGCGTGTTCCTGATGCCCATCGCCTGGTCGACCGTCATGCCCTTGACCCATTCCGTGGCCAACGATGACGACGCGATGGCCGACCCGCAGCCGAAGGTCTTGAACTTGGCGTCCTCGATGATTCCGGCGTCCGAAATCTTGAGCTGCAGCTTCATGACGTCACCACACGCCGGCGCGCCCACCAATCCCGTTCCCACCGAGGGATCGTTCTTGTCGAAGCTGCCGATGTTGCGGGGATTTTCGTAGTGTTCCAGAACTTTTTCGCTATATGCCATTGCGTTTTCCTTCGATGCCTTTGCGTGGGATCCGGTTCGTCGTTTGCGTGAGTCCTCGTCGTCGGGAGGGGGCTCAGTGCGCCGCCCAGGTGATGCTCTTCAAGTCGATGCCTTCCTTGACCATTTCGTAAAGCGGCGACATCTCGCGCAGCTTGTCCACCTTGCGCGCGACCAAATCGATGACGTAGTCGATTTCCTCGTCGGTGTTGAACCGCCCGACCCCAAAGCGAATCGAGGTATGGGCCATTTCCTCCTCGACGCCGAGCGCTCGCAGGACGTACGACGGTTCCAGGGATGCCGACGTGCAAGCCGAGCCTGACGACACCGCGACGTCCTTCAGCGCCATCAACATGGCCTCGCCCTCCACGTAGGCAAAGCTGATGTTCAGGTTGCCCGGCAGTCTGTGTTCGAGCGAACCATTGACGAACGTATCCGTAACCCGCGCGGCGATACCTTTGCGCAGTCGCTCGCGCATGTGGAGGACCCGTGCCGATTCCTCGGGCATCTCGGCGATAGCGATCTGGGCGGCTTTGCCGAATCCGACGATGCCAGTGACGTTCAAAGTCCCCGACCGCATGCCCCTTTCATGGCCGCCGCCGTCGAGCTGGGCGGTCAGCCGCACCCGCGGCTTGCGACGCACGTAGAGCGCGCCCACGCCCTTGGGCCCGTACATCTTGTGCGCCGACAACGAAACCAGATCCGCCTTGGCGGCCGTTACGTCGAAGGGGATCTTGCCAGCGCCCTGCACGGCGTCGACGTGAAACAACGCACCCCTCGCCTTGACGATGTCCCCGATCTCGTTGATGGGGTTCACCGTCCCAATTTCGTTGTTGGCCAGCATGATCGACACCAGCACGGTCTTGTCCGTGACTGCGGCGCGAACCGTATCGGGAGCGACACGACCGTCGGTGGCGACGGGCAAGTACGTGACGTCAAAGCCTTCGCGCTCCAGCCGTTTGCAGGTATCGAGCACGGCCTTGTGCTCGATGACGCTGGTCACGATGTGGCGGCCACGGTCCTTGTAAAATTCGGCGGCCCCCTTGATGGCCAGGTTGTTCGATTCCGTGGCGCCCGACGTCCACACGATCTCCTTCCCGCTGGCGCCAATCAGCGCGCCCACTTGGTCCCGGGCGGCGTCCACCGCTTTGTCCGCTTCCCAGCCGTAGCTGTGGGATCGGCTAGCGGCGTTTCCGTAGATCTCGGTGAAATAGGGCAGCATCGCCTCCAAGACCCGCGGATCGACACGGGTGGTGGCGTGATTGTCCATGTAGATTGGAAGTTTCATTTTCGTGGCTTGGTTCGTGGTTTGTCGTTCGTCAAGACTTTGAGATTCCGTCCACCAAAAGCGGCGCCTTGCCGTCGTGCCCGTGAATGCCGCAGGTGCCGCATTCGTGCTGCACGTGGCCCGGTTCGCATGACCGGCAGCTGTCCATGTAGTCCAACGTCTCCTTGAGGTCCGTCACCAACTGGGTCAGGCGGCCGATGGTCTCGCGCGTCTCATGCAGCTTGTCGGAGAAAATCTCGCGCAACCGCGCGATGGCCTTGGGGGCGGTTTCGCTGCCTTCCCACTCGCGCAAGAACGCCTTGATCTCCGTCAGCGTGAATCCCAAGGCCTGCAGCTTGGAAATCCATTCGATGCGTGTGACCGCGCGGCCGTGGTAAAGCCGAAATCCGCCCTTGGAGCGAACCGCAGGGGCGAGCAGGCCGAGCTCCTCGTATAAGTGGACGGCGCGGACGGTTTTCCCCGTCCGTTTCGCCAGGTCACCCACCTTCAAGAGCGTCAGTTGTTCGGCCGATATCTGATGCACTGCGATGTCCCTTTTTGAGCCAGCCCAACAGGTCATCCCATTGTCCAACCCTAACCCTTACGTATGCGTCAGACTATGGGATATGCTCGCCGCCTGTCAAGGGATTCGGGAGATTGGGTTCGTGGCCGGCCTGGCCTGCGCGTTCCTATCCATGCACGGCTGCAGTCACTTCGCGGCGGTGGGACGTGGGGGGCCCGTGTATGCCATCTCGGTCGATTCCGTCAATGGGCGGAAGACGGCGGATCGGGGCCCGGCGGGGTACCCGGCCTGCGCCATCCAGGTGGGCGATAGGGTCGCCCAGGCCTGGTTGGCCGACGAGAGCCGCGGTGACGTCATGAGCCCCGCCATCCTGGAGGGCGATATGGCCGCCCTGAAGGAAGGAATCCTGGTCGAACGCAGCTGGTCGCAAGCAGTTGTCCACAAGGTTACGGACGACGAGCTGGCCGCGGGCGCCGCCGTGGTCTATGTGCCTGGAATCCCACGGCCGACAGTTGTCGAGTTGCGCTTCGTACGCCTTCGCCTCGGGGGCCGCCCCCAGTCTGCTGCCCAAGGTGCCGAGTCAACCCGTCGATTCGGGCTCGCTAGAGCGGCTGCGCCGCCGCAAGGGGCCTGGGAAGGCCCCCTGCGAGACCCCCACGGAGTTGCTTCACGGCGCGGCCGGTCCGGCAAAGCCGGACCTCCCGGTGCTTGGATTGGCTATTGGATCGACTGAGATGAACTAGGCCGTCGGGATTTTTTGGCCCGCTGGATCGTCGAGCGTGAGCACGATTTTGCCAAAGGCCTCGCGCGCCTCGAGGACGCGGTGAGCCTCGGCCACATCGGCGAGCGGCAGCACGCGGTCGATGACGGGACGCAGTTGGCCGGCGGCGATTCGATCGATCACTTCGAACAGGCGCGCTTTGGAAGCCAGCGTCGATCCCAGAATCGACAATTGCCGCCAAAAGACGTGTCGCAGGTTTAACTGCGCCTCGTATCCGTCGGTGGCGCCGCAGGTCACGATGCGTCCCCCGCGGGCGCAAGCGACCACCGACTTGGCGAAGGTGGCCGCGCCGGTGTGTTCGACGACAACGTCAGCGCCCCGCCGGGCTGTCAGGCGCTTGACCGCGCCGACCAGATCGTCGACCGCGTAATCGATCGTGTCGTCGGCGCCGAGCGATCGCGCGGCGGCCAACTTCTTCTCGGTCGACGCGGCGGCGATGACGCGCGCCCCGAACAGCTTCGCGATTTGAATCGCCGCGACCCCCACTCCCGAGCCCGCCCCCAAGACCAACACGGTCTCGCCCGGACGAATGCGCGCCTTGTCGACCAGCATTTGCCAGGCGGTCATGAACGAGATGGGAACGGCGGCCAATTCCGCGTCGGTAATCGGCACTCGATCTTCGGGAGCCGGGACGACGTTGGCCGCCGGCACCACGACGTATTCCGCCATCGCGCCCTGCGTGTGTTCCCCAAGCATCCGAAACGACGCACAGAGGTTGTCGTGCCCGTCCAGACAGTCGCGGCAGCGTCCGCAAGACAGGCCCGGATTCACGCTCACCCGCAGGCCGAGCTCGATGCCCCGGACGCCGGCCCCTAGTGCGCTGACCCGTCCACAGACATCCCCGCCGGGGATGTGGGGCAATTCAATCTTCATGGCAGGCAGGCCACGCCTCATCCACAGGTCGATGTGGTTCAGCGCAACCGCACTGACCTTCAGTTGAACGTCGCCCGGACCCGGCATGGGCGTTGGAACCTCGGCCAGTTCCATCACCTCCGGACTACCGTGCCGCCGAAAAAGCACCGCGCGCATTGGCCTCTCCTTGTTCTCAGAACCCGCGTTCAAGCCAACATTCAACCAGACGACGATTCAAGCGGAAGCGCAAGGTTGACGATTGACCAGACAAGCGACAAGCGCGTAGGAAAATCAGTAAGCCAACACACTCGCCAGCGGAGCAGTTTTGGTGCACAATCGAGCGGCCGATAATGACGAAATCAAAAAATAAAAGTGTCGGGGCATACACGATCGCGGTGACGCTCGGGGTTCTCGGCGCCGGATGCGGCCCGGGCGTGTCCGCTGGCCCGGGCGCGGGCGGCGTTCCGGCCACGACTGGTGACGGCACGGGTGGCGTACCGGGCGGCGGACCGGAAGGCAGTGGTGGAAGTGGCGCATTGGGGTCCGGCGGATCTGGACCCGGTTCAGGCGGCACCGGCATGGGTGGGGCGGTCGGGGGAACGGGCGGGGCGGTAGCCGGCACGGGCGGGGCGGTCGCGGGCACGGGCGGGGCGGTAGCCGGCACGGGGGGCGCGGTCGGACCGGTCGGAGGAGCATCCGCCGGCATCCCAATGTTCGTGGCGGGCGGATATCGCGGTCGCACGACGATATCCTGTGACGATGGCGCATCTTGGGTCGCGAACCATTCGGACGACGATTCGGTCTGTCCGAACCATGACTGCGGCGAGGTGTTCGACACCATCACCGGCGTGACCTACGGCGGGGGATATTTTTTCATATCCCGAGGCTGGGGAATGCCCGGCAATATTCTTCGGAGCCAGGACGGTGTCACCTGGACGCAGGTCTACTCGGGGAAACAGTTCGGTGGCGTCGCATTTGGCGGCAGCACCGTGGTGATCGGCAGCGGATGGCAGACGGCGTGGTACTCGACCAACGCCGGCCAGAGCTTCGCGTCCGCGCAGGATTTTTCGGGGCTGCTCGGGTCCAGCACCGGGACGATTCGAAATGTTTCCTATCATCCTTACGGCGGAGGACGTTTCATTTTGGTCCCCGACGACGGACCCGGCGCACGGAAGTTCGTGGTGAGCAAGGATCT
>JADGRC010000265.1 GCA_017881245.1 Pseudomonadota bacterium
CGCGATTCTTGAAGGTGGTTGCCGGGCGTTGTGGCTGTCACTTCTGGTGGCGGTTTTGCCCGCTTGCGTCGGCGTCGTCGAGCAGGCCCCGGGAGGCCAAACCCTCGATCCTCCGAGTACGAATAGCACCGGGGGGGCTTCGGGACTGCCACATCCTTTGGGAACCGGCGGCAGTCCAGTCATCTTGTCCACCGGGGGCAGCGGAACCGGAGGTTCGGGCACCGGCGGGGCCAACACCGGGGGATCGAGTACGGGTGGGGCCAGCACCGGAGGCGCGTTCGTCGACATGACCGGCACCGGAGGCACCATGACCGGAGGTAGAGGTGGTGGCGGGCGAACAGGACAACCCGACGGCGGCGTGAGTTCGGACGGAGCCGCGGCGCCGTATGATGGGCCCCCCGTTACCTGGACGGAGGTTTACTCGACCCTTCTCAACAGCACGGCATATGCGTCCAACTGCGCTGGGGCCGGATGTCACAATCCCGGCGCCGCGCACAACATCGGCTTGGCTACGTCGGCCGCCGGCTACACCGCAATCCGAGCCATAGTCACCCCCGGATCAACCACGGCGGGAAGTCTGATCAAGGTTCTGACATCCGGTTCGATGCCCCGGGGACGCCCGAAGATGGCGGCAGCCGACCTTGCCAAGATTCAAGCGTGGATAGCGGCCGGCGCGCTCAATAACTGACGTAGAGCGGCTTCGCCGCCGCAAGGGGCCTGGGAAGGCCACGGGGGCCCCCGTAAGACCCTGTGGGCGCACCACACGCTACTGGCCAATCGACTATCATGATCAACGTGAACAAAACCGTGGCGTCCGGGCTTGAAAAGTTCCTTCGGTGCTGGGCAGGCATGGCCGTCTTGGTCATTTGTTCGTGCGGCACTAGCGAATCCACGAATGGGTCCGGGGGAGCGACCGGTACTGGTGGCGGAGCGGCACCGGGGGCCACCGGAGGCGCAAGTAGCGGTGGGGCGCTCGGTAGTGGGGGGGCGCCCGTGAGCAGTGGCGGCGCTGAACCAGGCAGCGGCGGCGCTACGGTTAGCGGTGGCGCGACCGGAAGCGGCGGCATGACCGGCAGCGGCGGCGTCACCGGCAGCGGGGGTGGCGTGGGTGGCGTGGGGCTGGCGGGCGGTACGACGGGCGGCGGCGGCACCAGCCACACTGGGGGCGCGGGCATGGGAGGTAACGGGGGGGTGTCGGGAGCTCCGGGAGTGCGTATCATCGGGCGAACCGCCCCAGGCACGATGGGCGGCACGCGTTTCGAATGGTCGGGGTCCGCCGTCTCGGCGCGTTTCATGGGCACGCAGGTCTCCGCTCAGATGAACGACGGCAACAACGGTAACAGCTTCGAGGTCGTCATCGACGGCGTCATGCCCAAGAAGATTTTCACGATGGCGGGGCAAACCACTCTGACCCTCGCCACCGGACTCACGAATGGCGTACACGAGCTGCTTTTGTGGAGGGACACCGAGGCCAACGTCGGCCCCACCGAGTTCATCGGCCTTACGGGCTTCGGCGCGGGCGGCGCGCTCCTGGCTCCGCCACCGGCGCCCGATCGACGTATCGAAATCGTCGGCGATTCGTTCTCGGTGGGTGCGGGCATAGAGGGCGGCAACGGTGTCGCCTGTTCGGGCAACAAGATCGAAAACGACTATCTGTCCTACGGCGCGATCGCCGCTCGCAGCGTCGGGGCGGACCTGGTGACCATCGCTTGGTCGGGGATCGGTGTGTGGCGAAACTACGGCACCGCGACCCCGACGCCCAACACCGTGATACCAGCCCGCTACGACTACGCGATCCCGACCGACACCACCACGACCTGGGATTTTTCCAAATACCAACCCCACGTCGTGATCATGAATCTCACCAATAACGATTTCTCAGTGGGTAATCCGGGCCAACCGTATATCG
Organism: Pseudomonadota bacterium; assembly: GCA_017881245.1. GTDB lineage: Bacteria > Myxococcota_A > Polyangia > Fen-1088 > Fen-1088 > FEN-1088. Next base: position 1,910 of record JADGRC010000265.1, read on the forward strand.
ACGCCTACCTGAAACTCGTCAAGCACATCCGAGCGAACTACCCGAATGCGTACATCATGAACACGATCCAGTGGGCGACGGCCGACACGGTCATCAACCAGATGGTCGCCACACTGAAGGCGGGTGGGGACATGAACGTGGGCGCGTTCGACCTGCGCACGTTCGCCAACCGGAACGCGTGTGATCACCCCGACATGGCCGCGTCTCAGAAGATGGGCGACTCGCTCGCCACCGAGCTCCGCCGCGTTTTGAACTGGTGACAGGCCGTGGAACTGGCGGCAAGCGGTCAGGTGTCGCCGAGCAGGACGACTTCGCCGCGATCGCCGTCGACGACGATCAAAGCTCCCTCGGGCAGCGCGCTTATCGCCCCAGCCGCCCCGACCACCGCCGGGATACGGCGCTCGCGCGCCTGCGCGGCGACGTGACCCAAGGCTTGCCCGGTCTCGACGACGATCGCCGCGGGCGACAACAGCGGCAGTTCCGTTGGCAGCAATGTGGCGGCTATCAACACCGATTCGGGACCGAGCGGAACGGACGACGGATGGTGGACAACGCGTCCGACGATCCTGCCCCCGGCGCCTCCGAAGCCGCGCAAAATCCCGGCGTTCTTGGCGCCCCAGTCGGCGCGTATAGGTGGCGGCGCGGCCACCGCGATTGCGAAGGCGCGTCGGCCGGCGGCGGCCACCAGCCGCAGGTCCTGGGCGGGGATGGAATCCGCGACCGCCCTTGATGCGTCCGCGCCCGGGACATCGTGGTCGTGGTCATCGACCGCCCGGGCGACGGAAAGCGGCAGATAGAACACGTCATCGACGTCGTTCAGACGTCCCGCGTTGACCAACCTCCGACCGACGGCCAACACGGCTCGGCGCATCGCCGCTTGAAGACGCGCGAATAGCGCATCGTCATCCTCGCCGACGGCGATCGCGACGCGCGCCGCGGCCACCAAACCCTCGAAATAAGCTTGATGCGATGCTGGCAGTTTGTCTCGCAGCTCCCGCGCCACCCTCACGGCGCGCACCGCTCCGGAATCCACATCGGGATCGCGGGATTGCGGCGGAATTTGTCGCGGGTATTGCCGTACCGTCCATGCCACCACCCTTTCCGGGTTTTCGCCAAGCGTTGGCTCCGCGATGTCCCAGCGGGGGCTTTCGTCGCCGAATTTGCGCAGGTAGGCGTCGATGGCCATCTGTCGATCGGATGTCGTTGTCGCCGATGCGATGACGTCGGCAGCCGCTTGACGCGATTGCGCGACGGAGCCCACGCCCGCCAGCAAATGGGACAGATCCCGAACCCTGTCCGGGAATCGGGAGGCCAGGAAATCGGCCAAGGCCCGACGGGCGGTCACACACGCGGGCCCGATGATCCCGAACAGGGGCCCGTATGCCGAGACGAACAGCTCTGATGCGACCGGGAGCGATGGCTCCGGACCGAGGGCATCAAGCTGCGGTTCAACTACACCCCGAAGGCTATCGAAGACCGCGCGAACACTCACCACATCCGGATTGGA
>JADGRC010000266.1 GCA_017881245.1 Pseudomonadota bacterium
CCAGACGCTGATGATGCCAACTGGGGCGTACACGGTGTCAGCGGATCGCTTCGCCGTCGCGGACCCCATCGCGCGGCCAGCCTATCAGGCGACGATCGCAGGTGACGCGCCTTGCGTGCGGGCCGGACAGACCGCGGCGGCCACCGTGACGTATTCCAAGATCCCGAGCAGTAATAAGGTGTGGTCTGGAAACGCCACGGGTGGAACGGCCCCCGTGCTGGGCTTCGCGTCCGCCGATCTCGGCGTCAGCGGCACCCCGACGGCGACCGTCGCGGCCAAGACAGCCGGCGCGGGCGGATTCGCCTTCGATGCCGCGGGGAATCTTTGGGTTGTGGGTGGCACCCCCGCGGATCCACCGCTGGCCCGATACCCGGCGTCAACCCTTGGAACATCCGGAACCAAAATCGCCGACGTGACAATCAACCATCCTCTGCTCACGAGGGGTGTCCCGGGTCCGGTCGCCCTAGCCTTTGATGCGTCCGGAGGCCTGTGGGTCTCTGTAGTCTACTCGAAACAAGTCCTCTACTACCCCGGCGAACTGGTGCCCCTCGGCGGTGGTAGTACGCCCACGAAGGTGGTTCGGATGGACGATGCCCCCGCGGGTCTGGCGCTCGACAGCGCGCAGAATCTTTGGGTGGCATCAGGAGCGGGCACCGTGCTCAGGTTTGACGCCGCCCGCCTGACGGATTCCGTCACGGGCGCCGATCTCGAAGTCACCGCTATGACACCGCCTCCGGTCATGGACGTGCTGCCGTCGCCGAGCGGGTTGGCCTTCGATGCCGCGGGGAACCTTTGGGTCAACTATGACGGAACGCTGGCCCGCCTGGACGCGGCGGGGCTCGCCGACACGGGGGCGACCACGGTGACACCGGCCGTTCAGATCACACTGGACGTCCTGTCGCTGCCAGAGGGGGTGGCTTTCGACGAAGCAGGGGGTCTGTGGCTCGCGTACACAGCGGGAAAACTGGCGCGCCTCGATCCCACGCAGTTGACATCGTCGGGAAGCAAGGCGCCCGAGATCGTGATCGCAAGTCCAGACTTCGGCTACGCGACCTGGATCGGAATCTACCCCGCGCCCGCGGCTCTGCCGCTCTATCATCGGCTCCCCTAGGTCGTCGCCCGCGGGTCACCCAAGTGCCGCGCCGCCGCCTATCGGGGTCAACCGCGCCGCCGGACTTTCACGCCCCGCCGTACATCTCCGTGATCAATGCCCGAACCCTGGACGCGCGCGCAGGATCGAGCCGGTCCAACAACTTGACGAGCCTCTGCCGGGTGATGGCGCGGATCTGATCCACTGCGATCTCCGCCTTGCGCCCGGCACACTGGCACTGAATCCTGGCGCGCCAACGTGGGTGAAGTTGCGTGGTGAGCGGACATACGACAATCGTCTCCAGGTGTCGATTCATCGCGTCGGGGCTGACCACCACCACCGGCCGCGTCTTGGCCATTTCGCCGCCACGTATCGGTTCCAGATCCGCGAGGTAGATGCCGTAACGGTCGATGGATCTGATCACCAGGAAACCTTGTCTAGCCCATCCGCGACCACTTCCTCGAAATCAGCCCAATTCTCCGCGGCCTTCGCCATCTCCTTGTACGTCTCCTCCCAGGAGAGGCGAGTGTCGTTCGTGCTTCTCAACAGCAGTCCGCCCTGACTCTCCTCGAGAACAACAACGTCCCGGAGAGCATATTTCTCGAGCAGCGCTTTTGGCAGGCGTATGCCCCGAGAATTCCCGATCTGAACAACCTTCACTTCCAACTTTCGCGGCGGCTTCTGTTTGGCTTCGGTCCGAGGCAACATGTAATTACCGTAACCACACAAGGCGCCCTCGTCAAGGCGTGGACGCGGCGGTCTTCGTTTCCCATTCTGCACGAACGGCGAAGCAACGAAAACATCTGCGTTGCGGCAGATCCTCGAACCCTGCCGTCAGAGCGGACGAGGACGGAGCTTCCTGCGGATCATGCTGGGACTATCCGCGAAGAGTCGTCTTCCGAGCTGCTTCACCCTGCGGTGGATCTCGTGCTGGCGCGTTTCGATGATGGCCAACAGTCGCTCCCAGTCACGCGAGTGGCCCAATCGGGGCTGCTCCGCGCGAATCGTCGCCTCGAAAACGGTCAGGTCGTGACCCTCGCCAAGCAAGGATCCCAAGGCGTCCAGCGAGTCGCGGCGGGATGCCATTTCCGTCGCACCAGCGTTGGTCAAAACCTTCACGTGGTAGGCATGAATCTTGACGCCTTTACGCCACACGTGAAACGCGAGCGGCGTGTCGAGCCGATCGGCGTCCTTCATGGCCTGGCGGGCCTTGCCATACTCACGGACGAACCCGTCGGCTACCGCACGCCCACCGTGGCCACGCGCTCGATCGAACAGTCGCTCGGTTCGGCGGCACGCGAGCGCGAGCGCCCGATTGGCTCCCCGCAACTCTTGGGCAGTCTCGGCGCGCCTCTCAAGAGTCCGCCACTCGGCCACCGCTCGGAGTCGGAGCGCCGACAGCGCGCTCGACTGGCCCCCCAGCGAGGGAATCAAACGATCGATCGTCTCGACCGCGACCTCGGCGTCCCGCACAGCTCCGAACCGACGTGCGATGGCGGCCAACCTTCGTCTCTCCTCGCGCCCGCGCGGCCCAAGAAGCGAGCTCACCAACCTCAGCAGGGCCCGCGCTCGTTTGAGAGCCGTTCGCATGTCGTGGATGCGCTCACCGCGCGGTCGCCTATCGTCTTCGACCGCGTCGATGGCCCCCTGCAGCTCGACGCGTAACAGCCGACGCGCGGCCTGACGCACGCGACCGGTCAAGCGACGACGCCCATCTTCATGCACCCACGAGTCGAAAGCGGCGTCCAAAGGAACGACCTTGGAACGGACCGAATATCACGTTCCTCTTGTTCGTTCACCTCGCGGCCCTTCGAAAAGGTGATCCCAGCATCCGCCGACCCGGGGCCGCGGATCTCCGCAACGATCCGCTCGTCCGCTGGCAGGCTTGTTATTTTCTCCCTCTGGCGGTGTTCATGAGCTTTCTGCTTCCGCTCGGGCTGGGGTTCTGGTTCGGGGATCCGTGGGGCTTTTTGGTTTTGGCCGGCTTCCTTCGCCTCGTGCTGGTCCTTCATGCAACCTTCTCCATCAACTCGGTCACGCACACCATCGGAAGACAACCTTACTCGGAGACCAATTCGTCGCGGGACAGCCTGCTGGCCGCCCTGGTCACGATGGGAGAGGGTTATCACAACTATCACCACACCTTCCCGTCGGACTACCGCAATGGAGTCGGACGGCATCAATTCGATCCCACGAAGTGGATCGTGCGGGCACTCGTTCCTTTGGGCATCACATGGAACCTCAAGAGAACGTCTTTGACGAAGATTTATCGGGCACTCATGCAAGTTGACGAGGAACGTCTGAGAAGGCAAGGCCGCGCAGCCCGCCTCAATGCCGATGAGGCCACGGCGACGAGGCGCCAATTCAACGAATGGGTCGACTTTTGGAATGCTTTGCGTGCCGATCTCGGGCAGGTGTCGGCGGACATCGACGTCGCCGCGAATAAACGCATTCGCCTGGTGCGACGTCAGTTGCGTGCGGCCGCGCGCGAAATCAAGGGAACCTACGCGGCCTGGGGGAAGGTGCTCGCGTCCGCGCCCGCAGCGGCCCAACCCGCGTAGCTCCGCGCGCGGGCGATCAGCGATGGGGCGGATGTCCGGTGGTCCCCGACGGGTCTCGGCTGGCGGGGGCGGACGAAGCCTCGATGGTGCCGCCGATTTTGATTTTGGAGCCTGCGCCAACCACGAGTCGCAAGTTGAACAAGGCGAAGATGAGCAGGGGAACGAGCTGAACGGCATGATAAAGGAGCGCGGTCGCGACGGCCCGGTGGCGCTCGACGTGAAGAACCTCGAGTGCCAGGACGGCACCCGCCTCCAGCGCCCCTACATTACCGGGCGTCGATGGAACCAGCAGCGTCGCGTTGACCACCAGCAGCACGAAGGCCACCGCTCCGAATCCCGGAAACAACCCCACGGCCCCCATCGCGGCCCACAGGGTGGCGACGTCCAGCAACCAGGACCCGAGGCATGCGAGGAACGCCCACCCGAGCGTTCGCGGTTCACGCAGAATACGAACTTGTCCGAGAAAACGCGCGATCCGCCCGGGAACAAGCCGCCGACGCGCCGCCCACCAACCGATGGCCAGACCTGGCAGAGCCAGCACGGCCAAGCCCACGATTGTTCGAGCGACCCATGCGGGAAGTCCCGGCACCAACCAAGGCACTGGCAGCACGAGAACAAGCAGCGCCAATCCGTCGAGAATCTTTTCTCCAAGAGCGATTCCGATCGATCGCGCAAGGGGAATGCCGTGCTCGCGCCGCAGTAACCACAGGCGCAGTGCCTCGCCGGCGCGCGCGGGCGTCAACACCGAAGCGGCGATCGCGGCCACGGTGTAGCGGATCATCCGAAGGAAGGGGACCGCCGGCCGGGCGTGCAGGGACACCTGCCAAATCGCGGCCCGCGACACGAGCCTGAGAAGACCGAACAGCGCCGCCAGCACCAACCATGCGGGCCGCGCACTCCGCAGCGCCGTGGCAAGCGCGTGCAGATCGAGTCGACGCACGATGAACACGACAGCCGCGAGCGTTGCCAGCACGGCGACCGCGCGCGCGATGGTCCCGAGCCGCGTCAACGGCCTGCGGGAGAGCTTCCTTTCCGTCGCGGTCGGCGAGCCCTCCCCGGCGGGCTCGGTCGACCCATCCCCGTCCACCAGGACAGCGCGCGAAGGCGACGAGCTAACTTGGTCCGGGCCGGTGTCCAATTCGCCGCCACCAAAGGGGGTTCGTGTCTTGCTCACTGAGTTCCATTCGACGCAAACGCCGCACCATCTTGTGTCGTCGGTCGTTTCGTCCGTCGTTTCGTCCGTCCTGTCGCCTGTCGAGCATCCCCATCACCCGACTGGTCAAAACACGAAAATATTGCGGCCTCGGACGAGCGAGGCGCCAATCCCGACATCGTCACACGGAAGAACATGCGGCCTGATTTTGCCGCATTTGGCCGCGGCACGTAATCGCACGCCTCATTTTTCCCACCTGGAAGAGCATGCAGCGCTCTCCCTCGGAGCGGGCCGCACTCTCGTAGCGGAACAGGCACCGCCCTTGCATCCTGCAAGCCAACATGTTTGGTGCGCCTAATTTGCAGCCGGTTCTGGAAACATTGCGCACACATGTCGCCCTCGATTCGGACGTCAGCGAGGCCATCACCAATCTGTGCGGGCGCGCAGGGGAATCCCTGTCGAATCTCCTCAGCGAGGCCAACGATCTGGCGACCAGGTTGGAACCAGAAGACGTCGGTCAGCGTCGATCACAGGGCTATCTGGAGACTTGGCTCGAGGCTGTCCTGCGCGGTCCCCACGACGACAGGTGGTTCGACGAACGGCTTCGATCTCGACACCGAGGTTGGACGGATTTGCCGCCCGCCACATCGGCGGTCGTCATCGGTCGTCTGCGCCACCGTCTGACCGAGATCGCCGCGGAGGGAACGGCGAGCTGGGATTCCCTCGGGGCACGCGTCGCGACCTCTCTCGGGCGGCTCTTCGATCTCGAACTGGCGCTGACCCTCGGGGAGCTGGATGACAAACTTTTCAAATCTGCCGCGGCAGTCGATTTCGATCCGATACTTCCAATTGTCGAGGCGGCCAATCTGGCTGTGGGCAACGCTCTGGGCGTGATCGAGACGTCCGCCTTCCTGATCCGCCGCTACAGCTCGCGGATCGCGCCTGGGCACGACGGCATCGAGCGTCACCTCGACCGCATCTCCAAGCACGTGCAACAAACGAAGGTGGAGATGGGACGCATCGTCGCAGTGGCGCGGCAGCGGCCCGCGCCCACACAGTAGGTTCCAATCATCCCAGCTTTGCCAGCCGCTTCACCACGGCCGGTAGCGCGTCCGCGGTCACGGATATGCTGTCGAGTCCCGTGTCCGCGAGAAACTCGGCGAACTCCGGGTGGTCGCTCGGGGCTTGACCGCACAGTCCCACCTTCCTGCCGGCGGCGTGGGCGGCTTTCGTCACCATCTCGATGAGCTTCTTGACCCCGGGATCGCGCTCGTCGAAAAGGTGCGCGAGCAGCTCGGAATCGCGGTCGACGCCCAGCGTGAGCTGCGTAAGATCGTTCGAGCCGATGGAGAACCCGTCGAAGATCTCCGCGAACTCCGTCGCGAGGATCACGTTGTTGGGGATCTCGCACATGACGTAGATCTCCAGGCCCTCCTCGCCGCGGCGAAGGCCGTTCCTCGCCATCTCCTCCACGACCATTCGCCCTTCTCCCAGCGTGCGACAAAAGGGAATCATCACCTTGACGTTGACGAGCCCCATCTGAGAACGGACGCGTCGGATGGCGGCGCACTCCAAGGCGAAGGCCTCGCGGTAGCGATCGTCGTAGTAACGGGAGGCGCCCCGGAATCCGATCATCGGATTATTCTCGACGGGCTCAAATGGCCTGCCGCCCAAGAGTCCGGCGTACTCGTTGGTCTTGAAATCCGAGAAACGGACAATGACCGGCCGCGGGTAGAAGGCGGCGCCGATCTGCGCGACCCCGGTCGCCAGACGATCGACGAAGAATTCCACCGGTGTCGGCCAGTCCGCGACCCGCTGGCGAATCTGCGCCGCGACGTCGGGTGCAAGCCGCTCCGGGTGGAGCAGCGCCATGGGATGAACGCCAATCCAGCTTGAAACGATGAACTCGATCCGCGCCAAGCCCACGCCCGCGCTCGGCAGCTTGGCCTGGCGGAAAGCGTTGCGCGGATCGCCCACGTTGAGCATGATCGGAACCCTCGGGACGGGCAGCGCGGCTGGGTCGATTTCCTCGCGCTCAAAGGGAATCCGACCCTCGTAGACGCGCCCCTCGTCCCCCTCGGCGCAGGACACCGTCACCTCCTGGCCGCTGCGGATGGCGGACGTCGCATTGATCGTGCCGACCACGCAGGGCAAGCCCATCTCGCGCGAGACGATGGCCGCGTGGCAGGTGCGACCGCCTTGTTCGGTCACGACGGCCGCCGCGCGCTTCAACACAGGTTCCCAATCGGGATCGGTGCTGGGCGCCACGAGCACCTCGCCGTCACGGAAGGTCGAGAGTTCGTCGGCCGAGCGAATCACGCGCGCCACGCCCACCCCCACGCGTCCACCGACGCTCTTGCCGCGCGCGAGAATCGTGCCGCCGCCCCGAAAATGGAACACTTCGAGACGTTGCGACTTTTCCTGAGCGTGGACGGTCTCGGGCCGCGCCTGGACAATGAAGAGCTGCCCGCTGCGTCCGTCTTTTGCCCATTCGATGTCCATGGGCGTCGGGTGGCCGGCGCGCTCCGAATAGTGCTTCTCGATCGCAATTCCCCAACGAGCCAGAATCAGCGCCTCGTCGTCCGTGAGCACAAGGGCGCGACGGTCGGCGGGGCTCACGGCTTCCTCGACCACTGTCTTGCCGTCGCCATCGGCGTACACCAGCTTCACCAACTTGTCGCCGCGTTCACGACGAATGATGGCCCTTGGAAATTCGATCGTCGGCTTGAAGACCCACACCTCATCCGGGTTCACTCGTCCCTTGACCACCGATTCCCCCAGCCCCCACGATCCGTTTATGGTCACCACCCCGCGGTGTCCGCTCTCGGTGTCGAGCGTGAACATGACGCCGGCGCTGGCCAGATCGCTGCGCACCATCTTCTGAACCCCCACCGAAAGCGCGACGTCGCGATGACGAAAGCCCCGCTCAGCCCGATAGACGATCGCGCGATCGGTGAACAGAGACGCCATGCACTCCCGGACGGCTTCGACCAGAGCGTCTTCTCCCCGCACGTTCAAATATGATTCGTGCTGTCCGGCGAACGAAGCCGACGGCAAATCTTCCGCGGTGGCGCTAGAGCGAACCGCCACATCCGTCGCCGCTTCCTCGTACCCCCGGGAAAGCTGCCGGTAGGCCGTCAGGATCTCGCCCCGCAGGTCGGCCGGTAGCGCCAGGGCACGAACACGCTCGCGTGCGAATGCAGCGACCCTGGCCAGAGCCGACACGTCGGTCACGTCCAAGCGATCCAGGGCGTCGTAGATGGTTTGGTCGCCGCCCTCCTGAGCGAGGTGAAGGCGGAACGCCGCGGCCGTGATCGCGAACCCGTCCGGAACACGCACGCCAACCGGCGCCAGTGACCGCAGCAGCTCGCCAATAGAGGCATTCTTCCCCCCCACCTCGGGGAGCGCGGTGAGATCGATGTCGCGAAACGGAACGACGAGTCGGGGGTGTGCCATGATCGATGGACACCTGCATCTTGGGCGCCACGTGATCGTTCAGACTTGGCCGAATGGATGTCGAGGACGGGCGCGCAAGGTCTGCGGCGTTCACCCAGGACGTGGCAAAGACTGCGCACCGGCGTCGCTCGTCAATCTCCCGCCTCTTGCCCCGGCTTTAAAACACGCTCGCGCTTTTTCGACGTTCTGCTACCCAACGCCGAGCGCCAGGAACAACGCGATCGTGTCCTGCACCCGTCGGGCTTGGGCCGTCATGTCCCCCTCGTTCAGGCCCGGCACTCGAACTGGCAGGTCACCATTCTTGCATATGGCGATCCCATGAACTTCGACGAAGCGCGCGCGCAAATGGTGGATCTCCAGCTTCGGCGGCGCGGCATCTCCGATCCGCGGATCCTCGACGCTTTCCGCACCGTACCGCGCGAGGCTTTCGTTTCGGCAGATCTCGCTGAATTCGCATACCAGGACGCGCCCCTGCCCATCGCGGAGGGACAGACGATCTCGCAACCCTACATCGTCTCCCTCACCATCGAGGCAATGGCGCTGAAGGGGCACGAACGAATTCTGGAAATCGGAACCGGCTCCGGCTACGCGGCGGCCGTGTTGAGCCGCGTCGCGAAGGACGTTTTCACGGTCGAACGCAAGGAAGGGCTGGCCGCGGAGGCGCGTGCACGTCTAGAACGACTCGGCTACCACAACGTCCACGTGTTGCACGGGGACGGCACGCTCGGTTGGCGGGAGCACGCTCCGTACGATGCGATCGCGGTGGCGGCCGGTGGTCCGGAGGTTCCGAAGGCGTTACTTGAGCAGCTCGCCGCCGGCGGACGGTTAATCATTCCCGTGGGCGCCGACGAGTCGTCGCAAGTTCTGACGCGCGTCACAAAGGACGGGCCGGGCGCCTTTCGCCAGGAACCTCTTACCGACGTGCGTTTCGTTCCACTCATCGGCGAGCAGGGCTGGCAGGAAACGGGCCGCAGCCTGCGGGCGCCGGCGAAATCGAGCCACAACCCGACCATCGTCAAGCTGATACGCGAGGCGACCGAGCCTGTCGGTGACATCGAGGGATCGTCAGTCGATGCGTTGCTCGAACGCGTCGGAGACGCCCGCCTCGTGTTACTCGGCGAGGCAACGCACGGGACGAGCGAGTTCTATCGCATGCGCGCCCAGATCACGAAGGGCTTGATCGAGCGCCGCGGCTTCGACTTCGTCGCCGTCGAGGCCGACTGGCCCGACGCCGCTCGCATCGACGACTACGTCCTTGGCAACCAACCCCGCTCCAAGATCGATTTCACGCCATTTTCGCGATTCCCCACGTGGATGTGGCGAAACGAGGATGTTCACGATTTCGTCGGGTGGTTGCGCTCTCACAATCTAGGAAAACAAGACTCGGCGGACCGCGTCGGCTTCCACGGTCTTGACCTCTACAGCATGTTCACGTCCATCGCGGCGGTCCTGGCGTACCTCGACGATGTCGATCCCGACGCGGCCCGGGTCGCGCGCGCTCGTTACGGTGCCCTCACCCCGTGGCAGAAGGATCCGGCCGCCTACGGGCGCGCGGTGCTGGTCGGCCGCTACTCCAGCTCCGAGACAGCCGTCGTCGCCATGCTGCGGGACATGCTCAATCGTCGCCTCGATTACGTGCGCAACGATGGCGAGCGGTTCTTCGATGCGGCGCAGAACGCGCGCCTGATCGCGAACGCGGAAGGGTACTACCGGGCGATGTACTACGGCTCGGCGAAATCGTGGAACCTTCGCGATTCGCACATGTTCGACACGCTACAGTCGCTGTTGTCTTTCTACGGGCCCGATTCGCGCGGCATCGTATGGGAACACAATTCCCACGTGGGCAACGCAACTGCCACCGAGATGAGCACGCGCGGCGAGTTGAACGTCGGGCAACTCTGCCGCACGAAGTTCCACGAACGCACGTACATCGTTGGCTTCGGCACCGACCACGGCACCGTGGCCGCCGCGTCGAACTGGGACGAGCCGATGCAGCGGATGCGCGTTCGCCCGAGTCACGTGGACAGTTACGAGCGTCTGTTTCACGATTCCGGCATCCCCGCGTTCATGCTGCACCTGCGCAACCCGAGGCGCGCCGCGGTCCGGGACGAGCTGCTGCCGCCCCGCTTGGAACGGGCCATCGGCGTCGTTTACCGCCCCGACACGGAGCTCGCGAGTCACTACTTCCACGCGAGCTTGCCGCACCAATTCGACGAGTACATCTGGTTCGACGAAACCCGCGCGGTCGAACCGCTCGGGCCAAGGGCACGGCCGAGCGCGGATCTGCCAGAGACGTATCCGTTCGGACTTTGAGGACCTTCCACCGTTTCTGCAATTTGTCGGCGTGACCTGGCGGGGTTGCCCTGGCGCCAAAAGTTGTTCAGACTAGTCTGGACCAGTCTGAAAGGGAATCCATGACCAAGATCGGAGCGTATGACGCCAAGACTCATTTACCGGCGCTTCTGGCGCGCGTGACGGCTGGCGAATGCATCGTCATCACGCGCCACGGGGAGGAGGTGGCTCATCTGGTGCCACCTCCTCAAAAAGCCACAGGCGCGAACGTGCTCACGAGCGTCAACCGATGGAAAGCCGCGCGAAAAGGGGTGACATTGGGCGGACTGAAGGTTCGCGACCTGATCGAGGCTGGACGCCGCTGATGGAATGGGTCTTTGACGCTTCCGTCACCATGGCCTGGTGTTTCGACGACGAAAAGACCGCGGAAACGGACGCCCTGCTGGATCGAATCGGGGCGGGCAGCCCGGCCATTGTTCCGCAGATCTGGGCGCTCGAGGTGGCCAACGTTCTCGTTCAGGTCGGACGTAAGGGCCGGATCACCCCAGCCAAACGCAGGCAGTTCTTGGCCATGTTGGAAGGCGCGGCGATTTCAATCGATGTCATCCCCGCCAAGTCCGTGTTCAATGATGTGCTCCAGGTGGCCAAGGAACATCGGCTGACCTCCTACGATGCCTCCTACTTGGAGCTTTCGATGCGCCTCGGTCTGCCCCTGGCGACACTGGACAAAGCCCTGCACAAAGCGGCGCGCGCCACGGGTGTGAGTCTGCTGTAGGGTCTCGGTAACGCCAACGGTGCGACGGGTGCGACTCCAATGGATGTCCCTCGAGGGCGCCCGAATCACGATCGCGTTAGACTTGTAAAGTGTCTTGCAGTCGGCCGGCGTGAGCGGGCCACCGGGCGCCCGCCCCCCGCCGGATCGTGCGCGAAACAACTACTTCTTGCAGGTCGCCTCGAAGAGGGTCATCGGACCGGGGCTGCCCGGGAGCTTCGCCTCGAGCTTGTGAACGAACTCCTTGTCACCCTTCTTCGTGAAGGTGTGCGTGGCGGTAAACTTTCCCATGAAGTTCGAAACGTCGAGATCCCAAACCATCGTGTCGCCTGTCCAACCGGTGCTCGTGCCCGTCGCGTAACCGCCACTTGACTGAAACTCGGCGCGGACGAACTTCTTCGACTGGGCTTCCCAGCCCCAGGTGCCGATCGCTGTAATGGCCATCGGGTAATCCTTGGTCTTCTTCTCGGTATAGACGAAGCTTTGCCAGAAACCGCCGAGATCGTTCTTGGTCTTGGCGGTCGCCTTGATCTTCACGGTCTTTCCCGGTCCCAGGTTCGCCGTGCCCTCGCACGTCCAGTTGCCAAGGAGCATCTTGAGGCCTTCGTTCTCGGTGGCTGGCTTGCTCGGGGGCGCGGGAGGCTGCTGGGCCACGGCCGGGGCGATGCCCGCCAGGGCGGTGAACAGAAGCGTCGTCATGGTGCAGTGCCTGGTGAATCGCATGCGTTCCTCCTCAAGAAGGGTTGTTAGTCTGGCGCGGGCACGAACCCCCGCCAGGGAGGATACGAACCGATATGCCTCCAGATCGCAAGTGCCGGCAGGGCGGGAGGGCGGGAGCAGGGCGGGACGACAGCGGGACCGGATTCAGCCCACGACCCGCAGCACCAGCTTGCCGCGCGCGTGTCCCGTCTGGCTGATTTCGTGGGCCCGGCGCGCCTCGGACAGCGGCAGAACCTCGCCCACGATTGGACGCAATTGCCCCGCGTCGATCAGGCGCCCGAGCTCGTCGAGGTCGGCCGTCCGGGTCTGCGTCATCGCGAAGTAACCTCGCACACCATGCTTCACCGCGATCTCCGCGGAAGGCTGGCCCGCTATCGAACCGAGCACGCCACCCCGTTTGATGACGCCCCACGAGCGATCGAGCGTGTCCCCGCCCACGGTATCCAGCACGGCGTCGACGTCGCGGACACGGTCCTCGAAACGTTGCGTGTTGTAGTCCACGAATTCGTCCGCGCCGAGCTCGCGCAAGAAGGATTCGTTCTTGGCCGAGCCGGTGGCGATCACTCGCGCGCCCCGCCCATGCGCCAGTTGGACCGCAAAGGTCCCGACACCGCCGGCGGCCCCATGAATCAGCACGGTTTGTCCGTTTGCGAGCGCGAGCGCGCTTGGATCGAACAGCATCTGAAAAGCCGTCAGCCCCGCCAATGGGACGGCGGCCGCACGCAGGTGATCAAGGGAACGTGGCTTGCGGGCCAACAGGGGCGCCGGCACCGAAATGTACTCGGCATATGCGCCGTCGCGCGAAACGTCGGGCCGCGAATAAACCTCGTCGCCCACCGCGACGCCACTGACGCCAGTGCCGAGCGCCTCAACGACGCCCGACACGTCCCAACCAAGAATCAACGGCAACTTGAACGGGATATGCGCCTGAAGATACCCCGCCCGAACCTTCCAATCGATCGGGTTCACGGACGTCGCGTGAACAAGAATCAGCGCCTCGCCTGCAGCCGGTTCGGGCTTTGGCGCGTCCTCGTAGGTCAGGACCTCGGGCCCCCCGTATTGGTGAATTCGAACTGCCTTCATGGTCGTCATGGCGAAAAGCATGGGCGCGACGGCGACATCGGGCAAGGGAACTGTGAGCCCAGGCGGGAAGCCAAGCGTGAGCCGAAGTATCACACCTGGAGCTGGTCTCCGTTTTGCTTCTCTGGGCACTGCCTTGCAAACACCCGCGAAAAGGCTGACGATCAGAAGGACGCGTCCAGGTCGCCTCAGTTTTCCGATGACCCGGGGCACCCCGATCATCCTTTTCACCCGCCCGAGCGATAGGGCAGTCGTCAGTCCAAAGGAGACGCCGATGACGCCACGATTTGACCTTCGCCCGAAGCTGGGCCCGCTTGGTTTCCCTGCATGCATCGAGGACCTGTTTCGCAAGGTGTTGGTCACAGCGACCATTGCTTGCTGCGGAATTGCCTGCGGCTCGACGCCGGCACCGGGCGGCACCCCGAACCCGGATGCTGCGGGAACCGGCGGCAAGGGCGCGTCGGCACCGGACGGCTCGACGACCTTCGTCGACGATGGGGCGTCGCCCGTGAGCCTCACGCCCCCCGCCGGCGTCGTGGCGGACCTTGCGGAAACTCGGGCCCAGCTCTCATCGTCCGCGCCCGACGGGGCCGATGCGTTTCTCGCGACCTGGAAACCCGCCTACGCTGCCTCGCTTGGCTACGATCCGCTGCAGGCCGTGAACATCACGACGCTTCAGGCATCCGCATCGAAGCTGAACGCCGCCGAGACGGCCAAGCTTGGAGCCAACGGATTCGTCATTTCGGCGAGGCAAACCTTCCCGACGTTCTTCAACGGATACGAGTCCATCTACGCCGATCACTTGCCCGTGTTCATCTCGGCCGATTCGATCCTGCACGC
>JADGRC010000267.1 GCA_017881245.1 Pseudomonadota bacterium
GCTTCAGCACGTTGTTGGTGTCCTTGTCGACCCACAGCTTGATGACCGGGAACGCCAGATCCAGGCCCGGCTTGCCCTTCAAGGTCATCGCCTGCGCCGTGTAGGCGCCCAACTTCTGCTCGCCGTTGTCCTCCGGATCGTATTCCAAGGCCAGGCGCGATTCATCGAAGTCGGAACGACGCGAATTGGTGCCACCAATACGCTCGCGTTCGGTTCTTCGCTCCCACTTTCCGACCGCGGGATCGTAGAACCACAGGTTCTGGTCGATACGCAGATAGCCCTGCCCCTGCGACGCCTTGGGCTTGGTGAACATGATCACGAACTTCTGATCTTGGCTGCGTCGGTAGACCTCGCCCTCGTAGACGACGTCGACTTTGTCTTTTTCCTTCTGCTCCATGTAGATGTGCGAATGCCAGTCACCCTGGTTCTTCTGCCGTTCGTCGACGGCCTTCAGAATGTCCACCAATTGCGGCAGCGTCGGGGTCGCGCGCACGGAACCCGATAGGGTCAGCGCGCCAATCAACAGCCCGGCTCCCCATGTTCTCGCGTGGCCTCCCCGCCGGGAACGAATATCTCCCCGCGAAGAACGTCCCATGGCGCCGTCGATGCCGGCTCCGCGAAGCCGAGCGTCCCTTGTGATTTGCAAGAGCATGGTCGTCAATCTCAGTTTCTCCATTCTCGTGACACTTTCTTCCTGGAACACTGTCCGACGCCGTCAACCGAAGTGAGACATGGCCGTCACCGGTTTGAGGCGGGCCGCCCGAAACGACGGGTACAACGCCGCCAACGCCGTGACGAAGGTCAGCAAACCCACCGACGACGCCACGGACTTAAAATGTACCGCCAAATTCAAACGGTCCGACATCAAGAACAGCTGCACCGAAAGGGGCACCGCGATGTGCATCGCGTTCAACGCCGCCGCGATCAGCGCGCCGCCCACCGCGCCCGCGGCCGTGCTGAACAACCCGAGCAAGACCGATTCCAGCAAGAACATCCACAGGACCCCTCCCTGCTGCATGCCGATCGCCCGCAGCGTGCCGATCTCGCGGGTTCGCTCCCGAATGGCGATCCACATCGTATTCATGATGCCGGTCACGACGATGGCCACCAGAATGACCAACAACAACGCTGTTAAACCCTTCAGAAGATCCAGTGTCCAGGTCATGAACGACAGCTCGTCTTCCCACGTGGTGACGTCCAATTTCTGACCCGTCCAGTCCTCCCGGTTCACCGTCTCGAACTTCATCCAGAAGGCCCGGGGATCGGCGTCCATGACGCGGTAGCCGGCCTTCTCCAATGACGTGCGCAGACGTGCCGCGATCTTGGGAACGTTGCCCATCTCTTTTTCGCGCAGGTGAAGATGAATCGCCCCGGTTGCGTTCGGATTCAATTGATACAGCGCCCGCAGACTGGCCGTGGGAACGTAGACGTTCCATTTGCTGAGCAGGCCCACATCGCGCGCGATCGCGACGACGCGCACATCAATGGTGTTCGCGACTCCACGGGTGGTCTGCGCGGAGATGGTCAAGGCGTCGCCCACCTTGACCCCCAATTTTTCCACCTGCCCCTCGAACAACAAAACCGTACCCGGCTCGGCCAAGTCCTCGATATTGCCGGACGCGATCTGCAGGACACTCTTGAACGCCGGCTCCTCACGAATGTCGATGCCGTTGATGCCCGCCTGCATCGAGCCCACGTCGGCGATGATCTTGGCCCAACCACGGCCGCGTTGTACCGCGAAGTCCAGCTCGGGGACCGCCTCTTTCGTGACCTCCAGGACCTTCTTCCAATCGGTCACCACGGGCGCCGACTGACCGGCGGTGACCTTGAAGAACCCCCCGACGTTCAGATGTCCCGTACTGAGCGTCGTGGCGGTGTGGGTCATCGTTTCGCGGATGCCCGTCGACAGGCCCGTCAGCAAGATCAATAGGGCGGTCACGGCCGCGATCGCCGTGCCGAGAAACACAGTCCGTCGGCCGTGCTGGGTCAGGCTGCGAAACGCAATCTGAAAATCCGTGCTGAGTCTCGAGAACATGATCAATCCTCGCTTTGCATCGCCTGGCGGGGCGTGACACGCATCGCCAACCAGGCTGGGTAGAAACCAGACAGGGCGCTCACCAACATCACGATCGTCAACGCACCGATCAGGTTGGTGGACGCGATCGCGGGGTGCAGGCGCGGCCCCGAGAAGAAGAAATAGAAGATGTCGTTCTTGGCCGGAATCCCGATCTTCCCGATGAACGTCACCAGCGCGGCGCCCGCGCCGGCCCCCGCCAATCCGAAGATGAGGCCGACGACCAGCGCCTCGATCACGAGCATCGCAAGGATGAACCGGCGCTGGGCGCCGATGGCACGCAACGTGCCGATCTCACGCACGCGTTCCAGTGTCGCCATGACGAGAGCGTTGTTGATGATAACCAGCGCCACCACGAAAATAATCAAAACCGCGGTGTAAAGAACCGCGCGCATCATCGTGACGAACTGGCCGATCAGGCCGGACGCCTTCTGCCACGTGATCGCCTTCAATGGTATTCCCGCCTTGCGACCCGCGTCTTCGATGGCCCGCATGGTCTCCGGAATCTTCTTCGGGTCCTTCAAGATGACCGCGGCGTTCAGCACCACGCCGCTCTGGAGCTGGACGGGATCGTAAACACGCTTGGTCAGATCTTCGCGAACCATCCGCGCGCCAACACCGTCGGATTCGGGCGGGTGCAGTCCCGGCGTCGCGTCGGCGACGACAGTCCGCCCGGTGGCCTTCACCGTATGAACGGGAACAGCGGGCGGCGCGTCGCCCTCGCTGGCCTTGGTGCCGAACAGCTCGGCCTCCGCGTTCTCGCGAGAGACATCCTTGGCGTTCATGGCGGCCTTCAGCGCCAGGATCTCTTTCTCGCGATCGGCCGTCAAGAACCCATACAGCTCGCGAAAGGACACCATGTCCATCAGGCTCAATGATCCCGCCTGCGGCGACTTCTCGAGGCCCGTGAAGTTGAAGGTCCCATAGACCGGCAGGTTCACCGACTGGACGTAACCGCTTCTGGTGAACGCCTTGATGGTCAGATTGTCGCCGATGCGCACGCGATAGAGCTGCAACGCGGGCGCCAAATCGTCATAGAAGAAACGATATCGGTCGTCGAAATTGGCGTCGTCCATTCGAAAGAACTCCGCAAGCAGCTTCGTCACGTCCGTCTCGCTGCTGCCGAGTTTGCGGCCGAGCTTCTCGCGGAACATCTGGGTTTTTGGCGCGTCGAGCTGAAGCAGGATCTCGCGCACCTGGCTGCTGTTCATTTTGACGAACCGCTGCAGCTCCGGATCCTTGGCGATGGTGTCACCGCGGTCATCGCGGGCCTGTTTGATTTTGTCCAGCCGGCGCGCCGTCTTCAGCTTCACCTGGTCTTCATAGATGAACTTGGCGAACAGGAAACCCCGCTTTCCGCGGGGGATCGTCGTCCCATCCACGATCTTCATGCGGTCGAACGACCGCGCGAATGAATCCGGATCGGTCCCCACGTACCGCAGAAAGAGCATGTCGGCGTCTGTCGCCTGGGGCGCGATGCGGTTCTCCAGGAATTCGAGCCCATCCATCGGATCCTTGTCGAAGCCGCGCCAAAAGTCGTCGGACGCCGCGCGCGCGACCGCCGCAGCGTCATCCGCGGACAGCGCGCGCTCGTCGTGAAGCTGGCCGATGTTCTTGATGTCGCCCTGGAGCACGGTCAGAATCTGACGAACGTGGCCCTTCGATGCCTCGTAGGCCGCTTGGTCGGCCGGTGACGCCTGCCCCGCGACCTTCTTGCGAGCGAGGTCCCGCAGCTCGGCCAACGCCACGTCGATCGAGTTTCCGGACGTAACAATGGCGCCGTTGATTCCCATGGGAACGACTGCTTTCACGTTGGGGATCGCGCTCACCGTGTCCCGAATCCTGGTGAAATCGTCCAACTGAGCCAGATCCGCGCCGTCGAGGTTGAACCCGCCCATCACCTCCAATTCGTCCTTGGACTTGGCGGAGTAGACCTGGATATGGCCAGCGACGCTGCCGATGATGCTGCGGCTCATACCCTGGTCGATGCTGTCCAGGAACGAGGTTCCGACCACCACCAGAAAGGCACCAAAGAAGATGATGCCGCCGACGATGATCGTCTTCAGACGGCTGGCGAACAGATTTCGGAAGGCGATCTGGGCAATGACCCCGAAGGTCGAGAGATTGCCAGTCATCAGCGGGCACCCACGATGGGAGCGACCCGCGACACGCCGGCGGCGACCGCCTCCGGACCGCTCAACCTGTCTACCAGCTTGCCGTCGGCCAACCGGACGATGGTCGTGGCGTTGGCCATGACCTTGGCGTCGTGCGTGGAGAAGATGAAGGTCGTACGCTCGGTTCGATTCAATTCCTTCATGAGGTCCAGGATGTTTTGACCGGTGACGGAATCGAGATTGGCCGTTGGCTCGTCCGCCAGCACCAACTGCGGTCGCGTGACCAGAGCTCGAGCGATCGCCACGCGTTGGCGCTGCCCCCCTGAAAGCTCACTCGGGCGATGTCGACTGTGATCGCCCAGCCCGACCCTCTCCAAGAGGGCCATGACCCGAGACCGACGCTCGCTTTTCACGAGCTTCCTTTGCAAGAGCAACGGCAGCTCGACATTTTGGAATACGCTCAGCACCGAAACCAAGTTGAAGCTCTGAAAAATGAACCCGATGGTGTTCAACCTGAGCGCGGTGAGCGCCCTTTCGGAAAGCTGCAGCGTGTCCTGGCCCGCGACCTCGACGGTTCCCGCGGTCGGCGTGTCGACACAGCCGATAAGATTCAACAGCGTCGTCTTGCCGCTGCCAGACGGTCCGGCGATCGACAGAAACTCTCCCTCCGCAACGTCCAGGGATACGCCGCGCAACGCGGGCACCGTCACCTTGCCGAGTGCGTAATCCTTGGTGGCATTCTTGACCGAAACGATGGTTTTCATGACATGTCCTATGGCAACCAATACCTGACCGAATGGCCCGCGCAAGTCCTGTGACAACCGGGCGACGAGTTCGGACATCTACCACGCGGATGACGCGGGTGTGTTCTCACGCCTGGCGTTGATCGCGGAGCGTTACAAGCAAAGTGCTGGAGATGAAACCCAGTGACCCGACCACTGTGACGCTGTCTTGCTACGGCAGCGTGACCGTGACGTCGTCGAACGCGCCCGACGCGGACTTGAACCCAAGGGCGATGCCACCCATTGCCAGAGACGCCGGGGCCTCCGTCATGGTTCCGACTGCCACTCCGTTGAAATAGATGGTGACGACGTTTCCCTGAAATCCAAAGCCGATCGTGTACCAGGTGCCCGCCACCAGCGCGACCTTGCTCTTGTAGGCGATCACGTCGTTCGTGCTGCCCGCGATTTGCTTTCTGATCTTCATCGAGCCGTCGCCCTTGAATTCCAAGAAGTAGTAGTTGTCGAGGTCGACGAAACGAGCGGCGATTTGGGCCACGGAGCTGCTGGTCACGGTCGTGAATTTCACCTTTGCCTCGACTTTTTGGTCGGTCCAGGCGGAATCGCCGCCGACAATCATGCTCTGGGAGCTCACCGCGACCTGTTCTTGGAGAACCTTGGTCGTCCCGTCCGTCACGACTGCCCACTTACCTTTGCTGTCCGCGGGATCCTGGATCCAACCCACGGCCCCGCCGTTGGCGGCGTCGGCTTCGAAATCATCCATCCAGGGTAGGACCAAACGAGCGACACCGGCTCTTCCGCCCGAGCCCGTCAAGACCCCGGTGCCCCCGCTGCCTACGCCTCCTCCTGTCCCTGACACCCGACCGCCGGTCCCCGAAGCACTGCCCCCGGTTCCTTTCGAGCTTGGGAGCCCGCCCGTACCGGACGCGGCACCCCCCGTACCCGCACCACCGGTCGCACCGGTCGCACCGGTCGCGCCGATCCCGCCACCAGTTCCGGCGTCGGTACCGCCCGAGCCGCCCATCATGTTGGAGTGATAGGCCTCGATGCCGCCTCCGCAACTGACCGCGCCAAGCAGGGTGCCCGCCAGCAGGACCACAGGCTGTAAATCAGATACTTTCATGATTTTGTTGCCTTTAGTGACAAGCCAAAAATGGCTGCCTCAGGAAATTGAAGCGATCGGGTCGACACGCGCTGAAGCATCCGCCGCACTGACCCGAAATTTAGGTGTCCGGTGGGCGCTTTGACAGTTCAGCCCCCGCGAGAGCCTGCCGGGCGAAAAAGCCTTGATTGTTGAATTTCGCCATGGCACGGATACACCATGGCGAAAATTGCCCAGGCCGTGAAGCGTGCGCGGCTGGCCCTGGACCTTCCCCCGGACGTGCGGCGGCGGGTTCGCCTGGCGGCGGCGAGGCGCGACATGACCCTGCAGGACTATGTTCGCGGGGCTCTCGATCGCGAGCTGGCTCGCGACGCGCCCGAGGCCCTGTCGGGAACGGACGATCCGGTGCTGGCGGATGTCTGGTCAAACGAGGCGGATGACGTCTACGACAAAGCTTGAGCGCGGCGACATCGTGTTGGTGCGCTTCGTCTTCGCCGACGAAGAGGGCGCGAAGCGGCGACCGGTCCTGATTCTGTCGACCGACGAGTACAATTCCGCGCGACGCGAAGTCATCGTTTCGGCGCTCACCAGCAACGTGACGCGCCTGCTGCCGGGTGACCGCCTCATAGAAGGCTGGCGCGAGTCGGGCTTGCCGAAGCCTTCCGTGGCGACAGGCATCGTGCGCACGATCAAGGCATCGATGGTCGAAAGTCGCCTCGGCCGCCTGCCCGCCTCCGACCTGCGGGCCGTGGCAGCGTCGTTGCGAAAGGCAATGGGCCTCTGACCCGGCAGCGACCGACCTCGCCGCGCCGTCAGAAGGACAGCGCCAGACGGACCCGCAAGAACGCGCCGCGAAAGGCGAGCGTCCCCAGGCGAAGGGGTTCGTCGACCCGCCCGGGCTGGGTCTCGACATGCGGGCCGAGGACCAAGTCGTGTGACGCGGCGTAACCGTATCCGCCCTCCGCGGCCAACCAGATGCCGAACGCCAACCCGCTCTGAGCGTGCAGCTCCGCCATGCGATAGGCCAGGCCGCCGCTGACGTCACCCGCCACCACCCACGTCGTCTGGTCGAGTACACCCGACGCGCCCCCGCCATACGCCCCGGCGGGTGCCGACAGATCCAGAAGGCTCGCGTGATCGCGCAATAGGCCCGGCGCCAGGCGACCAAACGCGACCAATCGTGCCGCGAGCCGAATTCGCCCTTCCAGGCCGAGGGACAATCGATCGATAGTGAGGGTTGTGTTCGTGCCACGGGCGGTGGACGTGAGCTCGCCATGGTCCCATTCGACCCCCACGGCGAGGCCCGACAGCTCGGCCCCAGACAGTCGATACGAGACCGACAGGGCCGTTTGCGGCACCCCATCCGTCGTTGAGAAAGGATCCAGCCCCGCGCTGCGGACCAAGTCGGATCGAACACCCAACCCCACGGTCAGCCCCAGCGCGAATGTCGCCGGCGCTCGAGGATTCGCGACGGCGACCGCGGGCTCGGATGCGCGCGCCACCGAACTGATCAAGGCCGAGGCCAACGTCAACGTCAACGCCAACGGCGTTGTTCGAAAGGCGGCCAAGACTTTCTCAAGGAAGGGACGCATCGAGATCCTCCGTCAAAATGCTGGAATAGTTGCGTCGAGCATCGAGCGGGGTCGCGGTCCCGCCGGCGCCGGCGTCATAAACCGTCGCCCCCGCATTGCCTTGCTGGTGCCAGACCACAAGCGATCGTGCGTCCGTTCCCGTTGGGTCCACGGCGGCGATCTCGAAGACCGCGGATATCGCGCGATCGATGTGCATGCTGTCGGGATGCAGCGTTTCGAGGTCGATCTGAGACAGCTCGGTGGTGTTGACCAAGTACGCCCACGCGCGATCCCCCACGACGGACGTTGTGACCGCGACGCCGGCCGTTGACGTCAGAAACGGCGCGGAGGTTCGTGTCTTCAAGTTCAGCAAGAAGAACGACGCGGTGGCGGTTCCCAGAATCTTGAGCTCGGGATGCTTGCCCGCCACGTCCAATACGGACGTCACCCCGGACGTCACGCCCACGGTTTCGACACTGCGATAGGGTTGCCCGGCCGTCTTGCCCAGCTCCCAGAACGAGACACCTCCGCTATCACCGGCGCCGCCGTTCCACAGCAGCGCGACGTCGACCGCGGGAGTGGCGGCCGCCGACGCGGCGGACGTCACCTGATCCGTCACCAGCGAGACGCGCCCATACGGAGCCGGCAACGCCACATCGACCGTAAGGCTGGTCGACGGATCGATGAGGACCGCCTTAGTTCGACTCGGCACCAGGACGGCCAGAGCCAGTGCGCCGAGATCCGTACGCACGAACGCGGCATCGCTGGGCAATCCGCCCACGTCGATCAGGTTCAAATCGGGAC
Source organism: Pseudomonadota bacterium (assembly GCA_017881245.1). Lineage (GTDB taxonomy): Bacteria > Myxococcota_A > Polyangia > Fen-1088 > Fen-1088 > FEN-1088. The sequence continues at coordinate 8,406 of JADGRC010000267.1, forward strand.
GAAAATCGCGGCCCGTCCCCGGGACCAACTGCGCCAGCACTACAGTCGGATCGTTGGACAGGCGAATGGCGATGCGCGCGTCGTCGCTGGCGTCGGGCGCACCGTCGCTGACCGCGATTCCGGACGGATGCAGCTGGCGCGTGTCCTGACCGGACGTGAGCTGAATCGTGATCTCAGGATCGTCCGGATGTTTCAGGTCCAACACCGCCACATCCTGCTCGGTTTCGACGATCAGGAGCCGACGGGAACCTCCGGGGAGATTCAA
>JADGRC010000268.1 GCA_017881245.1 Pseudomonadota bacterium
GCAATCGGGGACGTCCGGCGAGACCCCAAAGTCGCCATCTCACCAGCGACAATTGATACCTGATTGATACCGTGGCGCCTCGAAGACACCGCCTCACAGCGCCCAAACGCAGGCATTGCTTGTGAAGTGGGATATGGGTATCCAGCCCGTGCTACCGCCGTGAGAGGGCGATGAGCGGTGATCCGGGGCGACCCGTGAGATCGGGCTCGGCCACCACACCACGCGCCGAGAGCCTCTTTTGCAGGAGGGTCTTCTGGTCCCCGGTGAGCCTCGGTTCGCTCCGGTTGTGCGACGGCCACGCGGAGGGCGTGCGCAGAGCGCGGAGACCCCTCGAGTCCGCGGCGCAAGGCGCGCGAGCGATCGATGCGGAGTCCTTCGCATCGCACGACGCGTGACGGACGGAGATGAAATACCATAATGTTTGTTGAATTACTTGCTTTAATCCCAGTGACCCGCATATGCTGGCTCGATGATCATGCCCCGCGAGATGTCGAGCCCGGGTCACGACCCCGGCGGCGGTCCGGCGTGCGGGTGCGAAGAGGGCGTGCCTGCGCACGTCCAGGGCATGGCCTGCGAGCCTGAGTCCGCGGGAGCCGTCGGTGCACGTGCGAGGGCGATTGATGCCTGACGCCGCATGCCTGACCGGCGGCGGTGCAAGGCTGGCGGCGTTCGCTCGCCTCGGTCCGGGCGCATGGTCATGAGCGCCCCTGCCCAGCAGCGAACGCTTCGAAGCTCGGCGCTGATCCTGATCACGGCGATCGGGGTGGCGCTGATTGTGCTGCCGATTGCACTTGGCATGTTCAGTCGCGCGCCCAGGGGTGCCGACATGATTGCGGGCTTTCGGCCCTACATGACCACGGCACGCCTCGATGGGTACCAGCGGGAGCTTCGCCAGATTGACGTCGGCGTCCGAGAGGCCAACACCACCGCGGCGGCTGCGTTGGGATCGATTCCCGCGCGCCCGGATGGGAGCTTCGCCGCGCGATTCCCCGGGGTCGTCGCCTTCGGGAATCAGTGGCCTCGGATCGACGCGAACATGACCGGGATGCTGACGACGATCCAGGGCAACCTCGGGAACTACGACGCGGTCGCCGCGCTCCCGAACTTCAGTTTGTTTCCGTGGTTCTTCGTCATTCCTGGGGTCCTCATCGTGATTCTCATCGCCGGCTCACTGGCGCGGCCCCGATGGTGGACCGGGATTCGGTGGGCGCTCGTGGTGCTCGGCGTCGGACTCGTGCTCGCCCCGGTGGCGTTTCGGATGTTCACCCGCGCTCCCGCCGGTGGCCACATGGTGGATGCCTTTACGACCATCGAGACCCAGTCGAATGTCGAGCAACTTCAGCGCGACTTCGGGTCGATCGCCGGCGGCGAGGGCGCGATCCAGCTGGAGCTCGTTCCCGCACTCCATGCGACCGGCCTGAGCGCCGCGCAGATCGCGTCGCGGTATCCGGGGATCGCAACGCTCGAGAACAGCTGGATCCCGATTCTCAACGATTTCACGCCCATGATCGGCGCGATGAGCGACAACGTCGGCAACTACCAGGCCGTCGCGGCGCTCCCGCCCTTTCCGCTGTTCCCGTGGTTCTTCGTCCTGCCGGGTCTGTTCGTCGGGGGCCTTGCCTTCGCGGCCGGATCAAGAGGACGCGCAATCCGCGCCGCAGTTGTCCCTGCATCACACAGTCAATCATCCGAAGGAGGACCATGAACTACACCAATCTGCGCCCCTCGCGGCGTCCCGGGATCATCGCGACCGCGTTGCTTGCCGGTGCCGTGGCGGCCGCAACCATCACAGCGGCATCGGGCGCGACAACGGCACCCAAGACGCTGGCCGGGACGTTCTCGATCACGAGGGGCACGACGCTCAAGGGCGCCGTGCACGGCTCGTACTTCCGGATGGTGTATCAGGGCGGCAACGTCAAGACCGGACCGTTCTTCGGAAACCCGAACTCCCGAGCCACCAACAAGACACTCACGCTGATCTCGCCGGGCACCGCCGGCGGCTTGCGAACCGGGACGTTCCAGCCCGCGCCGACCCCGGCGTTCGATTCCAAGGGCAACTCGCGCGCACGCTCGATCATCGCGCCCACAAGCTTCACGGGGATCAACTTCAGCGTCGTAACCTCCTCCCGCGAGGCGCAGACCGGGACGAAGGTCGTCGCGCCGAGCGTCAAGGTGCTCAACGGCAAGCTCAGCGGTGACCTGCGCGCGTTCTCCGCCGCCTGGAACAACCTCTACTTCAATCAGGGCTCGCCCAAGCCCAACGGCAGCCGGCCCGGCCTGACTTCAAACGTCACTGGGACCTACAACGCCAAGACCCACGCGTACGTGCTCAATTGGAGCAGCGCGATCGTCGGCGGTCCGTTCAACGGCTTCACCGGCGTCTGGCACCTCACCGGGACGTTCCGCGCCGGCAAGTAGTGCATCGAGCGCCTGGGGTCCGGTCGGCATGACCCCAGGCGCCCCTCCATATCTCTGACTGTTGGAGGTTGCCGGGGGGAGGGGTCCACGGGCAAGGCCCCGATCCTAAAACTGACGAAGGTCGTGTACAGCGGGGCCTGTCTGTGAGAGGACAGCTCCATGACCGAGATCGAACAGCAGCGCAAGATCCGCCACACCGCACGTCTGTCCGCGTCTTCCCATTGATCAGCATCCACGCTCGAACGAGTGCGGATCGCAAGTCACAGGCGGCGCGCGCCGCCGCTCCGGGCATGCTCGAGAAACACCTCGATCTCGTCTCGTCGGTAGCGCCGGTAACGCTCGAGCGCGATGTGCGGCAGCCGGCCATCGCGTGTTGCCTCGTGCACCCAGGAGAGCGTGATCGCCAGGATCTCGGCGACCTCTCGCGTGGTAAGAAGCCGATCCTCGCTCATCTCTCGACCACCTCGTTGCCCCAGGCCA
>JADGRC010000269.1 GCA_017881245.1 Pseudomonadota bacterium
AAGCAAAAGAACCGGGGCGCATAGCAGCGGAAGCCGCTGAAAACGCGACCAAAGCCGCCCGCGAAGCAAAAGAAGCCAAAGAAGCAGGAGAAAAAGAAGCCACCGTCGAATCCGGACGCTCCTCATGCTGAGCGGGCGCTCTCTTCCCCGCCGCGCCCGCGACGAGCACGGCTTCATGCTCATCGAAATCCTCGTGGGCCTGTTGAGCGCCGTGGTCGTGACCGGCGCGCTGTTCGTCATCCTCGAAGTGGCGCTGCACCAGACCGCGCGGATCGCCGACGTCGCGCAGGCCACTCAACTCGGGCGCACGGCGATGACGAACATCGTCAACAAGCTGCATTCGGTGTGCCTGGCACCCCAGTTCACCCCCGTCGAATCGGGCAGCACGGAAAACAAGCTGGTGTTCGTCGGTGCGTACGGCAACGAAGCTGAACTCGGCTCGGCGCACAAGGAGAAGATCGAATGGACGGGCAACTCCTCCACCCCCGGCAACCTCATCGACTACTACTACCCCAGCACCGGCGGGTCTTGGCCGAACTTCACGTTCGCCGCAACGCCCACTCCCGCGGCGGGAACGCGGATAGCCGAAAAGATCTCCCAGACCGAATCGGAAGCGAAAGCGAAAGTCCCGATATTCCAGTACTACAAGTACGCCTCGAAACCGTCGAGCGCCGCGGAAAACAACCCGCTCGGAGCGCTCGAAAAGGTGGTACCCCCCGCCGAAGGCCTCTCCACCGCGAGCGCGGAAACCGTGGCCTCGGTGCTGGTCAGCTTCAGGGCCGCCCCGCCGAGCGGACTCGAAACGCTTCACCGCACCGCCGATCTGTCCAACCAGGTCACGTTCGCGTTCAGCGCGCCCGACCCCGAAGAAACTCTCAAAGACGCGCCATGCCAGTGACCGTCTCCCAGACAGCAGCCGGGGGCCAGAGCGCCTCGCGCCGCGCCGATGAGGCCGGCTTCACGATGATCATCGCCCTCGGGGTGATGTTCGTCACGAGCCTTCTGCTGGTCGCCGCCTTTGCCATCGCCAAGGGGGACACGCACCAGTCGCGCCGCGACACCGCCCAGAAGCAGGCCTACTACGCAGCGCTCGCGGGGGTCCAGGAATACGAGTACCGCCTGCAGAGCAACCCCAACTACTGGGCCTCCTGCGAAGCACCGGCGAGCACGGTGCCCGGGGAAGCCGGGGAGCGCTACGAAGTCAAGCTGCTGGTGGCCAGCTCGGCGCCGAAAGGGACCACCAAATGCGAAACCGCCAACCCCTTCGCCTCGATGGTCGAGTCCAAGGGCGCGGTCGCGAACACGATGCGGATCGAATCCACAGGCTGTGCCGGGGTGGCCAACCTGGCAAGCTGCGTGGGCCAGCCGCCATCGACCGTCGCGACGCGCTCGATCGTCGCGACGTTCCGCGGCGTGAACTTCCTGAACTACGTCTACTACACGAACTTCGAAACCGAGGACCCGGGCCTCTACAACGCGCCAGCGGGCTGCGAAGGGGCGTACCACAAAGAATGGTCCGCCGAAGGCCTGAAATGCGCAACCATCGTCTTCACCAGCGGAGACAGCGTCGAAGGCCCGATGCACACCAACGACGCCGCCAGGGTGGAAGGCACGGCCGAATTCGGGCGCTCGGGCCACGCACCGCCTGACGCGGTCGAGATCAACGGGGGAACCTACCCGTCGGCGGCATGCGGCGGCGGGCCGACCTACAACACCAAATCCGGCTGCTACGAAAAAGGCCCGACCCTGACGCCTCCAGAAAGCGACGCCGGCCTGCGCGCCTACGCAGAACCCGAAGGCACGTTCACGGGCGTCACCCGCCTGGTGCTCAACGGGTCGACGATCAGCGTGACGAACGAAGGCAAAACCAAATCGATCGCCTGGCCGAAAAGCGGGCTCATATTCGTGCAGGGCAACCCAGAAAAAGCGTGCAACTACACCTACGAATCGGAAAACTCAGACAACACCGAAGAGACCAACAACGAGACGAACTGCGGCAACGTGTACGTCGAAGGCAACTACGCGAAACCGCTGACGATCGCTGGTGAAAACGACGTGATCATCAACGGGAACACCTACCCCACGGGCGTGACGCTGGGCAACGAACCCACGGGGCTCTCCGTGCTCGGGCTGATCGCCAGCCACTACGTGCGCATCTACCACCCATGCAGCGGATCCAACGGGAAAGGCTCGCTTGCGAACCCCTGGATCTACGCCGGGATGCTCTCGACCAGCCACTCCTTCGTGGTCGACAACCACGCCTGCGGGGCGGCCCTCGGCGAACTCCACGTGTACGGAGCGATCGCGCAGGACTACCGAGGCATCGTGGGGCAGGTGGGCGGCAGCGGATACATCAAGGACTACAAGTACGACGAACGCCTGGCCACCCTCACCCCTCCTCACTTCCTGAGCCCGATCAAGGCCGGCTGGAAGATAGGCCGCGAGACGTCCCCCTCGGCCGGGTAGGTGCCGCCGCCGGGCCGCGGGCATCCGGTCCTCCAGAATGCGCCGGCGGCCCCCGCGCTCGGTGCTACGTGATAGCTTCGCCTGACCGGAATCAGGTGAGGAGGTGCGATGTCTGAGAGCGGCGCACGAGTCCCCCGCGTCCTTGCGATCGACGCGGGCGGCACGATGACGGACACGTTCATCGTCGATCAGCGCGGCTCGTTCGTCGTCGGCAAGGCGCAGACCACGCCGGAGGATGAGTCGATCGGCTTCATGGCCTCAGCGCGCGACGCGCTCGGCCAATGGGAGTCCACTCCCGAGCAGGGCTTTCCCCCGATCGTCTCGGGGATCTACTCGGGGACCGCGATGCTCAACCGGCTGCTGCAGCGCCAGGGGCTGAAGATCGGCT
>JADGRC010000029.1 GCA_017881245.1 Pseudomonadota bacterium
AGCGCCTATCCGGGCTGCTACGCGCTCTCCAAGGTGCTCGAAGAGGTGCTGCTCGAGCAGTACTACATTCAATACAATCTCAATGGCTGCTGCCTGCGCGCTCCGTGGATCATGGAGAAAGACGACTTCAAGTACCAGCTATCCTTTGGCGACGACGTTTTCGGTGGCCCGCGGTGGCGCGATCTGGTCGGACCTGAGAAGGCCGCCGCGTACCTCGAGAAACGGACCGTGCCCATCATGCTGGATCCCAACGGTCGCCCCGTGAAACGAAATTTCGTGCATGTGGAGGATCTGGTTGACGCTATCATGGCGGCGGTGGACGCCCCGGCCGCCCGCAAGCAAACGTTCAACGTCTGCATGGACGAGCCAGTGGACTACGGCGCGCTCGCGGAATACCTGGCGGAATCGCGCGGGTTACCGAGCGTCGGCGTCCCCACGCCTTTTCATTCGACCTGGCTCGACAACACCAAGGCCAAGTTCCTTCTCGGTTGGAGACCGAAATACGACCTTCGCAAGATAACGGACGCCGCGTGGAACTACCGCCGCGCTCCCGAAGATCCTCGCGTTGTGTGGTACCCGGGCTGATGTCTTTCGTCAGCCTGGCCGACCAAGTTCGTCCTTCTGCAAGCGACGGGGGACCCACCCCGACGGTGCGTGCCGCCCAGGCCGCGTTCGCCGATCGCTTCGGCAAAGCGCCGCAGTGGCTTGCGGCGGCTCCCGGGCGGGTCAACTTGATCGGCGAGCACACCGACTACAATGGGGGATTCGTTCTTCCGATGGCCATCGATCGCTATGCGATCGTCGCCGCGGCCATCAATGACGACACGAGGGGCCCATCCGGACCGCGGGTGCGCGTGCACAGCACGGCGCTAGAAACGTCCGTGGACCTGCCGCTCGACGCCGCCCTTGCCCCCGGCGAGCCAACATGGGCCAACTACGTCAGGGGCGTGGTGAGGGGTTTCCAGCGGCGCGGGTTCGACCCACCCAGTCTAGACGTCGTGATCGCGTCGGCCGTTCCGCTCGGCGGGGGCCTGTCCAGCAGCGCCGCGCTGGAGGTCGCGACCGCCACGATGCTGGAGGCCGCGACGGGAACCACGCTTGACCCACGCGAGAAGGCCCGCCTTTGCCGACAGGCCGAACACGAATTCGCGGGCGTGCCGTGTGGACTGATGGACCAGCTCGCATCCGTCCTCGGAGACGAAGCCGGCGCGCTTCTGATCGACTGTCAGTTCGAGATTGTGCGTCTGGTTCCGTTCGCGGACCCGAACGTCAGTGTGTTGATCTGCAACACCAATATCAAGCACGCTCTCGCGGACGGCGCCTACTCGCGCCGGCGCGCCGAATGCGCCGAGGCGGCGCGCCAGCTCGGCGTTCCTACCCTGCGCGACGCCACGCCGGAAATGGTCGACGAGGCACGTGGAATTTTCGATCCGGTGGTGCGGCGCCGGGCCCGCCACGTCGTCACCGAAAATGCGCGCACGCTGGACGCGGCTTTGCATCTGGAGGCGCGCGACTTCGCCAGTGTCGGGGCGCTGATGTACGAAAGTCACCGTTCCTTGAGAGACGATTTCGAGGTCAGTTGTCCCGAGCTGGACGTTCTGGTCGACGTCGCCGGTGAGATTGGTGACGCGGGGGGCGTGCTTGGTGCTCGCATGACCGGCGGCGGGTTCGGAGGTTGCACGGTCAGCCTGGTTCGCACCCGGCGTGTGGCCGCCGTCGCCGAAAGGTTGGCGTCCGAGTACAAGCGGCGCACCGGGTGTACGTTGACCCATTTCGTGTCCGGTCCCGCGCGCGGCGCTCACCTGATCACGCCGACGGACGCAAGTTGATCGGGGCGCCTTGAGAAGGTTCGACCCCGAGTCCGATCCCCACCGGCGGTTCAACCCGCTGACCGGACAATACGTACTCGTCTCGCCTCACCGCAACAATCGACCATGGCAAGGTCAAACCGAGGCTGTTGCGCGCGCAACGCGTCCATCTTACGACCCGACGTGCTACCTGTGTCCGGGCAATCAGCGTGCTCAGGCGGTGACGAACCCCGTCTATCAGGGAACATTCGTGTTCGACAACGACTTCAGCGCCTTGTTGCCCCACGTTCCAGGCCACGGTCCGAGCGATGGTCCAGTCGATGCTCCAAGATCGACCGGCGATTCGGGCCCGGGGCCGAACGACAACACACCGTTTTCGGATCCCTTGTTCCGGATGGAGCCCGTCGCCGGAAAATGCCGCGTGATCTGTTTTTCGCCCCGGCACGATCTGAGCCTGCCCGAAATGGACACCTCGGATATCAGGCGGGTCGTGGACACATGGGCCAGCGAAACGGCCGCTCTGGGCGCGGCGTACCGGTGGGTCCAGGTCTTCGAAAACAAGGGCGCCGTGATGGGTTGCTCGAACCCACATCCCCATGGTCAGGTCTGGGCATCGGATGCGCTGCCGAACGAGCCCGCCGCTGAAGAGCGGCAGCAACGTGCTTATCTGGAGCAGCACGGCTCCCCCATGCTCGTCGACTACGCCAAGCGCGAGATCCAGATGGGGACGCGAGTGGTCCACGAGAGCGACCACTTCGTGGCCATCGTGCCATTCTGGGCGGTATGGCCCTACGAAACGTTGATCTTGCCCAAGCGGCAGGTGGCGCGTCTCCCGGATCTGACGGACCTAGCGCGCAACGATCTGGCCGCCTTCTTGCGCGCTCTGCTTGGCGCGTATGACAGACTGTTCGATGTCTCGTTTCCGTATTCGATGGGGTGGCACGGGGCACCGTTCGAAGAGGGACCTGTTCATCATTGGCAGCTCCACGCCCACATCTATCCTCCCCTGTTGCGGTCGGCCACCGTGAAGAAGTTCATGGTCGGTTACGAAATGCTGGGAGAGCCTCAGCGGGATCTCACGGCGGAACAGGCGGCACGCCGGGTGCGCGATCTGGTACGAGCGCACGGAACCTAAACCTCACATCGCGAACTGCTTGAAGGCGTGGTCTCGGAAGAATCCGGTTCTGCGGCAAGCCGAGCCCGCGCATCCAACACGCCCAGAAATCAACAATGAACCCTGTGCTCGAAGAACTGATCCGCAAGCGCGTCCTACCCCGATTTCCGGTCGGCCCCAACGCGACCATGGCGCCCCTGCAGGGAGGCCTGATCAATCAGACCTTCCTGATTTCGGCCGGCGAAACGCGCCTGGTTCTGCAACGCGTGAACCCGCTTTTCCCGGCATCCATCCATGACAACATCAACGCCGTCACGCACGCGCTGGCGCGCCAGGGATTGATCACCTCGGTGCTCGTACCGACCCACGAAGGTCAGCTGTGTCTTGACCTTCCCGACCAGGACGACGGCGACGGAAAAGCAGTGTGGCGCCTCATGACCCATGTCGACGGGATCTCGTTCGACGTGGTGGCGGGAGCCGCGCAGGCGCGGGCGGCGGGGGAGCTCGTGGCCCGTTTTCACGCGGCCCTCGCTCGCCTTTCGCACACGTTCGTGGGACTGCGCGCGGGTGTGCACGACACCCCTCGTCACCTGGAACTTTTGAGGAGCTCGGGCCCCACTCACCGAGATCACCGTCTGTTTGCCCAGGTGTCACCCTTGGCCGACGATATTCTGAGTGCCGCCCTGCACCTGCCTGCCCTGCCGACCTTGCCCCCGATGATTTGTCATGGCGACTTGAAGTTCAACAACCTGCTGTTCGCGGGCGCCACGGCGCCGGCGCGTGATCGCGCGATCTGCCTGATTGATCTCGACACCGTGGGTCCGATGGCGCTGGCCTTCGAGATGGGGGACGCGTGGCGATCCTGGTGCAACCGCAGCGGCGAGGACAACGAGCACGCCGATTTGGATCTGGACGTGTTCGAGGCGTCGCTCAGTGGCTATCGCGACGGTCTCGGCCGGGATCTGACCACGGACGAGCGGCGGGCCCTGCTGCTCGGTCCCGAATGGATCTCCCTAGAGCTCGCCGCCCGATTCGCCGCCGACGCCTTGAACGAGACATACTTCGGTTGGGACGGCCGGCGGTTCGCGGGCCGCGGCGAGCACAACCTGGTCCGTGCGCGCGGTCAGTTTTCTCTGCACCGGGCGCTCTTGGACAGCCGCCCTCGGCGAGAGCGCACTTTCAACTCTGCGTAGCTGCGTTTCATTTCCGGTCCCCTCGTCCCGGCGGGACTACATGTCTTACCCGTCCGAAATGTGAACGAACGAAGCAAGTTTCCGGATGGCGATCGCGGTAGCTTTTCCAAGCACCCAGAGGCGCAGCTTTGCTGCGCCGGGATCGACGGCTTAGGGATCCGTCGGGAGGGGCCCGCGGGGAGGGGTCCTCCCCTTCCCGCGAGCGCCGAAGGCGCTTTAGCTCAGTCGGTGAATGCCATCGACCACGTGCCAGGTCGCTACGATGGTCAGCTCGACCAACTTCTCCGTGCGCCGGCTTTCGGGCACGATCAGTCTTTCGTCGGTGCAGACGGCCTGGAACTGGCGCAAGAACCGGGAAATCACCCGCTTGTCGGAGTTGCCGATCCATCCGGACAGTCGATCAACGAGCATCTGCTGGTTCTGCTGAATGAAGCGCGCGGCCGACAGGGACTGAGCGGTGTGACCGAACCGATCCCGGGCACCGGCTGCCGACCCACGCGCACCACCCACCAACTGCCGCGGCGCCTTCTGGCGTGGGAAGATCTCCAATAAATCCTTGCGGTACTCGATCAAATCCTCATCCACCTCGTCGCCGATGTCGAAGTACTCGGCCACGGTTTCGCGGATTTCGGTGTACGGGACGCGCAACCCCAGACGAGCGTTGGGCGGCGAGCCGCGACACACCCGTTCAACGTCCAAGACCCGATCGACATACTCCAGCTTGGCCAGGGCGACCTGCCAATCTCGATAGCGGCGGCGCCATCGGGACAGCGGATCCAGCCAGACCGCGAAGGTTTCGGCCCAATCCTCGTCCGGGTGCTTTTGGGCATAGTGGTACATCCCGGTCCAGTGCAGATAGCGAACGAAATCGCGACTCCAGGGGTTGGGCCCGTACACGTCGCGATAGGGCCGCCGAAAATCGCCGAACATGGCGACCCAATCGGGGCGCCGCCACAACCCATAGGCGTAGGACAGCGCGTGTCCGGCCTCGTGGCGCAGGTACATCAGCACCTCTTCGCGCGAGTATTCGAACAAATGGTCGTTCACCAAGCGCCAGAGATCGGGTGTGGCCAGGTACCAGGGAATATTCACGCTGACGGCCTGGTCCGACGTCCAGAAGTCATCATCGCCCAAATAGAAAGCCGGCACGAACGTGATTCCGCGCGCCCGCATTTCGGAGATGACCTGCTCGACACACTCGGCGAGCGCGCCCGTGGGCCGCAGCTCAAGATCGCAGATGCGCGTGGACAGCAGCTTCTGCAGACCTATCTTGCGAACAGTCTTCGCCAGGGGGCTGGCCCCCGATGTGCGCCGCGACCGAACCGCCAAGACTGCCACGGGGGATGCTTTACCACGGTGACCAGACACCGTCTGCGGAAATTTAAAACAATATAATACAATAATTACAATATCTTATCTGTAACACCCCTGACCACAGAGCGACGCGTCATCCGGTCGCTCCGGGGCCGCGACGATGTTGATCGGGCGATGTGGTCCGCCTCGTCAACTGCGTTGACGTGTCACGGCGTGGGTGGGCCGAGCGATGCCACCGGCCAGCACACAGGTGGCGGTCGACAGGAGGCCGACAGCCGCCTGGGCCGTTGGCGTCAGGCGTTTCAGCGGCGAATAAGCCCGGTGGCTCTCCAGCCGGGGCTGGTTTTTGCCAGGAGCAGGATCATCATGTCGCCGTCGACACGGGTGACCGCGAATAACCCTCCTGATCCATCATCCAAGCCTGGCGGCAGCTTGCCGATCAATTTGCGCAGACTCGCGGCCGTCTCCAAGGACACGGGCGCCGCGGCGCGCCCGGGTGTTTCCGCGACCAGGTTCTTCAACATCCGCGCCAGTTCGTCGCGGCTCTTCGCGGCCACGCCCGCGGTGGAGCGGAATGGATAAGTTGCACGCTCGGTCATGCCGTCGACATCACCGCGAACAAAGGCCGCAAACCAAGCGTTCGCCAGGTCCGCAGTTGCCTTGTCCTGCGTTTCAGGTGTATCCGCCTGTACCGGCTGGCGCTCTGTGTCCTCCGAGCGCTCCGCGACGGCCCGTCGTTCGTTCGCTTCGCCCATCTTGCGCTCCAAGCGCTTGGGCCCCTGCGGACGTACCTCGGCGACTGCCGACGCTTTTTCATCCCCGGCATCGGCTGCGTCGCCGGCTCGGTCGCCGCCTTTAGGCGCGTTATCCAGGATGAAGTAGTCGACACCCGAAGTAGCGCACTGGTGACCATCACGAAAAAAACTCCAGTGGACGTAGACCTTGCCGTTTCCTGACCTGATCTCCCGCGGCGGCTCGGGATACGGGGCCGCGTTCAGCACAACATCGATGGCCGCGGCGTCGAAGGGCAGGTATTTCGATGCCCGCACCATGCTGACCTTGCTGACCGTCCCGTTACGGTTCAACTCGATCTCCAAGGTGGTCATCAGGGATTCATCGTTGAGAGGACTCGACGCCGGCAGCTCGTCCCAATTTTCCAGGGCGCCAAAACCCCAGAGCTGGTGGATGTTCCGGTGCATTTGCGCAATGAACGCCGCGAACGGCGCCGCCCGTGTGTTGAGGGCCGTCTGATTGCCCGGCTTCACCTCCGTGATGAAATTCTCCAGCGCCGACCGAATGCGCGCCGCCCCGCGCGCGTACTTGCCGACGCGAGTTGACCGCTCCTTTTGGGCCAGTTGCCGTTCGGCCTTGGCCTCCCTGCCGAACAAAAACTCGTAGTCCTTTCCCGACAAGGCCAATTTCAGGCGCTTCGAACCTTCGTGAGGGTGATCCGCTTCTTCGTCTCGAAAGGCTCCGTGCGGGTGGGGTCGTGCCAACATGCCAGAGGGATCGTGGGGTAACGAGGGATCGACGGTCTCTGGCGTTATCTCGTGTCCCCGCGGCGAGGCATCTCGCAACGACAGCACGGGAGACCGCTGACGCGGTCGTTTGTCGTCCGGGCGTTCGAGGGCTTCCGTTTCCTTTTGGGGCGTCACGTCGGGCGCGGCCCGCCCCAACTTGGACTTCTGTTCGTCGAGTTGAGCGATCTTCGCGCGATCGTCACCGATCTCTTGGTCGTCGTGCCGTTCGCCGTTCGGTTCCTGCGAACCCTCCCCGCCCTTCTGCTCGCGATCCATGTTCGTCTGGGTTGCCCGGGTCTCGACGTCCGCGCGGTTGTTCTTCTGCGCCAAGTACTTGGCGTCGGGAGGCGGCTCGACGTCTTTGTCGTTGTCGAGATCCACGATCTTCTCGTGCAGCTTGGGCTGAGGGGGTCGCGGCGTCGGCTGCGGCTGCGGCATCGGGGGAAGCGGGGGGACCGGCACCTCCGGCTCGGGAGCCTGCTTGGCCACCTTTTCCTTCTCATCTGGTTTGCGCACAGCCTCTTCGCGCTTTTCCTTCTTGCGATCCTGCGTCCTATCGCGGCGATCCGGCTTGCTTCGTTGCTTCGGAACGTTGGCCAAGGGCTCAGGCGTCTCGTCCAGCGGCGGCAGATCGCGGGGCAACTCCTCGGGAGGAACGTTCTCGAAACCGACGTCCACTTCTTCGGCGCGCTGGGCCTGTTCGCGGGCGGCGTAGATGAAGGTCGCGACCAGCAAGGGACCGAGCAGGTGGACGTGCAGCAGTAAAGCCACCGTCACTCCGCGACCAAGGTGACCGCGCACGCGCATGATTGGGCGCCCCGGCGACCGTGCCAGTTTGGCGCTTTTTGTGCGGCGCGGCCGCACCCTTATTTTGGCCCCACCCACCGAGCCAGCCTAGCATGCGGGTTCAGCCGCCCGCGACGACCCTCAGTTCGTCTTGCGGTAGACGCCGATGACGATCCCCAGGAGGTGCACGCTCTTGAAGTCGCGCTTCCGGACGACGATCGGCTGCATCTTGGCATTGGCCGGCTGGAAACGAATCATGTCGCCCTCGGGGTAATACCGCTTCACCGTGGCCTCGCCTTCAATCATCGCCACCACGGTGTCGCCGCGGGTCGCGTGCAGCTGCTTGCGGACGAAGATGTAGTCGCCGTCGAAGATACCGTCCTCGATCATCGAGTCACCCTTGACCCGCAAGGCGAACACCTCGCGCGTCTGGCCGATGAAGAACCGGTCGACACGCACCGTATCCTCGACGTTCTCGACCGCCAACAGTGGAACGCCGGCCGCGACCCGCCCGAGCAACGGAATGTCGACGACCTCCGTCGACGGTTCGAGAGGTCGCCCCGAAGCCGCCACGGGCCGCAACGCCCGGGATTTCAAATCCTCTCGTTGCAGATACCCCTTCTTTTCGAGGGCCCGCAAGTGATCGTTCACGCCATTCGTGGACCGAATCCCGAAATGAGTTCCAATCTCGCGCAACGTCGGCGGATACCCCCGCTGGTTGATGGACTGGGTAATGAATTCCAAGATGTCCCGCTGCCGATCGGTGAGAACATCGCGATCGTCGTCTCGAACCAATGTCAGCGAACTCATGTCGGGCTCCTCGGCGCGGCGTTTCGTGCAAGCGGCATAACCTGAACATACGTATGGTACGGAACGGATGTCCCGTGTCAAGTTTCGAGAACCGTAATGGCCGTATTGACGGTATCGGCGCCCGGCACGGCGCTTCCTCGCCCTCCTCGAGACGGGGGTTGGCGGATGCGGCCTGGATTAGCCGGCCCGCGCGGCGCGAATCTTCGACCGGGTAGGACCCGATCGGAAATAACGTGGTCGATCGGCCGCCGAGGCGCCCGGCTGGCGAGGCGCGACGACGAGTCGTACTCGACGTACGTCGAGAAGGAGCAACGAAGGCAGCCGGGATGGATCAGCGGCCAGCGTTCAGGCTATTTCCGATCGGGTCCTTAGCCTGGGTCGTCCGCCCAGTCGCGTTGGGAACAGATGCTCGCGAGCGACAGAGCCTCGGGCGATCCGGGCAGTGGTGCCGCGCCGTAGCGCCAGCGGACTTCGGGGGGCAACGACATCAGAATCGATTCCGTGCGACCGTCGGTTTTCAGTCCGAACAGCGTGCCTCGATCGTAGATCAGGTTGAACTCGGCGTAGCGGCCCCGACGCAGAAGTTGCCATTCGCGTTCGTTGTCGCCCCAGGGATCCGCGCGGCGGCGCGTCGCTATCGCCGCGTAAGCGTCCATCATGCCGAGTCCCAGGTCCCGTACAAAACCGAACACCCGTTCGGAATCCTCTTCCCACTTGGTGGCGGGCGGCGGCGAAGGCTCGCCGGCGGTCGCTTCGGCGCCCGCACCGAGGTAATCGAAAAATATCCCCCCCACGCCACGCGGCTCGTTGCGGTGCGGAAGGAAGAAATAGCGGTCACACCAACGCTTGAACCTGGGGAACAACGACTGTTCGTGGCGATCGCAGATACCCTTCAGCGCCCGATGAAACGCCGTCGCGTCCTCGGGGACCACGTAGTACGGAGTCAGATCGGTACCACCCCCAAACCAGGCCGTTTTACCTCGTTGTATGAAACGAACGTTGGCGTGGACCGTGGGCACGCGCGGGCTGCGCGGATGCAACACCAGCGATACGCCGGTCGCGTGAAACGTCGGGCCCTCGCCCGGCAAGCTCTGCGCCATGTGGGGCTGCAACGAACCGAACACCTCCGAAAAGTTCACGCCGGCCTTCTCGAACAGCGCGCCATCGGCAAGCACACGGGAACGGCCGCCGCCACCACCCGGACGATCCCAGACGTCCTCGCGAAATCGGCCACCGTCCAAGTCCTGCAGCCCGGACACTATCTTCTCCTGCAGCTCGCGAAAAAAGGCCGAAGCGCGTGTTTCCAAATCCGCACTCTTCGGGTCCGTGGCGGTTGTCATCGGGCCCTCTTAATCAACCGGGGCTTCAGTTCCGCTATCTTCAAGTCGACGTCGCGAAACTTGGAGTCTCTCTTCAAGACCTTTTCGAAAAAATACAAGGCTTCACTGATGTCACCCAGTTGCTCGAAGGCGGTGCCGAGCAGGAAGTAGAGCACCAATGCCTCCTCCGGGGTGATTTGCTCACAGTTGAGCGCGCGTTTGTACCGAATGATGGCTTCCGTGAAGCTCGCCTTGGCTTCAAAACACTCTCCCATCGTGGTCAGCGCGAAGACTTCGCGGTCCGGATCCTCGCCGAGCAGTTTCAATTCGGCGATGGCGGCGTCGAACAAACCCATGCCCTTGTACGCGATCGCCAAATCCGCGTAGGTCGAGGAATCGGAGATTCCTCCACCACTCACCACCGCGCGGGGCCGAGGCGGTGCGTCCATTCGAATCGGTCGCTCGATGACGGTGGAGCCTAGCGTGGGGCTGTTGAAGATGCGCGCGGTGGAAGCCGACTCGGAGGCGGGCACGGCCGGAGGAACGTCCGCGCTTTTCACCTCACGCAACTTCGCGGCTATCCGCGGATCGCGCGGAAATCGCGCTTCCAGATCCTGAAGCGCAGATCGCGCTTCATCGATCATCGACTGATCGATAAAAAAGGAAACCTGTTCCAGCTCGGCGGACAACTCGTCCTCGTCGGATTCGGCGAGCACCGTGGCGACGAGCTCGGCATCGCCGACTATGGTCGCGACGTCTTCGGAGAACGCCATCGCTGGATCCTCGCCGTCATTGCTATCGATCTGATCGCCGCGCGGCCCACCTGCAGGGACGAGCGTCGTAAATCTGCGCACCAAGGGAGGCGTATCCGCGCCTTCCTGCTCGTATGCGCCATCCGGGCCGCCATCCTGCGGGTATCGGCCGGGTTGACCGGGTTGGCCGGGTTCGACGGGTTCGACGGGTTCGACGGAAATCTCGATCTCGGGTTCCAGGCTGGCCAGCGACTCCAACAGGACGTCTCCCGTGCGGACCTCCGCGTCGAACTCCGTCCCGAGGCTGACCATGACTTCCTTGCCGAACTCGCCATCCTGCGATCGCCGTTCGGGGGGTGGCGTCACCACATCCGCCGCGGGATCGCCAGCGACGGCCGATGCGAGCGGCAACGAGGAGCTCGCGCCAGAGGCGGGCGCGGCCTCGAAAGCGCCACGAACGCCGCCCGAATCGGGATTCAGGGAGATCATGTGCGGGCTCGATGAGGGCCCGGAACCTGTCGCGGACGCTCCGCCAATCTGTCGGGCCAGAATCTCGGAGTGACGAGCGGCGTCCTCATGACGTCCCAATCGCCGTAAGACGACGATCAGTTTCTCGCGAGCCTCACGCTGCTCGGGCGCGAAGTCGAACACGCGGGCCAGATGATTCGCAGCGCGTTCCAGCAATCCGTATTTCACGAACACCTCGGCCTCCGCCAAGATACGGGGCCCATCCGGCGCCGTCCCAGTGGAACCCGAGCCCTGCGGCCGGCTGAAACCCGTGTCTCCCACCATCACGGATACGCGACCCGACACCCCCGTGACGGGAGCTCGAACGGCACCGCTGAGATCAAAACCGACACCGCCCGCGCCCGCGGGGCCTGGCACCCCAATCGGTGGGGGCGTGGCCTCCGCGGCGCCCGCGGCCCAGCGCAGTTGATGACGTGCCGCCGCGGCACGCAGATCCTGATCCGTTGGGTCCAGAGTCAGGCCACGCAGAATCGCAGCGTCGCGCTCGCTTGTACGTCCCAAATCCTCGCTGAGTCGCATCAGTTCCTTCAGCACCGAAACGGCCTTCGCGCCCTGGTCCAGTTGCTCAAGTGCCCGGGCCAGCAACGACAGGGCGCTCGGGTCCCGAGGGTCCCCGTTCAGCCACGCTTGCAGCTTTGGCAACGCCAGACGCGGGGTCCCTTTCGCGATGTACGCTTCGGCGAGCTCGCGCGCTTTCGCGAAGTTGCCCGGCTGGTGGAACAAGAGTCGTTCCATCACGCGCAACGATTCGTCCAGCCGTCCCTGCGCCTTCAGCTGATCCGCGACTCTGCCGAATTCGGCAACCGCCTCATCGATCAGTCCCGCCTGTGACGCGCTTTCGGCCAGCTTCACGCGCAAGACGACGTTTTCGGGTTGAACGTCGGCCGCTTGGCGCAGGGCCGCGACGGCCTCCGTCGCCTTACCAGCCCGCTCCAAGGCCGCCGACGCCAACTCGAACTGCTGCACGGCATCCGACACCAGTCCGAGCTGTGCGAACATCGCCCCGACCTTCAAATGCGCCGGCACGGTGCCAGGAGACAACTTCAAGGCGTTCTTGTAGACCGCGACCGCTTTCTGAGAAAAGCCCTGATCGGCATAGAGATCGCCCGTACGCAGATAGATCTCGGTGGCCTCCGCGTTCGCCCCCCGTTTTGCATGAAGCTCGGCCATCTTCAGCAAGGTTCGGGTGTCCTTGGGATCCTCCTCGATGACCTTCGCAAACTCGGCCAGTGCCTTGTCGAGCTGCCCCCGCTCGATGAGCTTCTGCGCTGAGGCGAGATATTTTTCCTTCTTGCTGACCACGGCGCCTTTTTTCAAGCTTACCGGCCTCCGGAGCCGTGTAAAGCTCAGCCGGCCGCCATGCGTTCAATCAGGTGGGTATCCAGTCGGCCGGCGACAAAATCCGCGTTGCCCAACAGACGCCGGTGAAAATCGAGGTTGGTCTTGCATCCCTCGACCACGAACTCAGCCAGGGCGCGGCGCAGGCGCGCCAGCGCGGCCGGTCGATTCTCCGCGTGAACGATGAGCTTGGCCAACAACGAATCGTAGTGTGACGGAACCACATACTGCTGGTAAATGTGTGTGTCGACACGAACGCCCAGTCCCCCGGGAAGGTTGAGCGCCGTGATGCGGCCGGGTGAAGGCGCGAACGTCACTGGGTCCTCCGCATTGATCCGCAGTTCGATCGCGTGCCCTCGTGGCCGCAAATCGGCGGGCAGACGGAGAGGTTCGCCGTTGGCCAATCTGATTTGCTCTCGCACCAGATCGACACCGAACACTTCCTCCGTGACCGTGTGTTCGACCTGGATGCGGGTGTTCATTTCCATGAAGTAGAAATTGCGGTCCTCGTCGAGAAGGAATTCCAACGTCCCGACGGTGGTGTACCCGATGGACTCGGTCGCCTTTCGCGCGATGCGCAGCAACTCGGTTCGGCGCGCATCGTCGAGCGCCACGGACGGCGCCTCCTCGACCAGCTTCTGGTGTCGCCGCTGAATCGAGCATTCGCGCTCGCCGAGCGCCACGGCCCGCTGTCCGTCGCCCAGCACCTGCACCTCGACATGCCGCGGCCGACCAATATAGCGCTCCAGGTAGACGTTCGGGTTGCCGAAGCCGGCCTGGGCCTCCGACCGCGCCGCGGACAGTTGCGCGCTCAAGCGGCTGTGATTTTCGACGATCTTCATCCCGCGCCCTCCGCCGCCTGCGGAGGCCTTGATGATCACGGGGAACCCGATCCTCTCGACGGCCTCCTCCGCTTCCTCGTCGGTCTCGATGACTCCGGTTCCGGGCAGAATGGGAACGCCGGCCTTGCTCATGGTCGCCCGCGCCGACACCTTGTCGCCCATCAGCCGCATGACGTCCGGCCGCGGGCCGATCCACTTGAAGCCGCACTTGATGACGACCTCGGCGAAATAGGCGTTCTCGGACAAGAATCCGTAGCCCGGATGAACGGCATCGGCGCCGGAGACCTCTGCCGCGCTGATCAGGACCGGAATGTTCAGATAGCTGTCACGCGCCGGCGGCGGACCGATGCAGACCTTCTCGTCGGCGAAGCGCACGTGCAACGCTTCGGCGTCTGCTGTCGAGTGAACGGCCACCGTCTTGATGCCCATTTCCCGGCACGCCCGAATGACCCGAAGCGCGATCTCGCCACGGTTTGCAATGAGAACTTTTTTGAACAACGCCGCTCTTCTCTCGTCTCTTGGTGGTCTGGTGACGGGATTCGAGCTTGTCTAAAACGGCGTCAATCGAATCAACCCTTGCCCGTACTCCACGTGCTCGCCGTTCTTGGCCATGATCTCGGCGACGCTACCGTCCGCCTCGGCCTCGATTTCATTCATCAACTTCATGGCCTCGACGATGCAAACGACTTGACCCTTCTTGACGCGTTGGCCGACCTCGACGAATGCCGCCGTGTCCGGCGAAGGCGCGCGATAGAATGTCCCGACAAATGGCGAGTTGATGAACGTGCCCGGCTCCGTGGCTCCTTCGACGGGGGCCGGCGGCGCAAGAGCGATGGTGGGTCCCGCGGGTCGCAGCCCCACGCTGGAATCGACCGGGGCGCCGACCGCGGCACGCGATATGCGGATGTGACCGGACGGATCGGCTTCCACTTCTGTCAGGCCGAACTCGCCCGCGATTCGGGCGAGCTCCCGAATCGCCTGCAGATCTAGACCCGATGCGGTCGTGTGATTCTCGCTCCGGGACCTACTGGCGTCTGGTCCCACGGGGCGCTTGGTCGGTTTTCGCTTGCTCATGCCCGTCGGCGTCCTTTCTGATTCGTCATGTTGCTTGCGATCAAATGACTCGAACGGACCGTCACAGATCCGCGCGGATCAGTGGCGAAAGCAGCCGCAACAGGTAGCGGGCCTTCCCCAGATTGCTATCCGGCGAAACCCCGAAGACCAGGAAATAGTCGTCCGTCACCAGTCGGATCAATAGCGCCAGCTTGTCGGTCCTAACCTCCATTTCCCGAAGGCCGCCGAGGTGCGCCCCTTGGGCGGAGCGGCGAAGCTGCGCGACCACGTGCGCCAGCTCCATGCTGACCGTCTGGACGTCGATCGTGCCGGGACGGGAGAATGAATCAACGGCAATGCCATCGAACCCCATGAGGATCCCGGCGGCACCCCCGGGGTCCAGTCGGTCGACCATCTTTTGAATGCTGTCGCGAAACATGACTTGGGACTGTCGGCTTGTACCCGGTCACCCCGACGGGGTCAAGCCGGCCACCGTGATGACGGGCCGGGCCTGCCGCTACTGATCCGGGGCGGGGCAAGAGAGCGCGCCGGCGGGGGTTGTGCAACACAGGACAGCGGGGCCGTCCTGGGCGAAGTTGCATGGGTTCCCGTGCAGCGGATTCGGCTTGGGCGCGTCGGCGCAGGCAGGCGTCAAAGGAAACATCGACTGCAGGCAACCGGCGCACACCTGCACTTCGAAGGGAAAGACCCCCGACTTCTGTTCCGAACCGCCGCGGTCGGCTATCGCCGTCAGGTCCAGGGTGAAGAACACGGGTTGCGAAAGATCGGCGGGGATCTCGCCGTCGGCAATCATCTGCTTCAGGTGCTGCGCATGACAGGACTGAAACGCCTCCACCTGAACCGCATGTGTCGATCCCGGGGCCAGAACGACCGACCTGAACACATCGAAATTCCCCGGACACCCAGCCTCCCAGTGCGGATCCACGCCGGCAGGGGCCTTGATCGAGATTCGGACACTTGTCAGCAACACGTTGTTTCGTTCGATTCCGCCGGCCACTATGGAAGGCAGCTCGTTTTGGATGAGCGGATAAACAAAGTACGGATACGCCCGATCGAGATCGACGTCGAACCTTCCCGAGGCCAGGCTCGGATCGCTGGAGTCGGCCGAAAACACGCACATATTCGAGGTGGAATCGAGCCCGGGAATCTGGTTCTGCAGGATCAGCAACGTCCCGGGGGGATTCGCGCAGGCGATCCCCGTCCCTGCCAGGGCGAGCGCGAGCGCGATCACGCCTCGGGAAGGCTGCCCCGCGCGGACCCGCGGCATCGGGAAATCAATCATCGGCGGGTGCTGATCATAGACCCCTGCCTCCGGCACCCGCAAAAAAACGAACCTGCCCCCAACCTGCCCCCCGGGCATCGCCGCGTTCGAGGGTGTATCCCGCCCCCCCATCGAGAACGCCAAGGAGGGTCCCCACCCGGCGGGCGCTGCTAGACTGGGGCGTGCTCCTCGTGGTCGCCCGCCTTCCGTCATCGACGGCTGACTCCGCGCGTACGGACGGTTTCGCGCGCGATGGGGAATTCGCGCGAACGGCCCGCCTGACCGGCCTGGCCGTGGCGGATGTCCGATTCCGGCTGGCGGGACCCTTGCCGCGGGTACTGCACATCGAGCCCGACGCGGAGAAGGCGCGAGACACGGCCCGTGGCTTGGAGGATTTGGGATTCTCGATCATCGTATGTGATCCACGGGCGGCCCCCGGCGACGACGACAGGCTGGTGGCGCGCGGGCTGCGCCTTTTCGACCGACGGCTGTGGGTCACGGACGGAGCCGGCGCGGAGGAAGAGGTACCGCTCGAATCGCTGGCGCTGATCCAGCGAGGTGTCCGCGCGACTACTCTGACGGAGATCACCAAGAAGGCGGAGCGGCGACTGGACTTGACCCGGGCGGTCCTGACCGGGGGCCTGCTTTTAACCAAGAAAGTCGAGACCAAATCCACCAAGACGACGACCTCCCGGGACGGGTTTCTGCTGTTGCACCGAAACGACGGCGATCGCGACATCATCATCTACGAACGCCGCATCGATTATCGGTTCCTGGAAGGGAACCTGTCGCCATCCAGTGCCGACAACTTCGATCGACTGGTCACCCGACTGCGGGAAGCGGCGCCCCGCGTGCCATACGACGATCGGTTGCTGCGCCCAGGTGCTCTTTCGGGCTTGCCGGTCGCCTCGTCCGCGGTCGTCGACGTGGCCCTGTGGCTGGTGCACCTTGCTCACCTCCGCGGCCGCTGAGAGATATGGACATATATTATGTCCAGTCGATTGGGAGGCCACGAGGTGGTTCGAACACTTTCCGGCCTTCCCTCAGGGTATCTTCAACGTCTGTCCTGCGCATGACGTGACGAGACCCTCGACATCTCCAGTGGGGTCGGGAACATAGACATAGGGAGGCGGAGACGTCCACGCCTCCAACATGGTGATGTCGCTAATTCCACTGTTGTAGATGTTTGGGAACGCCGCCGTCTGGTCCCAGACTGTTCCATCGGCCGTGTCGTCCGAAGAGGCCCGCGTGGATATGGGCGTCCTGACGTTCTTGAAGACATTCCCCTCGACCAGGACATGGGCATACATCGTCGAAACGATGGCGGCTCCCTGCTCGTAGTTTGTATTGCCGTCGTACAAATTGTTGAAGACGTGAACGGACCCAAACCTGACACGCGGATCATACGATTGCGCGGAATGAAACCAGTTGTGGTGATACGTCACCATCAAATGACCGGTGTCCGTCGCCCCGCTCGAAGCCATGTTCCCAACCAGGCTGGTCAGGTAGTGATCGTGAAACTTGTTCCAGGAGACGGTAACGAAATCCGACGCGTGCGCGATGTCGACCAGCCCGTCGTACGTTCCCTTGGGATCATTCGTAATGTTGCTGAATAGGTCACAATGATCGATCCAGATGTTCTGGGAATTGTCCAAGTGGATCGCGTCATTGGGATGCTTTACCAGGCCGATGGACAGGTTGCGGATGATGACGTTGTGACTGCTGCTCAGATCCAAGCCACCGCCCGTCAGACCGTCCCCCTGGACAAGACCTTCAATCGTCTTGTCCGATGCCACGACCAGCATCGGATCCGTCGCGTTTATGTTGGCGCTGATTCGGATCACCGCCTGCTGCGGTAGGGCTGCGTACGCTTTCAATGCGTCGAACGTCTTCACCGTGACGACGGCGCCGCCGCCTCCCCCCGTCGTCGCTGGTCCAGCGGTGGCGGCCGGCACCGTCGCGTAACCGATCAGTTCGTCCGGCAGGCAGCCCGTGACGATCGGACCGTCCACGGTCAGACCGTCGGCGGGCGCGTCCGGAGGAGCCCCATCCGACGGCTGAGTCTCCGCTGGCGCATCGGTGGAAGGTTGCTCACTGATCGATGCATCCAACGTAATAAATGGAAGCAACCGGGACTGCCCACATGACGCGGCGGTGCCCAGGACCAATGCGAAAAACGCGAAGAGCCTGGCCCCCAGGCGGCACAACTGCGAGATCACCAATACATCCTACCAGGAAGGTCCGCACGGTCGCCGGCGGCACGTTCTGCCTCCGGCTCGGAGGGCGCAAACGCGAGCTTCTCCACCGTTCTGACACCGTTCTGGCGCGTCATTGACGAAGGGGTTGGCCAGCGGGTACAGACGTGAGCCGCCCGCACCGGCCCGAAATCCACGCACCCACTCCGCAAAGAACTACTTAGCCCAAAAAGAACCCCGTCGTGACGTCCATTTCGAAGGCCACCGGTGTCCCGGCGGCGCGCACCTTCGCGTTTGCCAGTCTGCTTTCGTGCCTGGGAACGCTGGCGTCGGGTTGCGGGGGCAGCAACGGCGTGGGCCGCGACACCGCAGGGACGGTCGGTACACCGGACGCGGGCGACCTGGCGACTGTCACGGTCGACATCACGAGCCGTTTCCAGACCATGGAGGGGTTTGGCGGGGCGCTGGCGTTCTACGTGAACTACCTCACGGACCACCCCAATCGCGCGGAGATCTACGATCTCGTTTTTCGAGATCTCGGGCTCGATATTTTGCGGATCGGAAACTGGTACCAGGATCGGGTCGTGGAAAAGGCTGCCGTGGCCGCGGTCGCCGCCGCCACCGCATCGCTTGGGCACCCTCCCCGCTTGCTCATGTCGTCGTGGTCGCCGCCGGCATCGCTGAAAAGCAACGGCGACACAAAGAACGGCGGCACCTTGACTCAGACCGACGGAGTGTACGCCTACGACGAGTTCGGCCAATGGTGGGCCGACGCCCTGCAAGCGTACGCAGCCCTCGGCGTGCGACCCGACTTCATCAGCATTCAGAACGAGCCCGATTTCACGGCCCTCTGGAGCACGTGCCTATTTGGGCCTACAGAGGGCATCGATGCCGCACACGGCATCGGCGTGGCGGGGTACGACCAGGCCCTCGACGCGGTCTATTCCCACGTCCAGGCGCTCGCGCCCGTGCCGCTGCTGCTTGGACCCGAGATTTCCGGCATTGGTGGCAAGAAGCTTCAGAACTACCTCGGACGCATGAATCCCGACCACTTCGCGGTCGTAGCGCATCACCTGTACAACGGCGGCATGCCCACGGCACCGGAAACCTACAACGTGGCCATGCGGATCGCGGCGGGCCTCGCGCCGGACAAACCATTGTTCATGACCGAGTTCGCGCCCATGCCGCAAGACATGTTCGCGACCGCGTGGCTCATGAACAACGCAGTCACCGTCGAAGGTGTCAGCGCATACATCTACTGGGATCTGACGTGGGACGCCCCCGGAGGCCTGGTTACAACCGAGAACCCCTACGACCGGTCGAGTTGGAAGACCGACAAGGGGTACGCGGTTCGCGATCCGTACTACGCGGTGAAGCACTTCGCCCGTTGGGTGGACTACGGCTGGACGCGCGTGGCGGCCACTGCCTCCACGACGGCCGTGAAGGTGTCGGCATTCGTATCGCCCGACGGAAGCCAGACAACGGTCGTCTTGCTGAACGCCGGCGCAACCGCGCGCGACGTCACGCTCACCACCGGCGATTGGACTTACGCCAAATCCGACGTGTTCCGCACGTCCAGCTCCGCGGACCTAACCGAACGCACCGCCGAGCTGGGGCCGCTTGCCGTCGGCGGCGTGATCACCCTGCCGCCACTTGGCATCGCGACGATCACGCTGACCGAGTAACAAGGTATTACCCGGAAAGCAGTCTGCCCAGAGATCGCGGGCGCGGAACTATTGTCTGGAACTGTCGTCACGTTCCCAGCCGCGGCTGCGCCCCTGGCGCTGCCTCTGATGAGCGCGCAGTTTGGCGATGGCCATTATGCCGAGATAGATGGGCCCGTCCCGCCACATCGAAGGGCTGGTCGCGATAATCCGAAGCGAGCGCCCCGCATCGGTATTGTTGTTGGTGCTCAGGTTCGGGAATTTCTCCCGGAACTCATACATCCCCGAGCGCGCCCTGGTCATGATATCGAGCAAGCCGCGAACGGTCCGAGGTGGATGAATCGTGAACGTCGTGGCGGCGCTCGACGATCGCTCGCTCGGAGATGCGATCAGGCGCGCAAACTCGTCATCCGCCGTGATCTCGGGAAACTGGTCGAAGCGCGCCCGGCCCTGTCGCGAGAACGCGTAGACGCCGGAACCGATCATGTTTTCAGAAAAATAGGGTAGACGCGTCCAGATCCGATAAAACGCGCGTACCAGGAAGGGCCGATCTTCGTACGCGACCACCGCCCGAGGGGCGGCCACCAGGATGGGCGATCCCTCGCCCAACAAGGCGGCCACGTCGCGAACCGCCGCAGCCGAAATCTGAATGTCGGCGTCCACGTAAAACCGAGGAAACGCGGTCACTTGTTGGTCGCCCAAATTGAGAGCGTGAATCTTTGAGGGGGTCGCGGTTTCCACCACTTTGACCTGCGAGCCAAATCGGCGCGCTCGATCGGCCGTGTCGTCTGAGCATCCGTTGCACACCACCACGATCTCGAACTCCCCTGGAGCGCTGCCTTCCAAAATGGCTGCCAACCCACGTTCGATGACGAGCGCTTCGTTATTGGCTGGGATCACGATGGACGCGATGGGGCGTACTAATTTCAAGGTAACACCATCTTCGAAAGATCCTTCACGTTGAATCCTTGAAGTGTGTGCGATGGGCAGGGTCACTTGCATTAAGTCTACCTTGAAAAGGAGTCAGAGGCAGTGGTGCGATGCAGTGGTCATGCCAACGGAGCGAGATCGAAATGTCGGAACTTCTAAGGCCACTTGGGTCGTTGGCGATACACAGCCATACCCAACGTTACGGATGGCAGACGCAATTGGCAGTAAGGTCCACGGAGTCGATGGAGGCTGGCCCTGGGATCGAAGTCTCACGCGCCAGCCGGGTCGGAGCGTCAACCGGTGAGCCGCGAGCGCCGGACCAGGCGAGCGCTAATGAAGAAGACGAGAACGCCGACGACGCCGAGAGCAGCTTCGGTCAGCAGCATGCGACGGGCGCCCCACTTGCCGGCCACGACACCGAGCAGAAGCCCGACCCACCACACTGGGAAGTTCGAGAGCGACGCGAACACGTTGTATTTCGTCGCCGCCGAGCCCTTGCCCATGGAATCGAGGACGAGCGCGGTGAACGCGGCGTAGGCGAGCCCGACGGCGAAGGAGTAGACGAGGTTCCACGCGACGTACATGCTCACGGTCGCCGGGCAGATGCCCATGAGAAGGGCGATGGCGGCGAGCGCGAGGCCAACGCCCGAGTAGGCCGTACGCGGACGGACGCGTTGGCACAGGGTGCCACCCGCGAAGCAGCCGACCGCCATGATGAGACCAGCGACGAGACCCTGCATGAGCGCGACTTGATCGGCGCCCGCGCCCCAGAACGCGGCGACCTTCGCTTGTGTGAGCGTGCCCTGCGCCGCGCCGGTGGCGACCGGGAGAGCGCACAGGATCGCCGAAACGAGTCCGCCCCTGGTCTTGATCATCGCCCAGAGATCGCGCACCACCTGTTTCACCGCGACCAGCGAGCCGCCAGCCCTCTCGTGTGCAGCGACGTGTGGAGTGAAGCGAAGCGCGAAGCAGCAGAGCATGAAGAGCGTGCCTATGATCGCGCCCGACATCCAAGGCCTCGGGAGCTTCTCGACGAGCAAGAGTCCGAGCCCGCCGCCGAACCCCGCTCCACCGAGGTTGCCCGCCTGGAACCACGCGCTCACGCGTCCGATCTGATCAGGGGGCGTCGTCCCGGCCATAATCGCCTCGACGCTCATTCCCACGACTGAGTTGATAAGGCTGGCAAGCGCGATGATCGCGAGGAGAGCTCCGAGCGTCCCCGGACCGAGCGGCACCGCCGACATCGCGAGGACGCCCAGCGCCGAGAGGCTGGTGGAGATGACGTACCACTTGCGCGGCGAGAGCGTGATGTCGACGAGCGGCGCCCAAATCCACTTCAACCATTGCGAGAGGAACTGCGCGCCATTGAGGAGCGCACCCTCGGAGATCGAAAGCCCGCGCTCGGTCGCCAAGAAGGTGAGCGCGACGCTGACGAAGCCACCGAGCGCTCCGAAGGGGAGATAGAGAACCGTCCAAACGATGGGATGAGACGTGCGCGACACAACCAGAAACGTTGGCGGCTCGCCTGAACCCTCGGTCGTCGGAGGCGGTTCCGGCATCTCTATCGACCGACCCTACCGACCGGTTGGCACTCCTGGCAAACCCGCGACGTTCGCCTGGCGTTCGCCCCCCGGGGTTGGTCCTCGGCGCGAGAGAGCAGGAGATGGATCTGGACGGGCAGGATGGCACGGGGCCAAAGCCCCACTGTTCTACTACCTTCGAGAATCGTCCCGCGGCGCGAAGATTCTTCGGCGTACTTGGAGAGGGCGAGCGCAGGTGGGCTTTGCCCGCCGGAGCGAGGTCGGGTGCGGGCAGGCGCGAGCGGCAGCGAGCCGCCTCCCTGCTCTGTGATCAGCCACCCGCCTCTTCGAAGTGGTATCCCACCTCGCCGTGATCGACGTCGTCGAGGCCTTGCTCCTCCGCCTCGCCCGACGGACGGAGTCCGATCGCCAGTTTGACCGCAAAAGCCAAGATCAGCGAGCCCCCGACCGACCAAATGAGGGTCAGCCCGACGGCCTTCACCTGCTCGATCCAAAGGCCGTTCCCTACGTAGGATGCCAAATTGGTCTTCAGGTTGGCGTTGGCGTCCGCGCTGGCGAAGAACCCCGTCAACAAGGCACCCATGGTTCCACCCACGCCGTGAACTCCAAAGGTATCTAGGGCATCGTCGTATTTCAGCCAGCTCTTCAGCTTGGTACAGGCCAAAAACGGAAACACGCCCGCGAAGACACCGATGATCACGGCCCCGGTCGCGGTCACGAATCCCGAACCGGGAGTGATGACGACCAAACCGGCGACGGCCCCCGAACAGAAGCCCAGGACCGTTGGCTTGCGTCGCGTGATCCATTCCAAAGCGGGCCACACCGTCGCCGCGACGGCCGTGGCCAGCGTGGTCGCCGTGAACGCGTTCGCCGCGATTCCGTCGGCCGCCACCGCGCTGCCCGCGTTGAATCCGTACCAACCGACCCACAACATGCCGGTCCCGATCATCGTCAGGGCCAAGCTGTGCGGCAGAAACGGCCGGTGTCCGAAACCCGCGCGCTTGCCCAGAACCAAGCACAGCACCAGCGCCGACCAGCCCGACGTCATGTGCACGACGGTGCCGCCGGCGAAATCAATCGCCTTGATCGACGCCTTGGCGTTCCAGACGCCGTTCATCAGGCCGTCGATACCCCAAACCATGTGGGCCATGGGGAAATACACCACGAACATCCAGGCCAAGATGAATGCCATGACGGCGGCGTACTTCATGCGTTCGGCGATCGCACCCACTATCAAGGCGGGCGTGATGATGGCGAACATCAACTGGTACATCGCGAAGACGTTCTGTGAAACCCACGCCGCGTAATCCGGGTTTGGTGCCGGTCCCACGCCGGCCAGGCCCGCGAATTTCAGCCCGCCCAGGATGGGGGTCCCGGGAGCGAACACCAGGCTGTATCCGCACGCCCACCAAAGGATGGTGACCATGCCGGCGCAACCCAGGCACTGCGCCATCACCGACAAAACGTTCTTGCGACGGACCAGGCCGCCATAAAACAGCGCCAGGCCCGGCAAGGTCATGAACAACACCAGAGCGGACGACGTCATCATCCAAGCGTTGTGGCCAGGGCCCGATGACTGCAGGTTCTTCGGGGTGCCGTTGGTGATGTACGCCTCCAGATCGGCGACGCGCGTGGCTAGGTCGGGCGCGGCGGTGCCGGGCTGACCCGTGCCGACAGCGGGCGCGGCGCTGTTCGCAGGCTGCGCTTCGTCCGCGGAAGCGGGCACCGAACTGGCCAACAGAACGGCGGCGGTCAATATCGCCAACAGAATACCGCTCAGCAATTTCATACGAGCCATGGGATGTCCTTCCTCTCGGGTGGGGGCCGCCGCCGACCGATGAGTCGCCATCTATAAGGCTGGGTGCGGCAAAAAAACAACGGATCGTTTCTAAATTGTCCGTGTTTTGTTTCGCAATCTATCCGACCTAGGTTAACTGGATGTTTCTGACAGATTAATTCCTTGAAACTTGGCCGAATGTCAGGGGGGCGTGGACGGGCCGCGGCGCGATCGCGAAGTCGCGCCAAACAGCGTCTACGAAGCGCGGATGCCGATCGCCGGACTGCCCTGAATTTACAAGGCCGCTGGAACCAGGACGCTGACCGACAGTGGCGGCATTTCGTAGCGGAACGTTCCCGGCTCGGTGGCGGCGAGCGAAGGGCCAGCCCCGATAGTCGGGTTCGTTCCCGCCAGCACCCAGACCGCCGCCGACATGCTGGACGATTCACCGGCGATGCTCACGGTCGCCGTCGTAACGTCCGATCGCTTGTTGATGGCGACGATGACCAAACGGGAAGGATCGGCGGCATCGACGCTGGCATAGACCGACGACGAATAGATGCTACTGGTCTGGGCACTGACGGAGGTGTCACCAAATCGCGCTTGGGCGCCGTCGTAGTTCCGGAACACGTCGAAGGCGGCCTCGGTGAATTGCTCGTTTCCACTTGG
>JADGRC010000270.1 GCA_017881245.1 Pseudomonadota bacterium
ACGTCGAACAGGGTGTCCCTCTCCAGGCCTTCCAGGATCTTGGACTCGTGATACAGCGTGAGATCCGACGCGATGGCCCGCGCGAGCTGCCGAGCGCGGTCGGGTTTGTCGATTAGCGCCATTTTCCGGAGTTTACACCAACCGCCCCGGTCGACAGCGCACGGTCAAAGGTCGACCGTCCCACCCATGCCGGATAGCCCCTGACCATCCAACGCACGAAGTCCCAGCTGTCCGCCACGCGCGATCCGAACGATCTCCGCCTTCACGCGAACCGGGGTACCGCCCGGCCTTGGTACTTCAAGCTCCATGATCCCGCCCAGCCGCTGCGCGTTCAGGCGATCCTCCAGCAACAACCCATTGTTAGAAATATTACTGATTCTGCGAAGATAGCGGCCACCGTGCGACAGTTCGATCGCATAGAAATCCACTGTCCGTCGGCCGACCGACCTTCTGTCCGGATTGGCCGGACCCCAAAAGCGATTAGTAGTCATGTGAGCGTTAAGTGTACACTGTAATGTAATGAAGGTCAATAACCTACTATCTTTTCTCCCCCGAATTCCGATCCCACCCTGAAGGTCCGTGGCCGGTGCACGTCACAACAAGTACGCTGTGGAGACACCCCCGCCCAGCGGGGCAAGTTTGCGCACCTGATTGGGGCCGGTCAGACGCGAGCCCCGAGGAGAACCAAAGAAATGAAACGCCTTCTCATCCTGTCGTTCGCCCTCGTACCTCTCGCAGGGGCAGCTCGCTCCGCCAGAGCCGAGGAAGTCAGCCACGAAATTCAAAAAGCCCCCACGAGCGCGGCGCCCGGCGTGCCCGGCAAAGCGGCCGTGACCGTTCAGGGAAAGAACGGCTGGCACGTGAACGAGAATGCCCCCATCACGCTCAGCGCCAAGGCCGATCCCGGCGTGGATTTGCCCAGACCGAAATTGGCGCGGGCGGATCTGGCGAAATCCACGAAGGAAACGGCGCGCTTCGAGATCCCGTTCACGGCGTCCGAGTCGGGCAAGAAGACAATCACCGCCGAAGCCCGTTTCGTGATGTGTCAGGAGCAGGCTTGCAAACCAGTGAAGGAGACCGTTGCGCTGGAGATCGATGTCGCGCAACCTGCCGCGGCGGCTCCCTCGTCCGTCAAGGGATCAGGCAAGACATCAAGCAAGACATCCAAGTCCAAGACGGCGACGCCCTGATCGTGGCGACGAACGCGCGGGCCCCGGCCCCCGGCCCTCGCCGTCACCGATAGGCGCGGATGGCGGCGCGGACCCGGCGCGCGACCGAATCTGACAACGCTCCAACAACCGCCACGGTCAGCCGTTCGCGCCCGAGCACCCGGCGCGCGACCCTCTGGATTCGTTCGACGGTGACGGCGTCGAAGAGGCGCACGCGGTCGGCGTGGCTGCGCGGTTTGTGAAACAACTCGGTGCCGCCGTACCAACCAGACAACGCGTCCAGATCGTCGTACCCAGCCTCGATGTCGCCTCGATAGCGCCGCTTGGCCTTGGCCAGATCCTCCTCACGGACGGGCTCGGTTCGAAAGCGCGCCAGCATGGACAACGCCTCGGTCACGAGGGCGGGAAGCTTGGCGGGCGCGCAAGCCGCATCGACCTCCAGCAGCGCCGTATCGTGCAACGGTTCGATGCCGCCCGAGACTTGGTAAGCGAGACCCTTCTGGTCGCAGATCTGATAGTGCAGTCGCGTCGACATGCCGTCGTCCAGAATTCGAGACAACGCCGACAACGCCACATAGTCCGGATCGCTGTCGGGAACGCCCTCCCACACCAGTTGAACGTGCGTCTGCGCCGATTCGTTGTGCAACGAACGAAACCGGGGACCGACGCCGCGGACGCGCGCCGCAAGCGGTCGCGCGCGCCGTCCCGGGCGCAGTCGTGAAAACGCGGCGGCGGCCAGCGGCGCGACCTGCTCGTGCGACAACGGCCCGGCCAGGCACAACACCATGTTTCGCGCGCCATAGAATTTCCCAAAGTGCGCCCGTACGTCCTCGGTTCGAAATCGTTTCACGTTCCGGAGCGGTCCGGTGATCGGAAATCCAAGCGGATGATCGCCCCAGATCGTCGCGCGGGACAGGTCGTCCACGTTCACGTTGCGACCGTCCTCGTCCAAATCCTCTAGAATTTCCTCGACGATAATCTTCCTTTCGAGATCGATGTCCGAAAACACCGGCGTCGTGAAAAGATCTCCCATGATCTCCAGGCCCCGCGGCAGTTCCCCGGGATGAAGCGGGATCTGATACAAGGAGTAGTCGCGGCCGGTTTCGGCGTACAGCGTGCCGCCCACGCTTTCGATGGCGTAATTCAGCGAATACGAGCTGCCAAAGCGCTCACAACCGCGAAACAGCATGTGTTCGACGAAATGCGACAGGCCGTTCGTGCGGCGCGTTTCGTATCGCGCGCCGACACGCGCGTACAACGCGATTGAGGCCGTGTGCAGGTGCGGAGTTTCGATCGCGACCAGCCGCAACCCGTTTGGCAACAACGACCGGACCACGCGGTATGGCGGCGGTCGCAACGCCCTATCCACGGCGGCGCCGCCCGCGGTCAATTCTTGGCTCTTCTTCTGACGCCGAAGGGACGCGGAGCCGTGCTGAGGGGCATCGTTATTCATTTTGGAAAATGGGCGTTGTCCGGACAGAAAGGGAATGGGACCTCGAACGGGTGTGGGAGTTTGAACCAAGAAGGTGGATCCGCAAAGGACGTGATCACCGAAAAAGTTCACGGGCCCTTTTGCGACGGGCAGCCACCTAACGCGGTGAGCGAACGTCGCGCCCGACTTTCCGTCGTGCGGTAAGCTTCGCAGGTGGGCAGTCAGGCGCGAGGTCCCGAGGAAACCGTGTCCGATCGCGGACCGGCGCGTCTTGATATAGCGGCACCGGGCGGGGACGCCGACAGCCCGATCGTGGAAGATCAGGCGCGGATTGGGTTCATAGGAAAGAGGCTGGGGCGCTTTCTGATCACGGCGGAGCTCGGTCGTGGGGGAATGGCGACGGTCTACCGCGCCCGCGATCCGAGGATCGGACGAGACGTGGCGTTGAAGGTGATACACGGGTTCTTCGCGGGACGCGCGGAAATCGAGGCGCGCTTCCGGCGCGAGGCCAACGCGGTCGCGGCGATCAAGCACCCATCCATCCTGGCGTTGTACGACTTCGCGCCACCATCCGGCGAGGAGCCGGGCTATATCGTCAGCGAGCTTATCGAGGGCCCGGGCTTGCGCCAACTGGTCGAAGACCGCGGGGGCCGACTTGTGCCTGAAGTCGCGGCCCTGGTCGTCATCCGCCTGGCCGAAGCCCTGGGGGCGGCGCACGCCGGGGGAATCGTTCATCGGGACGTCAAGCCCGACAACGTGCTCATCGATCGGTCAGGCCAACTCGCGCGGGTCGTGTTGACCGACTTTGGCGTCGCGCACGTCAGCGGGCTGGATACCATGACCGCTACCGGGGCCGTATTGGGATCGCCCGCTTACATGTCGCCGGAACAGGCGCGAGGCGACGATGTCGGGCCATCCAGCGACGTGTTCTCGCTCGGCATTCTGTTGTACCAGCTTTGCACGGGTCACCTCCCGTTTTCGGGAAGGGATCCCCTCATGGTGATAACCGCCCTTCTGCGCGGTGAATACGAGCGACCGACCAAGTTGGAGGCACGCGTCGGATCGGACCTGGAACAGATCATCACGCGCTGTCTGGAGCGAGACCCGTCGGCTCGTTTTCCTGACGGCGCCGCGGTGGCGGGCGCGCTCCGCAAATTGTTGACCGCGGCGGGCCTGTCGGACGAGCAGGCGGCGTTGCGTCGGTATCTGGACGACCCCGAAGGCTTCGAGCGCGCGGCGTCCCCCGGAATTGCTCGCCTGGCACTGGCCGCCGCCGAACAGGCCCGCCGCCGCCGGCAGATCCCGCGCGCGCTCGCCGAGGTGGGTCGGGCGCTGGCGTACGCGCCACACGACGCGGCCGCGCGAGCGTTGCTCGACCGGCTGGGATCACGCCGACGATCGATGTGGATCCGAACGGGACTTCTGGCCACGGCGGTCGTGGCCGTGGTCGGCGGCGGCACCATCCTCAGCCGAGCAGGGCGGCTCCCGGGAGGAATCACAACCGCGACGATCACGGCGGCCGGAACGATGGCGGGGGCGATCGCCGCACGCACGGGCACCATTGCCCCAACCCACAACCACCAGAGTGAACCTATCCGGGCGATCCCCGCACCCCCGGGCACCATCCCTGCCGCGAACCCAGCGGTTCCATCGGCGGCTTCCCGATCGGAGCTCCTGGAAGCTGCCCCACCGCCGATTCGCCCATCGTCACTCGCCGCATCCGCCTCGCCGACTCATCGGAGCCCACGCGCTGCCGCCAAGCAACCCGCCGGCGACGTCGGCGACCAACACCGGGAACACCGGATAGCAACACCGGCATCGACCTCCGCCAGAACAGGCAGCGCCACTGAAGCGGAAGGCGCGCCGCAATCGCATAGAGTCGCGACAGGGGCCCCATCCGAACCAGAGCCGCCCATCCCTGCGCGGGCGGCCCCTGTGGAATCGAGCAACATCGTGCTGCGCGCGTCTCACGGATTTTGTGAGCCTTCGCTCGACGATTCTTTGCCGTCGTTGCGTGCCAGTTACAGCGATCTGGCCCCGGGCCCGCACGAAATCTTCTGCACGCTTCCGCAGGGCGGCGGCAAGATCCACGTGGCGACCTACGACCTGCGACCGGGCAAACGTCCCAGCCTGATCATCGTCCCGGGAGCTGACGGCCGGCCCACTCTGGGCCGCCCCGAATAGACGGCGGCGACCGTCGACCGGCATGGCGTCCCGGGGCAGCGCAAGGGGCAGCGAGGGGCCGTACGCTCCCACGGCGATCCCGGGCACCAGGCCGAGGACCAGGCCGAGGACCAGCCCGAGGACCACCCCCGGGCCCCCCCAGGACCCCCGAGCACCATGATCCACGGCCCAAACTGCCATGTTATTAGAGATTGCCGACGAAGAACCACCGCCCATGCGTGCCGATCACACACGACCTCCGCGGCTCCGCGGCCGCCGGCCGGTATTCGCGACGGGGGTCGCCCTGTGCCTGATCGCACCTGTCGGCGCTCACGCTTGGCCCACGCCTTCGACGGCGGTGCCTTCCCCGGCCGCGCGGACACCACCGACGACCGAATCGCCTTCGAATCCACTTCCAACGCAGCTGCCGCCCGCGCCCGCCGCGGCCGTGTCGTCCCGAGCGCCGTTGGACGCGGCCGGGGCCCTCGAACGCGCGCGCGCCGCATACGAATACGGAGACATCGACGAGATGGTCGAATCGGCGCGGCAGGTTTCCGACGGACGCCTGCACCCGTCTCCGGCGCAAAGGGCCAACGCCCTCCGCTATCTAGGCATCGGCCTATTTCTAACCGGCCGGGCCGAAGGCGCGGAGACGGCTTTCTTCGAGCTTCTGCGGTTGCGCCCCGAGAGCCGCCTTGACCCGCAAAACACCCGACCCGACGCGGTCGCGTTCTTCGAACAGGTACGCCGCCGGTACGCCGAGCCCATCCGCGACGCCGCGCGCGCCAACAACCGCAAGCTGTTCGTCTGGAACTTCTTGCCACCGGCTGGCCAGATCCAAAACGGACACCTCACGCGCGCGATCACGCTCGGTGGTATCGAGTTGGTCTCCCTTGGCACGAACATCACCACATACGCGTTGCTCAAGCACTGGCAGGGGCCCTACAACACCTTCCCCGGCCGAGGTGACCAAGCGAGGTTCACGCGGTTCATGAACTGGACCTCCTTGGGTGTCCTCGGCGCGGCCTTCCTCTTCGGTGTCATCGATGGAATCGCGCACTACGCGGATCCGCGGGATCCGCGGGACGACTCGCCGGCCCCCAGTACCGTGGCCCGTCGCGCATCCTTTTTCCCCGGCGGCGTCTTGATCGACTTCTGAACGATCGTGCTAAATTGCGCGTCCCCTAGGCGGGTAGCTCAGTGGTAGAGCGGGGTCTTTACACGGCCCGGGTCGCAGGTTCAATCCCTGTCCCGCCTACTGGTTAAGTTGCGGATTTCATTAGGTACTGGTGAGCGAGCGAGGTCCCGTTGCCACGCTGTTGCCACGGAGGTGATCGGGGCTTACTGATCGCGCGCCGAGCATCGCGATCACGCGCTCGTCGGGGTCGGTCATGGCGTTGCCGGCCGTCAGGATGTCGTTCGGGATGGGCCGGTGGTGCTCTTCGACGTGGTGGACGTAGCGCATGGTCATGCTGATGGTCGAGTGCCCAAGCCACGCCTGCAGCCGCCACGGGTTCACCCCGAAGCGAGCCGCGTGCGTGGCGAAGGTGTGGCGGAGCGTGTGCCAACTGCGCCCCGGAAGCCCCGCCCGACGACACACGCGGTAGACGCCGTGCTTGAGCGCCGCCTCCGCCACGTGAGCGCCGTCCGACCCACAAACCACCCGCGCCACGCGCACCTGAGGCAACGCCCTCAGTGCAGTCGATAACGACGCCGTCATTGGCACACTTCGCCGCCGTCCACCCTTTGGCGTTCCCTCGGTCCCCTTCCGGATCTGCCTCGTCACCATCAACCGCTCCGCGATCAGGTCCACGTCATCCCACCGCAGCCCCAGCACCTCGCCCAGACGCAGACCAGCGTCGCCCGCGAGGAGCGCCGCCACCAGCATCCCTGGCCCGTCTCGCCGAGCGGCGTCGAGGAACCGCCGCCACTCGTCGAGCTGCCAGCATTCGATCACCGGCCGCTCGAACTTGTACTGCCGAATCCGCGGTGCCTCGTCGATGAGGCCCACTTCCTCGGCATACCTGAGCGCGTTCGAGACGACGGCCAAGACGTTGTTGCGTGTCTTGAGCGAGAGCGGTTTCTTGTAACGGTTTCCGCCCTCGTTGAGTGCCGCCTTCAGCCGCTGGATCACGCCCACGTCGATATCGTCGAGCTTCAATGCCCCGAAGAAACCGCGCAGGTGGTGATCGAAGATGGACTGCTTTTCCGTGATCGTGCTGGGCTTGTTCTGCTGACCCTCACACCATTCTTTCATGTATCGCCCCAGGAACCACTCCTCGAATCTCGGGACCTCCTTTTGCAGTTTCGGGTTGGCGGCGGCATCGGTGAGACGGCGGATATGAGCTTCCTCCGCTTTCTCGGCCGCCC
>JADGRC010000271.1 GCA_017881245.1 Pseudomonadota bacterium
CTACCCCGATGCTGCGGCCGATCATTTCGCCGACACGCTCGGTGTTATGAGGGGAACCGGGGGTGCGAGCTCCGGCGCGACTGGCACCGGCGGAACCGGGATTGATGCTGGCACCCCAACCGATGCCCGGGGTGGCCCCGCGGCTGGCGGTAACGCGGGCCCAGCGGCGGGCGGACGCGGTGGTGCGGCGGCCGGTGGACGCGGTGGCCCGGGGACGGGTGGCGCGGCGGCCGGTGGACGCGGTGGCCCGGGGACGGGTGGCGCGGCGGCCGGTGGACGTGGTGGTCCGGGAATGGGTGGCGCGGCGGCCGGTGGACGTGGTGGTCCGGGAATGGGTGGCGCGGCGGCCGGTGGACGCGGTGGTCCGGGGATGGGTGGCGCGGCGGCCGGTGGACGTGGTGGTCCGGGGATGGGTGGCGCGGCGGCCGGTGGACGTGGCGGTCCGGGGACCGGTGGCGCGATGGCGGCTGGCTCTGGCGGTGTGGGGATGGGCGGTCGCGGAAACTCGGCCGGGGGAGCCGGAGGCGCCTGCGGTCCCCTCAATACCTGTCTCAACGGTGGGTGCTGCGTCGGAGGGATCTGCTCGGATGTCGATACGACGTGCCCGGTCGGTGGGACTTGTATGAACGGCAGCTGCTTCACCGCCGGAACCCCCTGTGGAGGATTGGCGCAGGCGTGCTGCGGAGGCGTCGGAGGTAGCTGCACGGCACCCAACACACGGTGTGGCGGAGCCGGCATCTGCGAGGGTTGTGGCGCGGTAACTCAGGCGTGCTGCAGCGGAGGGACCTGCACCGCGACCACTGTCTGCCAAGGTGCGGCTGGCACGGCCGCGGGAACCTGCAACGTCTGCGGAGGGTCCGGCAACCCCTGCTGCGCGGGAAGCGTCTGCGATGCTCAGCTCGCTTGCGCGAATCCGGGAGGGGCAGCCGCGCGAACCTGCATGGCTTGCGGAACCCTCGGCGGAAGCTGCTGCCCGGGAGCCATCTGTCAGGCTGGAGGCCTGTGCAACGGTGCGATGGCGGGAGCAGGTGGCACGTGCCAGGTGTGCGGCGCGATGGGTGAGCCGTGCTGTGCTCCTCCGGGTGCTTCGACGGGCACGATCTGCAGCGCGGGCGCCCTCTGCCTCACGGCCGGCGCCGGACTGCCCTCCATGTGCGTGGCTTGTGGTGGCCTCGGCCAAGCCTGCTGCCCGGGAGTCGCCGGCGCGGCGGCATCTTGCTCAGGCGCCTCGCTCGTATGCGTCGCCGGGACTGCCGGCGCGGCTTCAACATGTGCCGCTTGCGGAGGCGCTGGTCAGGTTTGCTGCGGATCCGGAGTAAGCCGAACGTGCACGGGCATGATGGTTTGCTCGCCGACAACATTAACCTGTATGTGATTCACTGCCGGCAGCACACAATGTCGCGTTCCGCCGACATTGGTGCGAAGTCATCGAGCTTCAATTCAACTGGCCGACATAGGACGTGCGAGCGACACGAGAACAAAGATAGATCGCGCCCTCCGCGAGGATCAGAGGCCGCGGACGAAGGCACGCTTGATCGCGTCCTCGACCGTGAATGCCTTTTCGTAGATCGCCTTGCCAATCACGACCGCGAAGGCGCCTGTTTTCACGGTCTCATCAATATCGTGCAGCGTCGCGATGCCGCCCGAGGCTATGACGGGGCAAGGCGTGATCCGACGCGCCAGGCGGGCGGTCGCCTCTAGGTTCGGCCCGGTGCGCATCCCGTCGCGCCCGATGTCGGTGTAGAGGACGGCGGCCGCTCCGGCTCGTGCCACGACTTCACCGATCTCCAGCGCGGAGGAGGCCGTGTCTTCTTGCCACGCCTCCACCGACACGTTGCCTTCGCGGGCGTCGACGGCGACGATGATCCGGCGCGGAAACCGCGCGCAGGCCGCGTCGACGATCTCGGGGGTCTTGATTGCGGCGGTTCCGAGAACCGCGAACTTCGCCCCGAGGTCGAACAGGCGCTGACAATCGTCGAGCGAGCGCACGCCGCCGCCAATCTCGACGTCCAGAGTCGTCGCCTCGATGATTCGCCCGATGGTGGCTCGATTGTGCTCGGCGCCGCCGCTGAACGCGGCGTCGAGATCGACGACGTGGACCCGTGGGGCGCCGGCCGCTGCGAATGCCGCCACGAGCTCCCAGGGCCTTTCGGAGTAGATGGTCGCCGTGTCGCGCTGGCCTTGGCGCAGGCGCACGGCCTTGCCGCCCAGAAGGTCGATGGCCGGGAAGATCAACATGGGCGCAACCTATACCCCAACCCGGGGCCGAGATCCGGCGGTCGGATCGCCGCCCTGCCGCCGCCAATGTGGTCGCCGCCGCCGTCGACGCTCGTTCGCCGTCGACGCCCGTTCAGAGCTCCACGAACGTCGTCAGAAGCGCCAGACCCGCCCCTTGGCTCTTCTCGGGATGGAACTGGCAGGCGAACAGGTTGTCGCGTTCGACGGCTGCACAAAACGTTTCGCCATGGTCGGTGAACAGGGCGATGTCCTCGGTGCGACTAGGAACGGCGAAGTAGCTGTGGACAAAGTAGAAGTACGTGCCGTCGGGGATGTCGCGCAACGTTCGGGCGATTCGGGCGGCGCCCGCGTTCCCTCGAGCCGTGCCGTTCCAGCCCATGTGCGGGATCTTCAGGCCCGGGCGCGGCTGAAATCGCCGTACCTGCCCGGGCAGGATTCCCAGGCCGGGACAAGACGGATCCTCTTCGCTGCCGTCGAACAGGACTTGTAGCCCAAGGCAGATACCCAAGTAAGGTTTGCCGGCGCGGACGCTCTTGACGATCACGTCGCGCAAAGCGCCTCCGTCGCGGGACAGCCCGGCGATGCAGCTCCCGAAGGCACCTTGTCCCGGGACGACGATCTTGTCCGCGGCGCCGATGACGTCCGCGTCGGCCGTTACGACGACGTCGGCGCCAGCGCGCGCGAGCGCCTTCTCGACGCTGCGTAGGTTACCGCTGCCGGTATCGGCGACGGCGATGCGCGGTCTTACGAGCGGCACGGCGCCCTAGCCCGTCAGCGTTCCCTTGGTCGACGGAACGCCGGCGACGCGTGGATCTTTGCGCGTCGCCGCCGAGACGGCGCGCGCGAATGCCTTAAACAAACCCTCCACCATGTGGTGTGCATTTTCGCCGTACCGCACTTCAAGATGCAGGTTGCATAGCGCCGCGCCCACGAACCCCCCAAAGAATTCGCGCGCCAACTCGGCATCGAAGGTGCCGATCCAACGGCCCTTCAAACTGTCGGCACGATAGACCAGGGTCGCGCGCCCGCCGAAGTCGACGGCCGCTGACACCAAAGTCTCGTCCATCGGGATGGTCGCGTCGCCGAATCTGGTGATGCCGCTCTTGTCTCCGAGCGCGTCGCGGATCGCCTGGCCCAGGCAGATGCCGATGTCTTCGACTGTGTGGTGGGCGTCCACCTCGACATCGCCCCGGGCCTTCACCTCCAGGTCGAATAGGCCGTGGCGACAGAAGGATTCCAGCATGTGGTTCAGGAACGGGATCGGGGTGTCGACGCGGCGCTCACCCCTGCCGTTGCCATCAAGGCCCAAGTCCAGCTCGATTTGAGTCTCGGATGTGTTTCGAACCACCTTCGAACGGCGCATCAGAGCCCCGATTCTACGCGATTAGCGCTATAATCCTAACTTCCTGATGGCAAAGCCGCTGCGTAGCCCGCTGCTGGGTTACAACCACAATCTGACGCACCTCGGCCGGGTGTTTCACATCCAGACCGAGGATTCCGGGCCCTTCACGCCCCGTCTCTTCACGCATCTGTTCTTCGAAGGAACGATCTTGGTTTCGCGCAAGCAGGAATACGACGCGAGCCTGCCGGACGACCACGTGCGTGGACTGATGCAAGCACAACACAAGATGGTCATGAAGGATCTGGTCAGGGCGCGATTGAACGGCGTGATCATTCCGTTCTTCAGCGCGCGCGGAGAAGATCTGACCCCCACGCAGGGTGCCGTGCCCACCGCGACGTTGTCGGGGACGCCGGGTCCGGTGATGGTGTTACCGGAAGCGAGCGACGCGCACGTCGAGCATGAAATCGCGGAAGAAATTCCCCCGCCGCCGAGCGCTCACGTTTCCGCGCCGCTCGCACAAGTGGGAACGCCGGCCCCCGCGACCGCCGCAGCGACTGGTCACCCGCGGACTTTGACCCGACCGCTCGAAAGAGTCTTCCAGCGCGGGTCGACCCCGGCCCCAGTCGTCGTTCACGCCGCCGACGCGCGCCGCTCCCCGTTCGTCAGTGGCGCAACGCCCGCGGCACCGCGAATGTCCTCGACTGACGGCGTGGTCGTTCAGCGCAACGTCGTTGTGGGTGCAGCGGGCTCATCGTCAGCGCCTCGGCCGGCGCGGATTCGCCCCCCGGTTCCTTATGTGGTCACGGGGGGCGGTCACACCGATCGTCCGCCGAAACCGGCGAAATCGGTTGCGGACGCTTCGGTCTACGAGCCGGCGGCGGCGATCGATGCACCGCCTTTGCCCGAGCCCGTGGCGTCCCCGCCGAACGCACCGGGGTCGGCCCTGGAGGTGTCACATCGTTTGACCAGCGCGTTCGGGGTCGGGCTCCCCGATGACAAGAGCCTAGACGAGGTCATTCTGGAGTATTTGTCCGAGGACGGCGATTCGGCCTGACCGGGCTGACGGGGTCTACTAGGGCGCTGTCTGGAAGAATCGGTTCAACGCCCACACGTCGCGCGCACGCAAGCCCTGAAACCGAATCCCGATCCCGAACTCGCTACTGCCGGGCGTATTCACGACCCAACGAACGTCACCCGAAACCTCCACCGCCTCTGGCTGGGTGGGAATGTGAAAGCGTAGCGTGACGGTTGCTCCAATCGGCAGCGCCCTACGAGCTTCAAAGTACATCCCGCCCAAAGAGACATTGCGACTGCGGCCGACCAGCTCCTCACCTTCGGACGAAACCTCGACGCTCAGTTGTCTGTCGTAGCGGGGGTCTATTCTTCGAAAATGCTCTGCCAAGGTCCCTCTTATGCACGGGGCGTAGTCTTAATAATAAGGATTCCATCATAGCGCAGAATTCGAGCCAACGGGCGGGGCGGGCTCAGCGTTATGTGTGGTCTTTCCCCGGTACTCGTAGTTGTTGCAGCTTGCCGAAGGCTTCGGCGCGCAGCACGGGATCGGGATCGCGAAGCTGGTGAATCAAGGCAGCGCGGAGGAGGCGTGTTTGCCCTCGCCGTTCGCCGCCGGTTTGGTTCCCCGGGTCCCCACCGGATGGCCGACGCGCGCTGGGTGGGGCCGAGGTGCCCGGGGCCTCGGTAACGCCGCTTAGTCGGTCCACCGGCGCGTCCTTCGCCGGTACCGCCGGGGAACCGGCGCCGCTCATCGGTCGGACCTCCAGGGCGGGGTGGCGGTCATTGGCCAGCCAGAACCGGTAGACCCGCTCGGCGCGGGCGATACTGACGCCCGTATCGGCCACGAGATCGACGACCGTGAGCCCTCGCGAAGGCCCGGCAGGGCGGGTGTTGCCTCTCAGGTAAGCGATCAGCGCGGCGTCCGACCACCCCTTTGCCTTCGCTGCTGGATTCGCGACCCGCCCGCCCGCCCGGCCGAGGGGTTCCGGGGGGCCGGGCCCGGCGACGTCGGCTCTCAGTTCCAAGACCTGGGACCGGAGGTACCAGGCCTGTCCCATCGCACCACGAACTGGCCGCAAATGGCCCACTTTTTCCAGCTGCCGGATCTTGAAATCGCTGCCAAAGCCCAGCAACTCGGCTGCCTCGCGACGAGACACATGGCCTTCCAGTCCATCAGGTGGCCGGGGTAGTCGCATCAGAGTTCCATTCGTGGTCGGCCCATGCCGCCGAAGCAATGCTAGACCTAGATGACATTGATATCAAGCCTGATATCGAGCCAGATATCATGCTTAAATCTACCTGCTAATCTACTACAAACATAAAAATATCCTACATTTATAATGGTCTGATAGGTGTACTTGATAAGGCAGAACTATCTAACGCCGTATGCAGGTCGACTCATCGCCAACCGTGGCGGCCCAGGTCTGGGACTTGTACGTCGACTGGAAGCTGGGGTCCCAGCATTCAACGCCCGTGTTCCCCATGCCGTCGCCGGTTACGATTGACAGGTCCTCGCGTCCCTGCCCCGTGGCCAGCCAGCGACTCTCGATCAAGACGGTGTCGTTTCCCGCCGGTCCCGGCACGATGTCCTGCACCCAAGAGAAACTCATGGCACCGTCGCCGTTTTCCTGGCCGGTATAGGTGTAGGTTCCGCTGACCGCGTCGGTCGCCTGCGAAGCGGGTGCCACGTTGGCGAATGCCATGGAGATATTCCGGGGCCAGGCGCCGGTTTGGTAGTCGATGGTCATGCCGCTCAGCATCTCGAGCCCTTCAAAG
Source organism: Pseudomonadota bacterium (assembly GCA_017881245.1). Classification (GTDB taxonomy): domain Bacteria; phylum Myxococcota_A; class Polyangia; order Fen-1088; family Fen-1088; genus FEN-1088. The sequence continues at coordinate 6,371 of JADGRC010000271.1, forward strand.
ACGAAGCCGGCGGCCGTTGCCTCGTCCAGCGTGAGCACCAAGTGGCCGGTGCCAACCCGGGCGCCTCCCGTGGCATCGAAGCGACCGCCGATCACCTGCAGGGCGGAACCGCCCGAGATCGGACCGCCCACCGGCGGGGGAATCACGACCAGCTCATAGTCGAATTGCGGCATCGGGGTGACGGATTTGGACATCCGAAACTCGATCTGCCAGCCCGGGTTCTTCTCGGCCGCGAAGGGTCCCCAGATGCGGGTGTTGCCATCGCGCGCGGTCGGGTAGGACGCGCGAATCTTGTCGATCAGGGACAAGAAGGCATCGGCGACCATGTTCAGATCGCGCGTGACCTTGAATGTCCGCTGCCAGCCCTCGGCTGCCGCGGTGGTGGTTAGACTCGACTGGCGCGGCACCTCGACCGCCACATCCGCGCGCAGCGGGATGGCATTCATGAATTCGAGATCCTCGTTCGAGTAGTTTCCGCAGCCGCCGGTGGCGAAGCAGGCGCCGAGCGCCCAAACCGCCAGCCACGGCAGGATTGACCTCCGTCGCCTGCCCACTGCCTTCGTTTGCCGGGCCCTTCGCCTTGCGTCGTCCATCATCGCGCGCCTCCAAAGTCGTACTGAAGAAACGTCGCGGCCTCCCAGTAGCCGAGCGATCGGTTGGCCTGATCGACGTTGTAAAGCAGGTAATGAAGCCGCCCGCGCAACACCAAGGCCCAGCTGTCGTCGAACGCCACGCGAGCGCCCCCGACGAGCCCGGGTGACAGCGTCGCGAAAAACTGATCGGGCAGGGCCTGGTCGTCGAACTTCCGCGACATCAACAGCAACGCCAGCCGCGCACCCACGAACGGTATCACCGGCCCGAGCGCGCGCCGCCGCCATTCGCTGGTCAGCGAAGAAGCAACCGACAGCTCGCTGAAACGGAACGGCAGCACGGCCGTGGGAAGCGCAACCTCGGCGTGGGCGCCGCCCCCGGCCAAATCGAATCCCCACACCCAGTCCCGACGAAAGAAATCGCGCAAGCCAAAATCCAGGCCGAAGAGCCCGGCCCCCGGGAACAAGCCCGCGGACGGCGCCGCGAACACCGACTGGTAACCACCGCCGGCTCCCACGCTCCAATGGCTGGTCAGCAACGGTTCGCGGGCGGGCCCTCCCTTCACAGTGACGGGATCATCCGAGAACGGGGCGTCCCTCAGCATTGGTTCGACGAGCGCGACCAGTTGTCCCCGCGGGATCTCGACTTCGCCGATACGCAGGCGGTCGGAGAGGCGACGTTTTACGCGGTAACGCCCGGGCGCGAGCGCAATGCGGCGCGACGCGCCGGCGACCTTGATGATCTCCGCCGAGACGGTCCCTCTTGCATCGACGAGGAGGTACGTGCCGGCCGGCGCGTCGGCCGGGAACAAGAGGCCTTCGCGTCCCACGACGATGTCGGTCAATACGAGATCGCCGTTGCCCGCCAGATCGTAGCTGAACGTGGGATGTTGCGTCCCGGCCGCGCTGTCCGCCGTGTCGGCGACGGTTCGATCGTAGGCATACGCATAGGCCTCGCCCAGAGTTACGCGACCGTCGCCCGACTTGTCGGCCGCGCCCAGCAGCCCCGATACCAAGTGGTGCGAAAAATAGCTGCCCCCGATCTGATCGGACTCCTGCGAATCTTCGTCCGACGAGCTGGAGGTCAAGACCACCGTGCCCCGCGTATCGCGCGAGCCTCGGGTGTCGATCTCGAAGGCGGGCGCCCGCCGCGCGCCTTTGGTTCGCGTTAACGCCCCGGATTGGCAGGAATCGAAGATGCCGATGCGGACGTCGAACGGTGCTTCGCCAAGGCGTGCCCTCAGATAAGCCATCGGCAGTTGCGATTCACCGAGGCGCAAAGATCCGTCCTTCGCGTGTCCGGAATAGTAGACGACGACAACCGTTTTCTCACCGCGAAGGCGCGCCTGGCGGGCGCGGGCCTCGATGTCGCCAAGCGCTCTTAGAAACGTGGGCGCCCCTTCGTCCAGCAAGAGCGCGGCATCCTCGGACCGCACCCCACCGAGGCGCGTGAGGATGTCCCACACTTTTCGGGCGTCGTCCTTGGCGTGAAGCAAGGGACGCGTGCCGTTGCCACCGCGATCATTGCCCGCGACGATCGCGAACCGTCGCAGGTCGTCGGCGTGCGCTGTCCCCGCCCGCGGACCAAGCCCGCCGATGCCGGCGGCGGCCAACGCGCACGCCAGCGTTGCGCCGAGGCGGCGATTCAAATGGCGCGACGAAGAACGACAGGGGCGCATGCGAGGGATCGTGCGCGGCGGTTACGGTTTCACGAACGTCCGGTGAAATTGCTCTCCCGGCAGGGCCAAGTTGGGCAGCTTGTCGAGGTTGCCGCCGACAGCGCGGAAGGCCGTGGCCGCCGCCCGGCGTACCGTGTCTGGCTCCAGGGGTTCGTCCGTGAGCAGCACGATCAGGCGTTCCTTACCCTTGCCCGTCAGTTCCAGACTGTCGGGCAGGTATTGCATTCGCCCGCCACGCGGCAGCGGCATGCTGGTGCCGACCTCGGGATAAAGCGGCGTGACATTGCCCGCGTCGTCGATCGACGCGGCAAAAAGAAAACCGTGAGAGCCCGGATCGACACCAACCCGAATTCGTTCGCCCACGGTCAAGGGCTCAGGGCGTTCCGTGCCCACTGTTCGCTGCCGCATCTCGTTCTCCGCCGCGGCGATCCGTACCGTCACGGCCGCGCGCGGGAGCCCGCCTTTCAGGCGGTTCAGGCTGTCCACGCGATCGAGCTCGGCCGTTCGGACGTGGCGAAGGCGCGCGCTCTCGAACAGCGGACGTACGCCCACGACCAACGCCAGAACGGCCGCCACGGATCCGATGCTCATGATGGTCAGGAACGATCTCGCGCTGGCGGGCCGATTCCACCAGGCGCGGGAATTCTCCGCGGCGGGTACCCGAGCGGCGCGCTTCACGCCCGCGGCGAACCGATCGAACGAGATCTGGCCCTCGAAAGCCCGCTGTTCTTCGACGATCGCGGCCAGGCGTCGCGCGCAGTCCACGCAGGTCGACGCGTGGGCCGCCACGCTTTCGTGTTCAGGGCCAAGGTGCTCGCCCGCGAAAAATCGCCGCAGTCTGAGATCGCCCAGGTGCGGCGCACCTCGGCGCGGACCGTCGATGGTTTCGTCGCTGGCTTCAGTCATCGAGGTTCCTTCCAGGCTGCGCGTTGTCCCGCCGGGCGCGCTCAGCACGTTCTTGGCGTTCTCGTTCTTGCGCCGCGAAGGCCGCCAGACGCTTGCGTACCGTCGGGACCGATCGCCCCAACGCCGTCGCGACTTCTTCCAGAGTCATCTCGTCGACGTAGTAGTGAATGACGGCCGCCTGTGTCTCGAGGTCCGCCGTCGCCAACAGTTGTCGAACGGCCTCGCGATTCTCGAACAGGCCGGGACCGCTGGCGGGGCCGACGTGACGCGCGCGATCGACACGCGCCAGTTCATGGTCCTCGAAGGTTTGGTGCCACGGCGCCCGCTCCGAGCGCAGCAAATTGAGACAGTGATTCGTCGCGATCTTGGTCAACCAGGTCAGCGGGGAAGCCTCCGCTCGAAAGCTGGCCGCGTTGATCAGAGCCTTGGCAAACACATCTTGCATGGCATCCTCCGCCTTGGCCCCGTCGCGAAGCAGGTAACGACACCGGGCGTAAATGCTGCCTCCGTACTTCGCGTAAAGGTCGCGTAGACCCGCCGTGTCCGGTCCTCCATCCGCTCCCTTTGTCGTCCCGCCCGAATCGTCCGGCGCGCGATCCGGCGCCGCGGCACCGGACGCGCGTCCACCTGCAATCACTTTCAAATCATGCCGGCCCGTGGGCATCCGCAATCAGCTTAGAACATTGCGTAGTCCGCCGTGGGAAACACGCAATCTGTTTGCGCGCCCCACATCTTGGCGGAATCCCCGTAACTGTTGGTCTGATACACACTCAGGAATCCGAGATCGCCCGTGTTCCAGCATTCGTTCGCGGTCGCCTCTGTGGTCCCGAGATCCCCACCGACGACCTTGATGTCGGCACGTCCCGCGCCGGTTTCCTGCCATCGGCTGCGCACGGTCATCGTCTCCAGCGCCGGCGTCGTGACGATGGCGTCCTTGGTCAAGGTAAACTGAAAGGTGCCGCCCATCCCGGGCGTCGCGATGTAGCCGTACTTGGCATCGATCAGCATCCCGGTGTCCTTGTCCCGCACCTGCGTGAACGTCGCGTCGATATTCACGTCAGAGGTCGGCGACGGTCTGCTGTACGTGAAGCTGGCCTTACCCACGTTATCGTCGTGCTCGGGCAACGTCTGGGCCTTGTCCCAGTCGAGCGTGAAGTCACCGCTGCCATACGCGGGCAAATGGGGGTGACGGAGGGTGCCTGGGTTGGCGACATTGTGCTGACCTGACAGCACCGTCACGTACATGCCGTCGTCCGTGCCCCGGGGCTTGGCGTCGAACGTGTAGTGAAACATCCCCCGGCCGATACGGTTGACGGTCAGTCGCCAGGTGTTCGCGCGCAGAGGCTCGGTGTAGGGCCCCCACACGGCGACGTTCGGTGCCATCGACGACGGGGGATATTCGGTCACGGTCTTGACCAGCGTCAGGACGGCGGCGGTTGCACCATTGACCATCCCGGTGACGTCTCGGGTCAGTTTGTACGAATCGGCTTGCTCGCCAAGCAGAGCTCCTCGCACCGTCGTGACCCCGCCCGCGGTCAGAGCTCCCTGCTGCGTCGAGACACCCGGTAGGACCATGGCGACGTCCTCTCGATACGGAACGCCATCGCGGAATTCGTCGGCGCCATCAGCTTTTCCGCAAGCGCCAGCGGCGGCAAGTGGCAGAGCCAGCGCGAGCGTCAGGCCCGTGCGCGTCAAAATGTGAGCTCCCGCTGCTTGCCGTGACGTTCTTCGATCGGGTGTGGACATGAATGATCTCCTTCTGTCGCCATGAGTCGTCGTTTCCGCGTCATCCCCTTAGACACCGCGACCCGAAAAATCAGAAAAGGCGATTTGATTGGTTTGGCCGACTGGTTTGGCCGACTGGCTGGGCCGACTGGCTTGACCCGACCGGCGCGGTTCGCCGTTGCCGTTTTCGGGCCGGAGTGCCGTAACCGCCATTCGTGATCACCCGATGCCCGAGAAGGCTCAAACGCGGATGACGGGACGATTTCTGCTCGGCTTGGGCCTCGACGGCTAAGTTCGGTCCAGGGACCTGGCCCCCAATGGGAGTCCCCGCCGCGTGACTGGCCGTACACTTCAGGGTCGCCACGCCCTGGAGCGGGACCGTGCATCAACAACCGCGGTTACTGCCGAGCGGGAGAGATCAGGAAGCGCTTGCGGGGGCCGATCCGGTAGGTCTCGAAATCAGAGTGATCGATTGTCAGAATCGTCGACAGATCGGCCTGTTCGGCGGCGTGAACCAGGGTGGCGTCGGCGAAGTCCATCGGCCGATCGCGATACCGTTCCATCAGCGTTTCAATCGCAGGCAGATCGCGGTCGCCGATTGGCACGACCCTTATGGCCCCCGACCGAAGCAGACGAAAAGCGGCGTTCACGTCGCGTGGCGCGTCGCCCAATAAATGAAAAAGCTCGGTCAAGACGGCGGTGGTGGTTCCGACTGGCAAGCGGGCCTTGGAAAACGCCTCCAAACAGGGCCGGTGCCAGCGATCATCACGGTCAAGAATCGCCAGGAGCGCGCCAGTATCGATCAGGCCTTTGATGTCGGTCGCTGTCAACGGGCACGCCTTGCCGTCAGACGACGCCGCAGCTCTTGGCGGGCGTGAGTGGCCCGACCAGGATCGCCGCCCGCAATCGTGCCACAGGCGCGCAGGGCCAGGGTGCGCATCTTCACCTCCCGTTTGTCGCCACCCTTGCCCGACGTGCGCTGGCGTTCCAGCCAGTCACGGATGATTCGATCGAGAAGCTCCGCCATGGTTTCGCCGCGCTCCCGAGCCTGCTGCTCGATTGCGCTCTTGGTTTCGGGAGCAACCCGCCACGAATACACGGCTGTTTTCATGCACTACAGTGTATTACATGGAGGGTGTGATTTCCTGGGAACGGGTAAAGAGTCAACAGCCCGCCGGGCCCGCCCGGACCGACGTCACGCTGCTCGTGGTAGCGGGTGGTAACCAGCGGGGGCGCTGCCTCCTTGGTTACGGCACCACCCGCGACAAGGAGCGCTGGAGGCATCTACACGAGCATTGGCAGGCTACGGCAGGGCTCGTGGGCTTCGCTTGGCGGGGGCGGTCTCGGACGGCGGCGCCGATCGGGACGCGTCCCCTTCTGACGCTTGGACGACGGCCCGCTCAGTGGGACGCACCAGGAGCAAGACCGCCGGGAGCACGACCACGGCCGTCGTCAGACACGCTATCTCCCCGAGCACGGCCAGCAGGCCGAACAAGAACAACCCCACGTTCTGCGCCATGAGCAGCGACGAATATCCGATGATGGTGGTCAGCGAGCACAGGCCCACGGCGCCGCCGGTGCCGCGGATCGCCGCGCGCACGTCGTGTCTGCCATTCTGGCTGCCGTCGCGCAGGTACCGCGCCATCACGTTCACCGCGTAGTCCACGCCGATCCCGAACGTGATGGGAAAGGCGATGAAATTAACGAAGTTGATCTTGATCCCAAGCAGCAACGTGGCCGCGAGCAGCCACAACACGCCCACGATCAGCGAGCCGATCACGAAAGGCGTGGCCAAACTCCGTCGGAAGACCACCAGCACCGTGGCCATGACACCGATCAGCGCCAGCGTCGATGCCAGCGGCCCATCCCGTTGCATCGAGCCAATGATGTCCGAGGACAGCGCGGGTCCCCCGGCCACCCGCGCCGCCCGCCCCCCCATCGATCGAGGCACCTCGGCAACCTCGCGCAGGCCCGCCATGAACGCGGCTATGGTTTCCCCGCGCCACCAAGAGTTGGCGGGGTTTGGAAACACGAGCACCGTGCGTCCCGCGGTGCCGTCGCGCTCGCGAAGTCCAGTGGTGAGGACAGATGGGATCTCGCCTGGCAATACCCTGGCAGGCGGGCCGTCACCCAAAAAATCATCCAAGCGCCGCCGGTCGACGTCCGACAGGTGCTGGCGCAGCTTCGGGGTCATCTTGCGGTGAATGGCTGCGACCTCGGCGGCCCTGTCGTCCTGATCCGGGGGCAGTACGTCGTCGTAGGTGCGCAACGACGCGATGAGGTCCAAAAGGGGTGGATGCTTTGCCGCCTCACGCAGTCGGGCCGTCACAGCGCGCGCCTCGGCCTCGCTGTCGGTCAGGATTACGGTCGGCGTCAGATAGCGACCAAGCAGCGTGTCCATCTTCTTGCCCCAGTATCCTTCACCCGCAGTCCAGGTGTCTCGTCGCCGCAACCGCGAGAAATCGTACTCGAGCCGGTCGCGCCCAAAATGCGGTATTTGCCACGCCGCCAGCAACGTCATCAGGCCAGCGGTCGCCACGATCGCGCGGGGATGATTGCCCACCCAAGAGGCGAGCGCCGCCATCGGTTGCCTGCGCCGACGGGCCCCGAACCCGTCCGCGTGCAGCCTACCCCCGTCCAGCCACGCGATGAGCGAGGGCGTCAGCAGCAAGGTCGACGTCCAACAGATCACCATCCCAAGCCCCCCGATGACGCCGAACTGTCGGAAGCCGCGGAACTGCATCGCCACCAGCGACGCGTAGGCGGCTCCCGCGGCCAGTGCCGCCGACAACGTCCCCTTGCGCGTACCGGCGAACGCGAGCACCAGAGCATCCTCGATGCTGCTGCCGCGCCGGCGCGCCTCAACATAGCGGGCGAGTTCGATGACGCCGAAGTGGATGCCGTTCCCGATGATGATCGATCCCAAGAAGGCCGTGTTGGAGTTGAGCTCCGTTATGCGAAAGGGGGGCAGGCTGGCGAGCCCGAAGGTCCAAACCAAGGCCGGCGTCAGCGGCAAGAACAGCGCGGGAACGCTGCGCGGCCAGCGGTAAAAAAAGATGAGCGCCAGAACCACCGCGGCGATTACCAGCACGGAGGACAAGGTCAGGTCCCCCACCAAGGCCGCTGTCTCCTCGGCCGAGATGGCGACGTCTCCGGAGAATCCTATCCGCAGGCCTTTGGCGTAGCGGTCAGCGCCCCCCAACGCCGCAATGTCGGCCTGGACTCGCCGAATCAATTCCTGCGACTGTTTGGCGCTGGTCGAAAATCCCCCCACTTCCACCAGCAGCAACGTGAGGCCGAGTTTCGGGTTCGAGAATCGGTTCCCGACCAGATCGCCGCCGCCGACGCGACGGCGGTACTTGGCCTCGATGTCGGAGAAATCGAGCGAAGGCGGGCCGTCGTCCTCATCGAGCAACGTGCCGGTGGTCTTGCCATATTCCCAATGGACGCGGTCCTCGATCCGTTCGCGAATCAGCTTCAGATCTTCGAGCTCCAGCAGAATCACGGCGTGTCGCTCGATGAACGCGCGTTCACTTTCGAATCCCGTGCGAACGTCACTCACGAGCTCGCGCGGGTACCGTCGAATCCGTTCGGCCAGATCGTCGAGGAGGTGCTCGCCCGCGCCGAGCTTGTCGGCGGTGCCGACGTCGACCACCACGCCCAGGTATTGAAGGCCGGCCATGCGGTGGCGCAGCTCTTGAATCGCGACGGCGCTCGGCGCGTTTCTTGGCAGGAGCTCCTCAAGCTCGCTGCGCAGGTTGCGGTACAGCTGCACGGTCCGGAACGCCGCCGGCAGCGACAGTAGAACCGCCACCGTCCACAACACCCGGCCATGGCGCAAGGTCCACGTGACGAAGCGGCGCGTAAGCGGATTCGGTGGACGATCGGACTGCACGGCGGGGCGTCAATATAGGAGGCGACCATCACGCAGTCCATCCGCCGTGCGCGCCCGGGCACCGGATGGGGCAGGGCTGCTGGAATCACGGGCGGCGGGTACCTATCCGCTGCGCGTCCGCCATGCGCGCGAGGTGCCGGACCGCCGAGCGAGTTGATCACGTGCAATCGGGAGTTGGCTGCGCGAAACCCAGCCTTAACCTGATGCTATGCGTTGCCGGCGAGCATGGAACTGGTTTTGACAGATTCATCTGTCGCGAGAAACGTGAGATAACTAGATGCTTGTCGCGAGGGATCGCATTTCTGGCGTTGGTGATCGGTCTGGTCGTCGCCGCCCCGCCATCGGCCTACGCCGCTCGGCCTTGGACGGCCCGCCGGCCACCCGTTGCGCCACCGCCAGCGCACCAACTTCGTGACCTCGGACGCTGGCCCACGGAGCCGGTCGACCCGACCCCCATCGATCCGCGGCGATTTCGCGAGAGTGTCGAGCACTTGTGCGCGCGCGGTCCGGTCACGGAGCCAGCCAAGGAGTCTACGGCCGCGAATTCGGCCAAGGAAGGTGCATCCGCCCGAGGGCCAAATGGTCAGTCGCTGGGCGATCTGGTTCAGGCCGCCGCGACCGAGGCGACGGTCGATCCGTTCTTGCTGGCGGGACTGATGTTCGTGCAAAGCGGCTGCCGTGCGGGCCGTGAATCGCGCCTCGGGTCCGGCCTCCTGCGCATTCAGCCCGATTTGTACCGGAGCCCGGGTGCGCCAGCCCCTCCGGGCGACAAGGACGACTGGCGCACATCCGCTCTCCTCGATCCCGCGACCAATCTGCGGATTGGCGCCAGGCTCTTGCACATGTGGAGCGAGACCCACAAGGAAATCGACGCCGCCTTTGGAGGAGTCCCCCATCGCGGTCCGGTCGCGCATTTTATTTGGGGCGATGTCGTGCGGGGCAGCGGCGCCGAAGATCAAGTGCTGACAGCGCGCCGGCGTCTCATCGGCTTTTATCTTCAAACCCCCGAGCCGACCGTGACGACCAGCTTCGGCCTTACGCTGCTGTCCCCACTGGAGGGCGCGCCTCGCCTGGCCAGTAGTGGGCCCGGGGAAGATCGCGCGGGAGGTAAGCGGCGTCATCGCGGCATCGATCTCGCCCGCCCGCATCGGGCGCTACCGGTGGCGAAACTTGGGCCCGGGCGGGATCTACGTGTGCATCGAGCATGCTCCGGAGCGACACATCGTCACCTGCTACATGCACCTCGATATGTACAGTGTTTCGGAGGGCGAGACCGTAGTGGCCGGTCAACCGATCGGACGTGTCGGTCGAACCGGCGTGCAATTGTCGCCTCCTCACCTGCATTTCGAGCTGCGGATCGACGATCGATTCGTCGATCCAGCGCGACATCTCGCTACGTTGGTGATACCCCCGAAGGCGACCCAGACCTACCGCCTGGTCATGGAGGCGCAGCGGGTCAGGCTTGCCAAGGCTCGCGGCGGAAAAGGGGAAAAGGAGACGGGCGCGCAGAAGCTCTGAGTCGGCGACTGCGGCGGAGACGAACGTCTGCCTTCCTTTCCCGCTCGCCTGGCGACATAATTTACGCCAGTTGCCTTGGTAGGCCGGCCTTTAACCTTAGTAGGCCCCGCAGCTACTACCTGGCCACCCATCGACGGTGCCGCAAGTTGGCGCATTATATAGATTTTGGCACTCACTGTTGGAAATACACGAACGACAAAGGCCGTCTGCACAGACGTAGGCACCGCATTTATTTGTGACGCGTCCGGTTGGTGTAACCACTGGCGGCGTGCATTCGATGCCGTAATTCTTACGCCCTAAAGCATTCACCACGGCGCAGTTCCCTCGGTCGCAAAAGCTCCCCGAGGAGCATTCGGTATCCAACAGGCACTTTGGAACGCCAAGCCCAGAAGCTCCACAAGCGTTGAATGATATTGCCAGAACCGACAATAACATTCTTAGGCGCATGAACAACATCTCCAGAGCCGGGTTGGATCGTCAATTACAACCGGCGTTGTCGTGACCGGAACCGCCCAAGTACCACCATACATGTGGAGAATTATACTGATGGTTCAGATCTCCTACGACCGATACAGCTGTTATCGAAGTTCCGGGTCCATACGGCCGTCCTGAATAAGGGACAAATCCTGTTACTAAGCCATCCCAGCCGCCAATGTTATTGCCAGTAGCGGAGGGTCCCTGAGTGTAGAACTCAACCTGTATGCGGCCCCGAATACGCGCGTCATCTTCATCGTGAGGCAGAGGCAACCGCGAGCCCGAGCCCGAGGGATTGGGGTCGAAGCTCGATTCAGCGGTAGGGTCTCGCCGTGGGCGCCTTTCGTCCGGTTTTGTCCCTGACAACCTTCCTGCGGCGGTTGTGGCAACGTCATCGCTGGAGTCTGTTGCTTTCGATCGGCTCGGTGGTCTGCTTCGTGCGCCTGGCGAACGAGATCCAAGAGGGAGAAGTCGACGGATTGGACAAGCTATTGCAGGGTGCGGTCGACGCATGGCGAGGCTCGCTCGACACCATGATGCTTTCGTGTACGAAGTGGGGCGGTGGCGTGCCGATGACGGTCGTCAGCGCGGGGGCAGTGCTTCTCTTGCTGCTATTTCGCCGCGCGAAGGAGGCGCGCTATCTCGCGCTCGGGGCAGGGGGTGGTTTGCTGCTCAACCTGCTCTTGAAGGCGGTGTTTCATCGGGCTCGCCCGAGTGCAGACGTCGTCTACTTGCTGTCGAGCCCCTCGTCCTTGTCATTCCCGAGTGGACACGCAATGGGGACAACCAGTGTGATCGGAAGTCTCGTGGTCATTTTGCACTCCCTCAACGCGTGGCGTGCGGTGCGCTGGATCGCGACCGTGCTGGGAGCAGCCGTTATCGTCGCTGTCGGCCTCTCGCGCATCTATTTTGGCGTGCACTATCCGTCCGACGTGCTCGGAGGCTTCCTCGCGGCCGCCGCCTGGGTGAGCGCTGTTACCGGCTTCATGTACCCGCGCCTTTTGCCGGGAGAAAGCGCGGCCTCGGACGCCGGTCGCGCAGGGTCGAGCTCATAGGCGAACAACACCCGGCTCTGGAAGGCTGTCTCGGACGGCGCCCTTGGAGTGCCAAGGCTTGGCTATGGCTTGGCGCCGACGACGGGCACATCTGGCGAAGTCGTGTTTGACGGCCAGGGGCCCGTCATCGAAAACACGGGGGAATTGTTCCATGACGCCTCGAAACAGTCATGGCTGGATGGTGTGGCCGACGGTCGCTGGCCCTGTCTGGCAAATCAAGCGATTGACTACGCTTGTGTCTCGGAGTGAGTCTCCCGGGGCCATGCCGCAAGCCGAGTGGCGCAAGGGGCAGTTCGTACGATGATCGTAAGCCCCACGACAGAAGAAGCTGTGATAATATTCTGCGGCATTTAGTTTCCTTCCGGACCTCCGAACCAACCTTGCGA
>JADGRC010000030.1 GCA_017881245.1 Pseudomonadota bacterium
CCTCGACGATGGCCTGGAACCCGAGCAGCTCTCCGTACCTGAGAATGCGGGTCATGATGGCGCCAATCGCCGGTGGTTTGAGGTCGTCCTCCTCGGACGATGTCTCGTCGGTCGAGCCAGTCGTCCGGAGCTGAATCACTCGGAACAGCGTGCGCGCGAGGCCCGCGGTGCGAATCAAGTAATCGCGCACCGTCCAGGCCCGATACTGATCGACCCGATCTCCCGGCTGCCCAGGGGTCGCGGAAAAGTCGATGAGCCACGGGAGCCAGTCGCCGCCTGGGGTACGATCGGCGACAGCGTTCCCGTGGGCGGGCGAAAACGCCTGCGTCCAGTCGGCGATCGGACAACGCCGCGGGTCCCGTCCCAGCTCGGCGTAGCATTCGCGCATGAGGCGGAACGCGTTTTCGTAGTACCCCATCCAGAGGTGCAGCCCATGCTCCTCGATCCGATTCGCGATCCCGCGCCCCGAAGCCCCTTTGCCTCCGAGTCGCCAACCCAGCTGATACACGGTCACCGCGAACCGCCCACGCTGTCGCGGGTGGGTGAGCTCGAACGCCGCCGCCATCGCGGCGCAGCCACCGCCGACAATGGCGACGCGGGTGGGCCTCGAGCGCTTCATCTGACGGGGCGGGCCCGCCGCGGCGTCCCTTTCTCCTTTAGCTCGGTCGGAAAGGTGATCCGGCTCATGACCGATCGCGAGTGGAGGACGCCCCACGGTTGCGACGCCGAGAGCCGCCCGGGCAAATACGCCCCGCCCGGCAGGCCCGTCGCGAAGTCGGGAGCCAACGTGACGGTCGCGTGAACCGGCGCCGCGAATCTGACCGCCGGATCGGTGAACGAACGATCCAGGCGCGAACGGGAGAGTTTTCCGCGCTCGGTGATCCCAAGCAGCGGCTGCTTGTAGAAGTCGAACAACGCGTCGTGCAAAACAGCGCCGCGCGGGCGCCAATCGTGAGGTTCGACCGCGGCAAATTCGGCTGTAAAGCGTCTCCGTCCGCTCACGTTCATTTGGAATGCCTCAAATGGCTCGTTGACGATGGTTGCGCGTTGTTTGCGATAGCCGAACGCAAACGTCCGATCCCCCCACCGCGCAATCGCGCTGTTGGTGTACATCCCCAGCACGAAGAAGTGGCGCCACTCCCCGTCGCCGCGAACGACCACGTCGGGGACGCCGATCAGGATCTCGTCGTACGTCCCGATCGTGTCCGAGAGTCGGCGACTCGCTCGCCCGGCGGCCGCAGCGCCCAACCGCGCCCCCTTCGAGACGCCGGGAGATAAGCCAGCCAACGCGCCGAACGCCGCGCCGGCCATCCAACCGGTCGCGGTCCCGAGCAGTGACCCCACGGGGCCAAGCCATTCGCCCACGTAGCCCCCCATCGTGCTGCCGGCCAGGGCCCCTTGAGCGCTACCCATCGCGCCGCCCACGCCGGCGCCGTACCAAGCACCAAACGATCCACCGGCCATTGACGAGAGCCTGTGCTGATCTGTTCTCCCAGCCTCTACGCGCCCCTGGCTAACCCGGAACAGATCGACGACGATCGGATGCTTTCCGCGAATGCTCCGGGCGCTAGGCGAAAGCGCCAGCCGTGGGTGGACGGCCAGCGCCCGTCGCACCTCAGAGACGTCGACCGAGAGCGGGAGCGTCGTGGAATCCAGTCGCGCGCCGCTCAGATAGCGGACCGGAGGGTCGTTTGGTTTCGGGAAGGTCAACGTGACTCCTAGAGGTCCTCGCGTGAGACGCCGGGGAACGACAGCACGAAGTCGGAGCCGTAAATCCGGGAGGGCGTCTCGTAGCCGGGGTGCCAGTCTCCCGTGAGCACCCGCCCGGCGATCGTGACGGCCGTCATGGCCGTGAAGGTGTAGACCTCCGGCGTTCGGAGTCTGGCGGTCACGCAGCGACCGTCCTCGTCTTCGGCCTCGGCGACAATGACGGCCGTCGCGGTCGCCCGCTCTTCCTCACCCGGACCCTCGGGAAGAAGACGGGTCCAGGTCTTCAAATAGCGCTGAACGGGCGGGTATCCCATCCACCACCCGAGGTGGCGACTGGCGATCAACGCCGAGCGTACGGCCGGCGTCGCCTCGAAGTAGACGTCGATGTCGGGGACGCCGGTGCTGTAGTAAGCGGAGACGACATCGGCCCAGCTGACCGCCAGGCTGGCGCTCGGTCCCTGCCCGTAGTCGAATCGCCGTTCGAGCGAGGCTGGGGCAACGGTGCAGAGGCGCCCCGCGCGGCGGACCAGGACCTTCTTGCCAATCTGATCAATCGTCGTGCGGGCGGAGCCTCGGGAAGCGGACCGCAGCCCCGTGATCCCGATGGAGAGCCGGCGAGGATGGGACAGCCGAGCCACGACATGCCGGGCGAGACAGTCCGAAGGAACGACATCGAACCCAACCCCCGGCATGAGCATCACGCCGGCGGCGCGAGCCTCGACATGCTTGCCGCTGACGAAATCCAGCGTGTCTGCTTCTCCGCTCACGTCGAGGTAGTGAACGCCGTTGTCCAAACAAGCGGCGACCAGCGGCGCGGTCGTGTCGGCAAACGGACCTGCGGCGTTCAGGACGACCCGCACGCCCCGCAGGGCGCTCTCGAGCTGGCGAGGAGCATCCAGCCGCGCCACCCTGTGGCCGAGACCGAAGCGCTGGGCCGCCTGTTCCGTCCGGGCGGGGTCCCGCCCGCACAGAATTGGCCGCATCCCTTGCGCAAGGGCCTCGCGCGCCAAAAGGGCCGCCGTATACCCGTTGCCTCCGTAGATGAGGAAACCGTCAGACGCTCGCGCCACTATCCTCCCCCTCGAAAAAACGCGACGGCCGGCGAAGATTTCCAGATGAGCCGCGTTTCACATAACGTGTTGCTTGCAATAACCCATCGGCCGACCTACTGTCCAACCAAGTTTGGGCGTACGCGCGGGGAGGGGCGATGTTCGAACCAGGGACGAGGAGCAGGTCGGAGGAGCTGACGAGCGATGGCCGCTGACGCCAATCCTCGGCGCTGGAACCCCGCGGTTCTCAGCGTATTTCACCACGCGTACCTGCTCAAGAGCCGCAACGTCCCCTTCCGGCTCCCGCGACAGATGCAGCCGATGTCCCTCGATCGGGCGGTTCGCCACCTTCGAGATGGCGACGGGGAGGGCAAGCCTGATCCGCACCTTGGACTCGCCCGGCAGGCGGCGCACTCGGCGCTCAAGAACCTCGAAGGCAGCCAACTCCAGCACGCAATGAAAGACCTCTTGTCAGCAAAAGACCTGCAGGCTCCATTCGTGACGGACGCCCAACCCCGATTCGATCCCGACACATGGATCACCACAGTGGAAGCCAAATCGTCGTTCAAAGTCGGCAGCCGCGACGAGGCGATCGCCTTTGTCAACCTGGCGTATCCCACGAACTGGGAGAAAGCTGTTCCGCAGATCTTCAAAGCTTCGAAAGCTTGCACCAAGCAGAACAACGACTGGGTCGCGCTCGATTCGCCGCCCGGAAACAAAGACTTCTTCCTTTACGAGCACGTCCAATGGGATTGGAACGAGCAGAATGACTTCGAGGTTTGCAACATTTTCAGCGTTAGCGACCTGGCGGGTGCCTCCGATTCGAGCGACCCTGTGCTTCTCAAGTACAACTACACGCTCCACCAGAGCCTCTGGAGCAAGGCACTGATCGTTCGTGACTACGGCGGGCTCGACGTTGACGGCGGGACCTACGAGGCGACGTACGAGGCGAAGACGAGAATGCTCAAGATTTCCGCCACCAAGAGCGTGAGGTACACCGCCCCTTCCAACGGCCCCTACGACATCTCCCTCGCCCTGAACATGATGGCCCCCGCCACCACGACGATGCTCATGCACCGCCTGGTCGGTGGCCTCGGAACTCCACCAACGTAACGTCGCAGAACTAGAAGAAAGGCCCTGACGATGTCCGAAAGACTGAAGACCACTCCGGATTCTAACCTCCCCGGCTTGAACGGCGCGCGGCGAGCGTTCGACATCGTCAGCCAGATGTTCGACAGCCACCTCGACGCCTGGAACAAAATCTGGGGCGGCATCAAATCCGGCAACGCGAAGGAAGAGTATTGGGGGACAGCCGCCGAGATGGTCGAGCGCTATTACCAGGGTGTTTCCGACCTCATACGACTGCCGTTCAGTAGCAGCAACCCAGACGTGCCCGGATGGGCCATCTTTCGCGTCCCGACCCCTCTGGCGAAGGTTCCAACCGGTCTCGGTCCCATCACTGTGCCGCTCGGCCGAAGCTACCCGCCGACCGCCCAGCTCCACACGACCCAGCTGCAGAAACTCGGGGGGGGCGGGAAATCAGCCACCATCACCTATCACGCCGAGCTGGTGCCCGGGGGATCGCAGCTTCTCGTGTCGGTCGAAATCAAAGAGAAGAAGGAGCATCCCGACGGGGACTACGTCGGATTCGTCACGCTGCCGGGAGCGACCGCGCCGCTGGCGGTCGTCATGGTCAGTTTGAATTCGGACGCTTCATAGCCTCGAGGAGCTCGAACCCCGGCCCTTGAAGAACCAGGCGTGTCGGCTGCCTCACGAGGGTTGCCGCCGTGTCCCGACCCGACCCGATCGGTGATCGGCGATCACCCGATCACCGATCGGACACTGGCCAGTCCGCGGATCTCCGCGAGAAACCGGGGGTTGGCGACGCAATTCCGACGGCATGTCGATTGCTGAGGGTTGGGGCAGGCTCGTCCGTTCGTGTGCGTGAGGAGAGAGCACGTACTCGGGGGCGAGAACGGATGGACGAGCCTGTTTCATTTTCGTTCGTTGTCGACCAACAGGGGGAGAGATAGAGATGAGAAAGAAGCAGACCTGGCTATGGGCAGTGATTCTGGGTGGGGGCGCAATCGGGCTCGGGTGCGCCGACGATTCGACGTCGGGATCGCCGACGGTCGTCGAGCCGGCCGCGGTCACGCCGCTGGCGGCGAAGGCGCCGTCGTCACGGACGTTGGCGCCGAACACGAAGTTCATGACCCGCGCTCCGGACCCGGACGCGGTGAAGCAGATCGCCAGCACGTTCAAGGCGCGGGATCTGGCGGATGCGCTCCGACTGGCCGCCATGGAGGCGACGCCGCAGGCGGTCTGGTTCACCAGCGGCACGCCGCAGCAGGTCCAGTCGGACGTGAACAAGACGATGCGCCAGGCAGACCTGACCAGGACCGTGCCCGTGCTGGTCGCGTATGACATCCCGTTCCGAGATTGCGCGCAGTACTCGGCGGGCGGCGCGCTCGACACAGCCTCCTATGAGGCCTGGATCGACGGCTTTGCCGCTGGCATCGGCAGGCGGCGCGCGCTCGTCATCCTCGAGCCCGACAGCCTGGGGATCATTCCCTGGATCGGCGATTGGTGCCAGCCGACGGTCACCGATTCGGCGGGGAACACGATCCACGCCCCGGGCGCCGATCCCGCGACCCGTTACGCCCAGCTCAACTATGCGGTCGACAAGCTGGCCGCGGCCGCGCCCAACGCGCTCGTCTATCTCGACGGCACCCACAGCGGCTGGCTGAACGTCGGCGACGCTTCGACCCGCCTGGCAAATGCGGGCGTTGCGCGCGCGGAGGGATTCTTCCTGAACATCTCGAACTATCAGATCACGGGCAACCTGGCCCAGTACGGGACCTGGATCTCGGAATGCCTGGC
>JADGRC010000272.1 GCA_017881245.1 Pseudomonadota bacterium
CGAAGATCCGTGTCTGAGAAGGGAGCCTCGCCCAATCGTCCGACCAGGATCACTCCGACCAGCCGCTCCTTCAACGTCAGCGGCGCGGCCAAGAGCGGGCCCTTGATACCGGCGACGGCCGCCGACGCGCCCAAGTCCGAATCGGTCTCCACGTTGGTGGTTCGATGGGCCCGACCACCGAGCGCGATCACCTGCGCCATCTCCGCCAGTCGGCGACCCACGGGCTCGCCGGCGACGGCGCGGATCGCGAACTTCCGCGGGCGGTTGCCGGCACCTTCCCACGCCAGCGCGATGGCGACCGTCTTGCCGCCCAGCACGGTCAGTGCCTCGCCGACCACGGAACGCAGAACCTGATCCAAATCGACGACCGAGCTGATGGCGCGGCCCACCTGGTGCACGGTCACCAGTTCACGTACCCGCGCGGCCAAGCCTTCTTGATTTTCCTTCAAGCTATGGATCATCACGCGGAAGGCCTCGGCGACGTCACCAAGCTCGTCCGGACTATTCACACCGATCTTCGTGTCCAGGTTGCCGAGCGCGATCGACAGCGCCGCGGCGTGAAGGTCGCGTAAGGGTCGCGTCAATCGGCGCGCCAGGATATCGGCCAGGCCAATCGCGACCAGCAGCGCCGCGATCGCGCCCAGAGAGAGGGTCAGCGTCACGCGCCGGCGCGCCGCCGTCAGGGTTTCACGGTCGAGCGCGACGCCCAGGATACCGACGCGTCGACCGGTGGCGTCCTGGATCGGTCCGAACGCTACGGAGTAGGATTTTTCACCCATCTCGAGGGAAACGACCGGCGACGTGGCCGCCTGAATCGAACGCGCCGCCAGTACGGGTAGGCGGGGACCTAGTAACCGCGCGCCGGTGGCGGCCATGAATGTCGACGCGCTCGGTTCAACGCCGCGATAGAAGATGACCTCCCGCGCGGATCCAAGCTCGGCCTTGACTCGATCCGCGACCGGCCCGTCGATGCTCAGCGACACCACCGCCGCCCCCAGCAGCCGCAAAGCTCGATCACACAGCGGCAGGGCCACGCGCACGACCAGCCGCGCTCCGGCGGACTCGATGCTGATGCTCCGCTCGAACTCGAGTGCCCTCCGAACGACGGGCGATCGGTCCGCGGGTTCGAACGCGGCAAAACGCTCGTTGATCGAGGCGTCATTGCAGGTCCCGACCGCGCACCGCGCGATGACCCGCCCCGATGGATCCGTCACCTCGACCAAGGCCGACGGTTGCTGCTCGGACAGCTCTGCCAATCGCCGCCGCACTTCGGTTGGTGCGTAGGCGAGCGCTTCCAGCAACTGAGCGTCGTCCGCAAGAGCCGCCGCCGCATTCGCACGCTCGCGAACCTCTTGCAGCAACAGACCGCGCGCGACCTGCAATGCGCGCAAGGCCTCGAATTCGATGCCCTGTTCGACACTAGACAGCACGAGCGCGATTGAGACCGCGGCAACCGCGATGACGGGCACCAGCGTGGCGACGATCAAGAACAGCGACAATCTCCAACGCAGGCCCTGGCGGCGGCGGCGAAGGCCAGGGCGCCCCGCCGCCGCGGGGGGCTTGAAGCGAAGCATCGTGGACAACCGGTACATTCCCGAGCGACGCAGCAACCAATCGGCGGACGACCGGATCAAGGCCGACTCGTCCGGGCGACTGGGTTTGCTCGGCACGTCGCTCATCGCGCGCGCTCCACGGATCGATAGAGCGCCATCGCGGATGGCTGGACCACGAGGCCGTGAATCCCCGCGCGCGCCGCGAACATGACCATCGGGTGCGCCAACGGAAGCCATGGCGCATCGTTTGCGACTATGGCCTGGGCCTGCGAATACAGCCGCTCGCGCTCGGTCCGATCGGTAATCCTTTGGGCCATGCCGATGATGTCGTGAAACCAGGCGTTCGAGTAAAAGGCAACGTTCGACGGATGACTGCCTGTCGTGTTGTCGGAATCGAGGAGGTTGTACAAGAAATTGTCCGGATCGCCGTTGGCCCCGAACCACCCGGTCAGGGCCAGATCGTGCTCGCCGGCCCACAGCGCGCGCTGCAGGTCCCCCGGCTCGCGGGTGACGATCTCGATCGGGAGCCCCACCTCCCCCAGGCAACTGCGAATCACGGAGGCCACGCGATCGGGAGCCGGAACGTATTGGCGAGCCACCGACGGGACGTAGAGCTTCAACGACCGGCCGATGGCTCCGCTGAACCCGGCCTCGGCCAACAAGGTGCGCGCCCGCTCCTGATCGTATTCGAACGACACCAGATCACTGCGGGCGCCCCAGACGTTGGGCGGCAGCGGTCCGACGGCGACGGTGGCGAGTCCCTGATACACATATCGAACGATTGCGTCGCGGCGGATGGCGTGGGCAATCGCACGCCGGATCCGCGGATCGTCCAGAGGCCGCCGTTGAGTGTTCAACGCCAGATAAGCGACCAACGCCGCCGGCGCGGATACCAATCTCAGGTCCGGATCCAGGCGAATCAGGGGAATGTCGTCCGGAGCCACCTGTTGAATGATGTCCGCGGTTCCCGACTCCAGCGCTTGCATGCGCTGGCGCGCATCGGGCAGGACCAACAGCACGAGATACTTGATCTTGGCCGGTTGGTCCCAGTAGTCGTCATTGCGCTCCAACGTGACGCGGTCACCGGGGATCCATTCGAGAAACCGATACGGTCCCGTGCCTACGGGATGATGGCCGAACTTCGACCCCCACTTCTTGACGGCCGTCGGCGATACGATGGCGGCGGGGCCGATGGCCAGGTTGGCGAGAAACGGCGCGTAAGGGCGATCGATCTGGAACTGCACCCGCAGGGGCGACAGGGCTATCACCTGTTTGATGTTCTGGTAACTCCGCGTCCAGACGAAGTCCGGTTCGTGGAACGCATGGTCCGACACGATTTGCCGCTCGAACGAAAAGACCACGGAGGCGGCGTCGAATGGCGTGCCGTCATGAAAGTGAACACGCGGGCGCAGTTCGAACGTCCAAATCATTCCATCCGCGCTGACGGACCAGCTGGTCGCAAGATCAGGCTCCGGCTCCAGACGACCGGCGGCGAAGCGAACCAATCGGCCGAAGACCTGTTCGGCCACCTCCAGCGATTCGATGTCGGAGGCACGAGCTGGATCCAGATTCGTGGCGTCGCTGGCGCGCGCGACGACCAATCGGTCATCGTGCACTTGCTGCGAACCGCGCCGCGGGCCACAGCCCATCGTCAGCCCCGCCATGAGCGTCGCGACCAAGCAGGGGGGGATGAACCGCGCGCAGATCACGAAGCACCCGTTCGAACCGGTGATGCCCCCGCGACCCCGCATGACCGGCCGCATGTCATGGCCGTCCCGGCCCGACGCCGATTCGAACCTCTTCCTGCTCCAGGGCGTCCACGCGGCGCAAGGCCGCCGCGAGAGCTGGATAGTCCCGCGGGGGCACGCGCATGATGGGCAAGCGAGACTGACGCCGAATGACGAGAACGGCTGCCGCGCTCCCTCCGGAATCGATTCGTCGATCCTCGAGGAAGCGATACCCCTCGGGCCCGGTCACCAGGGCGCCCGCGCCCGCCCTACTGTCGGGCGCCAACGACGGTTGCGGCTCGACCAATCGCGCCCCTGGCGGAAGGTCGATACGCACACGCAGGTCGAGCGGAATATCGAACCCCGTTAACAAGCCCGTCGCGCGGCGCGGCTCGGTCGCGTATCGGCGGCCGGGCTGCGAGCCAAAGAACGTCGGGTGCAGCCGGAACTCACGATCGCGCCTCTGAGCGAAACGTGCGCTGCTGAAGGAATAGCGCAGGCGGGCCTCCACCGCCGTGTAGGGACCTTTCGGGGCCGATGACGCGGTGGTTCCTCCGTCGGTCGACGGCGAGCTCTTGGCAATCGGCGGGGCGACGAGCACCGCCCCAGTCGCCGCATGGGTCGGTGTGGCCGGGCCTAGGCCGGCGGTTGCCTGATCGGGGCCGAGTATTTCAATCCGCAGATCCTTCAAAACCGCTCCGGGAAATTGTACGCCGAGCCAACGTTGCTCGAAATCCTGGCGCAGCTTGGTGGAATCGGAACCGAACCGATCGACGATCTCCGCCCATTCGAGGGCCGACCAACCCCGAAGTGTCTCGACCACATTGGCGGTGCCACCACCCTCGGCGTCCAGATGGGCGGCGACGTCCACGGCCCGATTTTCACCGATCCGACTGTGCGCGATTTCGAATTCGCCGCGGTCGAGGATCAGCACGCGCGCGCCGTCCAGACCGGGAGGCAGATAACCGAGCGGAGCATGTTTCAGACGCGGATCCGCGTAAAAGACCCGGTGCTCCGGGAATTCGAAACGAACCAGGGGATCAGCGAAGTCGTCGGCCTCCTCAAGGGGCACGGCCGCCTGACCCTCGGCGGTCAACAGGGATCGCGCCAGCACGGGTCGCGCATCGAGCCCCAGAGCGCTCCCGAGCGCGAGCATGACGGCCAGGCGGTTACCACGGCCGCGGGCAACGCTGAAACTGGCGGATTCGCGAAGATCATCATCAGCTTCGACATTTCGACCGACCCAGGCGACAAGCGCGGAGGCCCGGGCCTCGGGTTGCGCGCTTGGAGACAATGCCTGGATCTCGGCGGCCGCGCGATCGAGCAAGGGCGCGGCGCGCGCCGTGCCGTACAACTGCTCGCGCAAGAACCGCGTCCACGCGACCCAGCCGATCCCCAAGGACACGCGCACCGACGGGACGAATTCGATTGACGGAACCGAGGATCGCTCGGCGAACAGTTGCGGCACGTGGGTCACGGCAAACGTCGTCACCGTCGTGCTGTCGTCGCTCGTGTCAGCGTCGCCTACCGACGGCGAGGAAGCCGGGGACCGCACGGGATCGGGCGCGCCGGCGCGCCGATCGAAGTGCATCTGGTCGGCGGTTTCCCGGGTGGTCACCAACACGTACTCGCTCCGATCGAGTGGGGCGTCGAACGACTGAAAATAGAACCGATCGCCGAGGAAGCCGCCGCGTGGCGCCGTCGCGTCGCCGGCGGCGGCGTGGCGACCGGATGCCGTGAGATAGGCGTCTCGGGGCGCACGCGTCTCAATGGTTTCCTTCTCGACATAGTCGCCGATGGCCAGGTCAGCGGCCGAGATGGTGTCCTTGCCCGCCAGTTCTTCCGGCTCACGCGTCGTTCCGTCCGCTTTGTGAGTGCGCAGGGTCAAGATCTCGGTCCGCTCCGGAACGGAGATCTCGCCCCATTTTTGAATTGCGTCTTTGCTCTGGACACGCACGATCTCGTGGTTCAGGACCATTTCGGCGCCGCTAGGAAACACGCGCGTGACCGTCCGATCCAGAACCACGACGGCCGGCGCGGCGTAGCGGCGTCCCGACGCCCTGAAATCTCGAACGACCTTCACCCCATCCAAACGAAAGGGATCGAGCGGCAAAGGCAAC
>JADGRC010000273.1 GCA_017881245.1 Pseudomonadota bacterium
CACGCCTTGAACCCGCAGATGCCCGGATTGGAGGACGTCATCGATCGGCTGACGGCGGCCACGTTCGACGCGCCGACGGCGACGCCGTACGAGGCAGAGGTGCGGCGCGCGGAAGAGCGCGTGCTGGTGGACCGCGTGATGTGGCTCGCCTCCGGGTCGCCCAACGGACAGGTCCGGGCCATCGCGTCGTTGAAGCTCTCGAAGCTCGCGGCCAGGTTGAGAACGGCGGTCGCGAAAACGGAGGCCGACACGGCGCAGCGCACGCTCGTGGCCGCCGACATCAAGCGCTTCCTCGAGCGGCCGCTCGATATCGCCAGGCCGATCCCGTTTGCGGCGCCGGACGCGCCGCCCGGCGCGCCGATTGGCGACGTGGGTCAGGACTGGCTCGGGCGCCCGTCGCCCTACGGCGGCGTGCGCGCGTTCGACCAGAGTCACTGGGAGGAAGAACCGCCGATGGAATGACGCCTTAGCTCAGCTTACGGCCACCCTCGGCGGCCCACTTCTCCAGCATCGGTGTGGTGACCGACTTCGGACGCTCGATCGGGTATCCGAGGCCGCGGTCCCAGGTGATGTTGGCCATGCAGCCGAGAGCCCGGCCCACGCCGAATAGAACCGTGTAGAAGTCCCACTCTTTGAGGCCGTAGTACCACTGGATGACGCCCGACTGGGCATCGACGTTCGGCCAGGGGTTCTTCGTATGGCCGTGCTCGGCGAGGACGACCGGCGCCACTTCGAAGATCATGGAGACCAGCTTGAAGAGCTTGTCGTCCCTCAGACCAGGCGTGGCGAGGCAGAACTCGCGCTGCGACATGTAGCGCGGGTCGGTCTTGCGCAGAACCGCGTGGCCGTAACCGGGAACAACCTGGCCGGCGTTGAGCGTGTCCCACAGCGCCTTGGTGATGAGTTCCTTGGTCGGCTCGACGTCCTTGCAGTACTTCTGCTGGAACTTGATGGTCCAGTCGAGCACTTCCTGGTTGGCAAGGCCATGGAGCGGCCCTGCCAGACCGTTGAGACCCGCGGAGTAGGCGTAGTAGGGGTCCGAAAGGGCCGAATGCACCAGATGGGTGGTGTGCGCCGAGACGTTGCCCGACTCGTGGTCGGAGTGGAGGATGAAATACATCCGGGCCACTTCCTTGTACTCTTCGCTCTGACCGATCATGTGGGCAAAGTTGGCCCCCATGTCGAGTTTCGGATCGATGGCAATCTGCTTGTCGGCCTTGTATTTGAGGTTGTAGATGAAGGCGGCGACAATCGGAAGGCGGGCCACGATGTCGCTGGCATCCTCATAGACCGCTTCCCACGCCGTCATCTTGTTGAACTTGCCCGAGCTGTAGAAGGCGGCGAACTTGGAATCCTTCTGCAGCGCGAGCAGCGCGACCGACAGCATCACCATCGGATGGCTGTCGCGGGGGAGTGAACGCAGTACGTCCCACA
This sequence comes from Pseudomonadota bacterium, assembly GCA_017881245.1. Lineage (GTDB taxonomy): Bacteria > Myxococcota_A > Polyangia > Fen-1088 > Fen-1088 > FEN-1088. The sequence continues at coordinate 1,435 of JADGRC010000273.1, forward strand.
CGAAGGCGGGAACGGCCTGACGGGTCTTCCACTCGGCCACCACGGCGTCAATCTGAGCCTGGGTCGGAACGTCGCCGGTCAGCAGGAAGTACCAGAACGACTCGACGGTCGGGTACTTGGATCCAGGAGCCTTGGGCAGCGCCGCGAAGGTCTCGGGAATGGTCTTGCCGCGGAAACGAATCCCTTCCTGTGGGTCGAGATACGAGATATCGGTGACCAGGCAGCGAATATCGCGGGCGCCGCCGATGCAGTGATCGATGGTGACCTGATCGATGATGATTTTGCCAAATTCCTTGGTGAGCCTGGTGGTGCGGAGACGGTGCTCGGCAATCTTCTGTGCCAGCGTTTCCTTCAGTGTCGCCATGCTTTCTCTCCTCTATAGATGGACAAAAGATTCAGTGGGAAACCGGATCGACCGCGACAAGACCCTTGCGAGCCGAATAGAGAAGCGAACCTGAGCCTCCGCGCGGTCTGAGAAAATTCGGGAACGCCGGTGTGGGAGCAGATGGAACGCGCCGATTGAAGGCATGTAGGGGCAGCCCCCGGCGGCAGGGGCCTGAGTCTCAATGCACTCCGCGTGCCAGCGTGCGGCGTGGGCGGAACCCTAGGAAATGTGGCGTACGCGAGCAAGACGGAAGATCAGCACAGCCGGAATACCGGCAGCGTCGGGTCCGATTCAACCGGCACTGGCGGAAGGAACGCTCCGGCGCCCCGGCCTATCCCTGAGGAGCGGCTGAGAGTCAGCCAGTCGCAAGTCCAGGACCACTCGGTCCGCAGTCATCCGCATGCCGCCGTCGCGTCGCTCGCAGTCGGGCGGGAGGACGACATGACACGCACGAGAAACAGGCTGGAAGTGGTTTCGTAACCTCGTCCCCGGGTCCTGACCGCGAACAGCCCCACCGGGTGCTCGCCCCAAGGGCGCTTGCCACGAGAGTGGGCTCCGCGCCGGGCGGGGCGGCCCCGTTCGCGGCCACCCGCGAGCAGGTTATGAAACCGGTGCTACCGGAACATCGTCAGGACGGATCTTCCGATGCGGCACGTGCGCGTAGCGGTGCGGCCGACGAGCTCGATCGTGATGTCGCTGGTCGGCGCG
>JADGRC010000274.1 GCA_017881245.1 Pseudomonadota bacterium
GCTGCCTCCGCTGCCGGGCAAAGAGGTGTCCCCTCCGGTACTCGTGGCGGCTCCTCCCGTCGAGCCGCTCACTGCCGACCCGCCCGACGCCGCTCCACCCATGTTGGAGCCGGCGCACGCAGATAGGACGGACGTGAATACCAGCAAGCCTTCGCGCAGTTTCCTCATCGCTCTCCTTGTGAACTCCCAATGGAGCGTCAAGCCGCGCCCACGGCAACACGAACGTCCGGTGGGCTGTGTTAAAGGGGCTGACGGCTGCGGAACGCTTCACTCGTAAGAACGGCCCGAACAACACTGCTTAGGCTGCCGTTGGCCGTTTTGGACTGCTCGGCCAGGTAGTTCGCCCAGGCGACATCGTCCTTTTGATCCATGAGGCGCCCAATCGCGTACGTCATAAACTTCGATGTCATGCAGGGCGTGAATCGAGGATCCTTGGCCAAGGCGATGCTCAGTTCCTTGGCTCCGTTGAAGGGGGTTCCATCAACGAGGTTTCCACTGGCGTCGACCGGTACGGTGCCCTCCATGGTCCGGTACGTCCCGACCGCGTCGTAGTTCTCCAGACCAAGACCCAAGGGGTCCATGATGTTGTGGCAGGGTGCGCACGTCGGGTTCGCTCGATGTGCCGCCAAGGTCGCGCGCAGGGTCGCCGACGGGTCGACCGTCAGTGTCGTAGAAACGTTATTCGGCGGGGGCGGAATGTATCCACAGAGCAGCCGGGAGAAGATGAAATCTCCGCGCCTGACGGGAGACGTTCTCGTGGTCAACGACGTCGTTGTCAAAATCGAACCGAGCGTCAGGAGGCCCGACCGCTGGGTGGTCGACGTGTCGGCCTTCCAAGTCCCGTCGGCCCCGACCTTCCCGGCCGTCGCCGACAGCCCATACAACTTGGCCAAATTTGCATCCACATAGGTGAAATTGGCCGTCAACATCCCGCTCACCGGCTGTGTCGAAGACAAAAAGTCCTGGATGAAATTCCGCGCCTCCAATCTCATCGAGTGCGCCACCGCGGGGCTAAACGACTTGAAGACTGTCGCATCGACCTCGTGCGATTCCACGCTCTTGAAATCCAGCCAGGCGCCGGCGAACTCATCCACGACGTTCGAAGCACGCGGGTCAGCGAGCAGGCGCGTTATCTGAGCTGTTAGCTGATCATCGGTCGACAGCTGACCGGCGTCCGCGGCCGCCAACAGTGTGTCGTCTGGGGTGGATCCCCAGAGGGCATATGACAAGCGCGTCGCCAATTCATACGGGTTCAGGCGATGCGGACCGGTGGCTCCGGCCGGATCGGTCTCCACTTTGAATATGAAGTACGGGGACATCAGAACGGCCGCGAGCGCGCCCTTCAGGCCATCCGTCGGCGTGGCGCCCAAAGTTTTTGCCGTCGTGACAGGCAACATCAAAGAGTCAAGTTCGGCGGTCGTCGCGGGCCGGCGAAAGGCACGTTTCGCGAAGGCGGTCAATATCGTGCGGGCACACGGGTCACCGCCCGTGGCGACTGTGCAGGTCACGATGGTCTTCTGCCTCGCCGTGCTCGCGGCCGTCGCCGTCGCGGGAAACAGATCGTCCATCAGGGCAAAAGCGGCGTTTTCATACTCGGTGACGTAGTTGGGGGACAGGCTCAGCGCGGAGCCAACCGTTGTGAACTCCGCTCCCAGATCGTCGGATGGAAAAGCCGTAGCGGGCGTGAGCGTTGTTCCCAGGAGATCCCGGACGGTGTTGTTGTATTCCGCGGCGTTCAAGCGCCGAATGACGACCGTTCCAGGATTCGCGGGCGCTGTCGCGGGGGGAGCCAACGTGCCGAGGCCACTTGCCGGAGCCGTCGCCGCGGGCACCGTCGCACCTGGCGTCGTCGCATTCGGCGTAGTCGCGACCGTACCCATGGCGCCGGGCGCGGTCGCGCCGGGTGCCGTTGGTCCGCCTGTAGCTGTAGTATCGCCCCCCTGGGACTGGGGTCCAGTCGCAGGACCAGTCTTGTTTGTGGTGACCTTCCCGGTGCAGCTCACCAGGCCGACCGCAACCGCAATCATGCCCAGCCCGCGGCCGACTGTCTTTAGACTCTTTAGCGATTCCATGCGAGCGCCTCCTTCCCGTCGTCTCCGTAGGTCTTCACGTTGACGCCGTACAGGCTCAGAAGGTTGATGTAGAAATCACCGAACGTCTTTTGCATCGTGTAGTCCTTCAGGACCGGGTAGGCGACGTGCCGGTCGGTCACGACAGCACCACCGAGCTGACCGGCGACCAGCATCGGGTAGTTGTCGTGATTGTGAGCATTTCCATCGGAGAGATCGCTGCTGATCAACACCAACGAGTTCGCGAGGAGAGGCTGACCGTCGGCGTCGGTCTTGGTCTTCAGCTTGGTCAGAAAACTTGCGATTTGGGTCTGTTTCCAGAGAACCGCCGCCCTGAACTTGACGAGGCGTTGCCCCGCGTTCATGTGGTGCGAAATGGTGTGATCGGTCGAATCACCACCAAGGGCGCCGATATCCGGAATGAACTTCAGATCGCGCTGGTTCTGGGCGTCACCCATCATGAACGAGATGACCCGCGTGATGTCGCACTGAAAAGCCAGTGCCATCATTTCGTGCATGGATTCCAGTTGCCCGCTCTGGAAGACATCGGTCAAAGTGAGATTCGTCGGCTTGGCGCAATTCACAACAGCGGGCGCCTTTGAGAGATTGACTTCCAGCGCTCGAATCCCCGTAAAAAGCTCATCCACCTTGATGTTGTCGGCGGCGTTGAGGGTTGACTTCAGCGTATCGGCGAACGGAATGACCGCGTCCAGGACGCTCTTCTTCAGCAGTCGGCGCATGGTCGCGTCCGCGCTGCTCGTCACGGGGTCGGTCCCCTGGAAGATGCTGTTGAAGGCCGCCTGCGCGCTGATTTCCTTTCCCAGCGGCGTCGCTGCACCCTGCGGGAAGCTCATCGTCCCGTCGGCGGCCTTCATCGACAGACCGCGCCAAGAGATATTCCTGGTGTAGTAGGTGCCAAATTGATCGGCGCCCGCGATGTTGTGCGTCCCCAGTTGCAGAGAAGCGAGGGGAAGTTGCGTGCAAGCACCGATGGCATCCGCAACGATCTGGTCCACCGAGGAGTTCGTAACCTGCTGCTGCAAAGTCGGCATTCGGGCCGTGAAAAGCGATCCGGAACCGATCGAGTGATCACCGAGGGTGCGACGCCGCTGCTGATTTTCGAGCCCACTCACGAAAAGCAAGTCGGACTTCAGGGACTGCATTGGGACCAACATCGGGGGCAGTGTCCAGGCCGCCCCGGACCCCGGCGTCGTCGGCACGTGCTCGTCCAGCTTGTGTCCGTTCGGAAACATGTATGTCAGGAGGCGTTTCTTGGGCGTGCAAGCGTCCACCGCCGCAGCGCCCGCTCGACGCGAGTACATCAGGGACGGCAGCATCGGAAGCGTGATAGTCACGCCTGCCGACGTGATAAAACGTCGTCTCGACAAATCGTTACGCGTCATTCGTTACCTCCAGACGTGGAACCGAGCCCCTCATCCCAGGCCCCAGGCCATCCGAACCTGATTCCTGAGTGATGAAGTTTCCTGAGCATCTAGTTGAACCGAGGTCCTTACCAACTCAGCGCCGATGCCTAACGAGCACCGCGTCGATGTCTTGGGCGCGCAACCAGCGATCGCCTTGCGCCTGGTGATCCCCGGCTGGACTGACGCAAATCGGCCTATGGCCTTGAAATCATTTGCGTTCAATAATGATGATGCCAACCCCGGCCCGGCGATATCGGGGCTTTGGGCCACATCGACCCTGCCCCCCGGATTCAGCGAACGCCGAACTCGACCATCAAGCCGGGGCGGATTCGGCCGGGCGACGCGACCTCGGACCTCGTTCCCGCGACGTCCTGATCGTAATGGACGACGGTGGGCAGGATATCTGCCAACACCGCCACTCCTACAATAACCCGCGATCTAAGTGCCCTGTGGATTCCGAGCATCGCCGTGAAAGCCAGGCTCTGGGACCATCGCTGCGGCGTAAGCATCGCGCTTCGGTCGATGGTTCCGGGTTGGGGCGACAGCCGCACCACGTCCGCGCCGATGCCAAGGCACGCGCTCACCTGATACGCCCCGAATGGAATCCGAATCTCCAGGCCGCCACGGGCCGCGATCGTCAACAGTTCGGCGCCCGCCGCCGGACCCGTGATTCGTTCTGGCCACCGATACTGACCGCTCATCCAGGCGCCCACTGCCGACCGGCCCGCGGCGCCGCCCAAAGCGAACCACACGCCCGGGCCATGGGCGATTGGGAGCCCCCCGCCCGGGACCAGCGCACCATAGAACCCACCCGCTCTGGCTCGTAACGAGGCCCCGAGCTCCGGCGACCGTTGCGCGACGATGGTCTGTACCTGCGCCGGGGGCAGATCAACCCGCGCAACGGGCTGAGCGGCCACGAGGGCCTTCGAGGACTGCTGTTCCCGGTCGGCAAGGACCGCCGCCGCCTGCGCCCTGGTCAGGCCCACTTTCTCATTCTCGAGCAGGGCCGTGATGGACAGCTCCAGCACGTTCGAAAGCGACTCGCGATCCACCTCGTTGTAATTCCCCGACAGTTCGACGTCCCTTACCAGGAACCGTTGGCCCGATCGCGCGACCAGGAAAAGTCGCGCGCGTATGGCATCCGATGTGTCCACCCAGCAACGCACGATGGCGATCTGTGGATCGTGAATCGTCTTTAGAATCTCCATCGGATCGAACCGAGCGACACGAGTCCAGCGAGGCCTCGACCCGCCGAGCAACCGCGGCTCGATGACGGAGCGGATTCGTTGCAGGTCCGCTGGCTCGCCCACCACGGTGATCTCGACCGCGGCCTCACCGTTCAGCGATGGAGACGTCGTCAAATCGGACAGGGTCGATTGACCCGAGGCCAGACCCTCCCGCATAAGGAGGCAAAAGATCAGCCCAGTCGCCAGCCGGCGGACAGACGTCCCGCTATGTCCGGATCTGCCCGCGGCCCCGACACCTCCGTGCGCAGGGGCCACACGTGTCACTTCAGATCGGCTAGCCGCCGCCGGGCCAGGGGAGCGTAGGCGCTGTCCGGGAAGTTGACGAGCAGGCGTTCCCAGCTCTGACGCTCCTCCTGCCGATCGCCCAACGCCGCCAAGGCCCGGCCACGACCGTACAAGGCCTCGGGGATCAGCGACCCGCTCCTCGACGAGCCCAGGTAAGCGTCGAACTGAGCCAGCGCGAACCGCGGGGCCTTGCGGTCGAGGAGCAGACCCCCGATTGCCACCGACGACACCACCGCCTCCGAGGAATCCGGGAAGTCCTGCTGGAGCCTTCGATAAAGGCGTAGGGCGCGTTCGGCGTCACCTTCGCGCCGCCGATCGCCCGCCTCGCGAAGAAGTGACGCCGGGGTCGCGGCGAGTTCATTGACGACGCGCACAGAATGTCGCGAGGCCGACCGAATCAGCGAGCGAGCCGGGGCGCCCGCCCCCGACGGCGTCACCTGAACAGCTCTGGGCAGGGTAGCCGGGGGAGTGCCGACCCCCGACGCGGCGTTCTCGAAGCCGGCGTGTATGGCCGCCGACGGCAGCAGGCCGATCGACGTGCCCGCGGAAGAATCGCCTTCTCGCCAACTTGGTCGTCCACTTGACCGTGACACCGGTACCTGGGGCAGGAGATCCCCTGACATGATCGAATACAACCGGAACGCGGCCGGACCTTTCCACAACCAAACGGTGGCGCTGGAGGTACCACCGATGAGCAGCACGCAAGCGGTTAGGCCCAGCGCCCTCAAGCGTCCGCGGCCCTTCCACAGGCGCGAAACCGGACGGTTACGTTGGTGCGCCCATCGCCGGGCTGCGCTCGACATCCGCTCGATCCGTGCCCCGTCCCGCAGGTCGACGCCGCTCACATCCTCGAAATCGACAAAAACCCGCCGCGCAACCTGACACGACGAACACTCGGCCAGATGGGCCCGCAACGCCAAGCAATCGGAGCCCGAAAGCTCACCCCGCCGTTCGCGTGCCAAGAGATCGCCGCGGCACTCGTCGTCCCGTCGTCCGTCTCGACCACCGTGAATAGAATTGTTCACGGCCTCACCTCCAACAGTTCGGCCAGGTGCGAATCCGACTGCAGTCTTCGACGAAGCGCGCGTTTCCCTTGCCGCAGCCGGCTCCAGACGGTGTTGGGCGACACCGAGACGGTCGTGGCAATCTCCTCGACCGTGTACCCCAGCACGAAGTGCAAAGCCAGGGATTCCGCGAGAACATCCGGAAGGTCATCGAGTAAGTGATGAACCAGTTCACGCCGACGTGAGCTGAGCGTGGTGGCCAACGGCGACGGCAATTCATCCGGCATGTTCTCGATGGTTGCACCGTGGGCCTCTCCCTGTTGGTGCCGCGCGCGTAACTGACGGCGTGCGGCCAAGGCCGTGAGCAACGAAACGCGATTGGCGAAATGAACGACCGAACATTCACCACGAAATGTTCCGAGCGCGCGAAGCAGGGCAATCACGGCGTCCTGCGCGACATCGTCGATGTCGGGGTGTTGTCGCCCCAGAACCTTGCGGACGACCCTCAACATGGGTCCCGCCACGTGTAGGATCAGCGTCGCCGCAGCCTCGGGATCGCCCTTGGCCGTGGCGGTCGCCAAAGGAAGCAAATCATCCGACCGAAAAGACACCTCCGGCGTGACTGTCGCGTCGTCGAGAGCACGGGAGGCTTGCTTTGCGGACGTCGACACCGTGTCAGTAAGATGGCGAATGTCGACATGCAGGTCAAGGTGCGCCGCGCAATTGAATGAATTCCGGCCGGTTCTGGCGCTAGCCGGCCGGTTTTGGCGCTAGCGTGATTGACTGGGACTGGGAAAAGCAACAGGACACGGACGGAAGGTCTTGCCCGATCCGACCCGCGTGGCCGCGGAGGACCTGGGATTTCGGACATCTACGAGTCGCACGCGGCTCGTAGGATGGCTATCCGGCGACCTCCCTGAGATCGGCCTTCAACGCCCCTAGGCTGAACCCGCTCGGCGCAATCTTCTTCTCCTTAGTGAGTCACGCGCTCAAGCTCGTGGATGGAATCGATCGTAGACGGTTCGGAGGTGGGCGCGGCTCATGTGTGTGTAGATTTCGGTCGTGCCGATATCGGCATGGCCCAGCATCGCCTGAACGGCCCGCAGATCCGCACCCCGCTCGACCATGTGTGTCGCGAACGAGTGGCGGAGTTTGTGGGGCGAGATCCGTTTTCGGATTCCGGAAGCCGAAGCGTAACGGCCGAGCAGCTTCCAAAACCCCTGCCGGGTCATAGTCCGCCCGTGATGGGTGAGAAACAGGGCATCAAGGGCGCGCCCCTGCGTAAACGCCGGTCGCCCGAGTTCCACATAGGCGTGAATTCCGGCGATAGCCACCTCCCCCACCGGCACGAGGCGTTCTTTCCGCCCCTTTCCGAATGCCATCAGGTAGCCGGCATCGAAGTTCACGTCGCGAAAACGCAACCGCACGAGCTCGGACACGCGCAGCCCAGTCGCGTACAGGGTTTCAAGCATAGCCGCGTCGCGCAGCCCGCGATGCGTACGGCGATCGGGCGCCGCCAACAAGCGATCGACTTCGTCGACCGATAAGAAGTCGGGTAGCTTGCGACCGAACCGAGGCAGGTCGATTTCTTCAGTCGGATTGGCATCGCAAAGACGCTCTCCCTTCAAGAATCTGAAGAGCTGTCGCAACGCCACGAGCCGCCGTGCCTGCGAACGGGCGGTCAGGCCGTCGTCCGTCAACTTGGCCAGGTGAGCCAGCACGTCGATCGAACGCACGTCCGAAGCGTAACGGTGCCCCCGTGCACTCTCGAATCGAGCAAACGCAGCCAGATCGCACCCGTACGCGGCCACGGTCGCCGGCGTCAACTCGCGCTCCACCTTGATGTGGTCCAGGAATTGTTGGACGGCGGCATCCAAGGTGGGAGGCCGCGGGCGCGAGGACATTGTGAGATCGTCGCCGATTCCATCGTGCGCGCAAGTTTCACTTCATTTTACGGGGGCATGGCTCGCTGCCGCTCGCATGCCCCCGGTCTCCCCTCGCTTCGCGCGGCTAAGCCGCGCTCCGCTCGCCTTATCAGCGAACACGACCGAGTGGCAAACAATCGAGCTTGCGCGAGGGCACAGTCTTCATACCAGTCTTCATGCCTTGCACTTTCTGAACGAGACGGCGGACTTTCGCGCCTTCCGCCCGGATGAAGCGGTGGCTGACCCTGCGGTGTTTTGGATCCTCGTGGCCTGGGAGGGCGGGCTGGTTCAGCGGCGAAGCTGAAGCTCCGTGGCCGCCCGATCCAGAAGGCCGTTCACGAACGCCGCCCCCTCGGCCGTGCTGAAGCGTTTTGCGAGTTCCACGGCCTCGTTGAGCGCGACGTTGGTGGGGATCGAAGCGATGAACTTCATCTCGAACAGCGCCACGCGAATGACGTTCCGCTCGACCAGGGCCATTCTCTCGATGCGCCAGTTGCGCGACAAGCCCTGAACAATCGCGTCCAGTTCATCGCGGCGACTGGTTACGCCCGAAACCAACTCTTCGACGAACGCCTTGTCGAACGCGGGCGCGCCTGGATCGCCCAGCCCTTGGGGCTCGTCGGACTCCGCATCGTCATTTCCGGCGAGATGATCGAAGTACCGGCGCAAACCAAGCGCGGCATCCATCTCGGGATTCACGTCCATTTGGGTGAGGATCTGCAACGCGATTTCGCGCGCGCGTCGACGCGGTCCCACCCCACCGACCATTGACATGGACCGCAAACCCCGAACCCCTAGGGGCGCCGGGGCCCTCCATTCGGAGCTTGCCCTTTGATGGTCGCGTATAGGTCGGCCATTTCGATGGCCGCCATCGCGGCGTCCGCGCCCCGGTTTCCCGCCTTGGTGCCCGCGCGCTCGATCGCCTGTTCGATGGAATCACAGGCCAGAACCCCACACGTGACGGCGATCTGCGCGTCCACGGCAATCCGTGCAATCCCCCCCACCGCCTGGTTCACCACGAGATCAAAATGAGGAGTGGCTCCACGAATCACAACGCCGATGCAGATCACCGCGTCGAATCTCGCCGTGTCCACGACCCGCCGGACCAGCCCCGGGATCTCAAGCGCACCAGGGCAGCGAAAGATTTCGACGTCGTCGACCGACCCGCCGGTTCGGCGGATGGCGTCCAATGCCCCGTCGACCAGCTTGTTCCCGATCGAATCGTTGAAACGCGACGCGACGATCGCGAACCGCTTCCCGTCGCTGCGCAACATTCCTTCGTGTGTCTTGGCCATCCGCTCTTCAACCCTCTCGTTCTCGCAGAGCTACCACTTTCGCGGACGCGCGGATAGGCACGCACTCGACGATATCGAGGCCATACCCGCTGGCACCGACCACCCGGCGTGGATTGTTGGTCATCAGACGAATCTTCCCACACCCGAGGTCCGCCAAGACCTGCGCGCCCAACCCGAAGTCCCGCAATCGCTCGGCGGTCTGGACGGTGACCGCCGGCGGACCGGCCATCTTGGTCGCCGGCAGGCCGACCTGCGTCGCAAAGTCGGTCAGCATGCTGACCCGCCCACGGGGAAAGACGTACAGGAGCACGCCCCGACCCGCAGCCTCGATCATTCGCAGGGACACGGTCGCTGACGCGGCGCCGCCGTCACCTGAGACACCAAACACGTCTCGCAAAACACTGGCGGTGTGGACACGCACCAGGATCGGCTGATCGGGACGCGGCTCTCCCAAGACCAGCGCCAGATACTCGGTGTCCTCGACGTCGGTGGTGTATACGCAGGCGTGAAACGCGGACGATAGGCCGGCCCACCCGGGTCGGACCACACCCTCCGCCGCCTTTCGAACCAGGTGCTCCTGCGAAAGGCGGTACTCGATGAGATCCGCGATCTTCAGGATCGGCAAACCGTGTTGCGCGGCGACCAGCGCCAACTCCGGCATACGGGCCATCTCGCCGTCATCGCGCATGATCTCGCAGATCACGCCCGCCGGTTCGCATCCCGCCAGACGAGCCAGATCCACCGATCCCTCCGTGTGTCCCGAGCGAACGAGCACGCCCCCGCGACGCGCTCGCAAGGGAAAGATGTGCCCCGGAGTAACCAGGTCCTCAGGTCGGCAATTCGGGGCCACGGCGGCCCGGATGGTCTCGGCTCGCTCGCGCGCCGAGATACCCGTCGTCATTCCCCGGCGGGCGTCGATGCTGACCGTGAACGCCGTCGAGCGCGGCGACCGGTTGTCCGCCGCCATCATGGGCAACCCCAGTTGCGCCACGCGTTCCTCGGTCAGGGACAGGCAGATCAGTCCCCGCCCGTGGCGCGCCATGAAATTGATCGCCTCGGGTGTGACGAAATCGGCCGCCATGGCGAGATCGCCCTCGTTTTCGCGATCCTCGTCGTCAACCATGATGACCATCCGGCCCGCGCGAACCTCGGTGATGGCTCGTTCGACGGCGGCGATGCGATCATTCATGGGAGGGCACTCCCCCGCGGTCGTGTGGCCGCCGCGTCGACATAGATCCCGACCAAGCGATCCACGTGCTTGGCAATCAGATCCGCTTCCAGATTGACGGCCGCACCTATCGTGCGCTGCCCCAACAAGGTGACGGCAAGGGTGTGGGGCACGAGGGTTACTCCGAACCGATTGCCGTCCACGGTGTTGATCGTCAAGCTGACCCCATCGACCGCCACGGACCCCTTCGACACAAGGTAACGTGCGATCTCCGGGGGGGCCGATATCTCAAGGTCGTGACAATCGCCCCTGGGGCGCGCGGCTACCACCGCCCCGACCCCATCCACGTGGCCGGCGACCATGTGTCCCCCGAGTGCGTCACCCACCGCCAACGGTCTTTCGAGATGAACCCGGTCGCCGACCTTCAGTCGCGCCAGGGTTGTCCGCGCCAGCGTTTCCGGACCCACATCAGCGGCGAACCGGCCGGACGATCGCTCGATCACGGTCAGGCAAACCCCGTCGACCGCGATGCTGGCTCCGAGCGGAAGGCGTTCCACCGGCAGATCGCAGGCGACAACCACCCGGCGCGTGTCGGTCCCCGCGCCCACGGCGACGATGGTGCCCTGCGATTCAACGATTCCCGTGAACATGAAACGCCGCCGATTATAGCAGGAGGCATCCGGACCGTTCAGCGTCGCACGTCGGCACGAATCAGCAGGTCCGATCCCAAATGCCGAACGGTTACCGTTTCGAGGGCCAGCGCGCGCGCGACTTTGCGCTCCATCACCCCCGCAGCCGCGACACACCCCGCGATGGGCACTCCACCACCCAGCAGCCGGGGAGCGTAAAAGAACGCGATTCGGTCGACCAGTCCCGAGTGAATGAAGGCCGCGTGAACCTCGCCCCCACCTTCCACCAGCAAAGATTGGATTCCGCGATTGGCGAGCTCCCGGAGAACGCGCCCCAGAGCGATGCGGCCGTTGCGCGCCGGCAACAACACGACATCAGCCCCCACCCTCCGCAATGCCGCTGCCCGGGACGCGGGCGCTCCAACTGCCGCCACGACCAGGGTGCGAGCGCCAGTGGCCCGGGGAAGCACAGCCGCGGTCCTCGGAACATGAAGCTTGCCATCCAGAATAACGCGCAAGAACGGGGGAGGCGCGGCCCCGTGTTTCGCCGTTTTCATCGCCCGAGGCGCTTGCGATCCCGTCACCCGCACCGTTAGCCGCGGATCGTCCGCCAAGACGGTGCCAGCCCCGACCAGGATCGCGTCATGCTCGCTACGCAGAACATGCGCCGCCGCGCGCGCCGCGCGACCGGTGATCCAGACCCGCGCGCCCGACTTGCGTGGGACGCGGTCGGCTATGAACCCGTCTAGAGTCGCCGCCACCTTTAGCGTCACCAGGGGTCGACCGTGCCGCACCCAAGTGAAGAATGGTCGGTTTAATTCGCGGCATTGATCTTCCAGACAAGCGACGTCGACGCGAATTCCCGCGCGCCTGAGCCGCGCGATTCCGCGGCCGTTGACCAGGGGATTCGGATCGCGCACGCCCACCACGACCCGCGCGATTCCCGCGGCTATCAACGCGGTGGTACACGGAGCTGTACGACCCGTGTGACAACACGGCTCGAGCGTCACGTACATCGTCGCGCCCGCCGCGCGCTTGTCCAATCCCGCCAACGCGTTGATCTCTGCGTGGGGACCGCCGACGTGCCGGTGAAATCCTTCGCCCAACCGCCGGCCCCCACGGACCACAACGGCGCCCACCATCGGATTGGGTCGAGTCGTTCCTCGGCCGCGGCGCGCGAGGCTCAGAGCAAGCCGCATCCAGCGTCGATCTCGCTCGTCATCCGCGCCGCCGACTGTGCCGCCCCTGCCGCCGCTGGTCAACGCCGGGGACCTCCACGCGCATCGACCAGGGACTTCAGCTCGTCCATCAGCTCGGCCACGTCCCGGAACGATCGGTACACGGATGCGAACCGGACGTAGGCGACGTCGTCCAGGTTGCGCAGCGTGGCCATGACGGCGTCACCGATCCTTGATGAAGGAATTTCCTTTTCCGCGCCTTCTTGAAGGTCCCGTTCGATGCGATCCACGGCGCGCTCAATCGTCTCAAGGGACACGGGCCGCTTCGAACAGGCCTTCTTTAGGCCGTTCAACATCTTCGCCCGATCGAAAGCCTCCCGGCGGCCGTCCTTCTTGATCACCATGGGCAGTATCTCGTCAACCCGCTCGTACGTAGTGAACCGACGCCCGCAACTTGAGCATTCACGCCGCCGGCGAATCACCTGCTCGTTGTCCGAGGGCCGGGTGTCGACGACTTTGTCTTCGATGGCCGAGCAAAAGGGGCAACGCATGATGAAGGCTTTCAGCTGTTTAACACGCGCCGCCCGGCATCTGAACCCGCTGCAGGCACGCCGCGGCATCTGAACCCCCATGGCCCACGGACACCACGCAGGCGGCGTTCTGGCAATGGCCGCGACGGGCGTCCGCACGGCACGTGTTGTATCTTCCGCGCCATGTCGGAAGCAGCGCTCACGCCCACCGGGGACCTACATTTCTCGGTCAACGGAGAATCCCGCAGCGCCGCGGCGGGGACCACAGTGGCGGCCCTGCTTCGGGAGATGGGGATCGATCCCGCCCGCGTGGCCATCGAACGAAACCAAGAGGTCATTCCCCGACGCACCTGGACCGAGACCCGCATCGAGGGAGGCGATTGCCTGGAGATCGTGGCGTTTATTGGGGGCGGCTCAGGAGGCGATTCGGCCAACACCAGGCCGGCGGAAAGGGCTGATGATGATCCCCTGGTGATCGCGGGTCGATCCTTCCACTCGCGGCTGCTGGTGGGAACCGGCAAGTACCCGACCATCGAAGTGGGGCGCGAAGCGATCCGCCGAAGCGGGGCCGACATCGTCACGGTGGCGTTGCGGCGGGTCGACCTGACCCCTGGGAAGCCCAACGTGCTCGATACGATCGATCGCGCGCGTCACACGATCCTGCCCAATACCGCCGGCTGCTACACCGTCGAAGATGCCCTGCGCACATGCCGTCTGGCACGGGAACTGGGCATGTCCGAGATGGTCAAGTTGGAGGTCATTGGCGACCCGCAAACTCTGTTTCCAGATGGTGAGGCGACCCTTCAGGCCGCAACGATCCTGGTGAAGGAGGGATTCATCGTTCTACCGTATTGCATGGACGACCCGATCCTGGCCCGCAAGCTGGAAGACGTGGGCTGCGCGGCCGTCATGCCGCTGGCGGCGCCGATCGGTTCGGGATTGGGAATTCGTAACCCGTACAACATTCGCATCATCTTGGAGCGCGCCAAGGTGCCGGTGATTGTCGACGCGGGCGTCGGCACCGCCTCCGACGCGGCGGTAGCCATGGAGCTCGGCTGTCATGGGGTGCTCATGAACACCGCGATCGCCGAGGCACGCAATCCTCTGCTGATGGCCGAGGCGATGAGAGATGGCGTCATCGCCGGACGGAAGGCCTTTCGAGCCGGCCGCATTCCACGCAAGCTTTACGCGAATGCATCATCGCCGCTTGCCGGGTTGATCGAGTAGCGCGTGCGCGCCGTTGGGCGGGCGCCGCTCGTATATCTGATCACGGATCGCCACGCCGCGAGGGATCAGTCGTTGGCCAAGGTCGTGGCGAGCGCACTTTGTGCGTTGACGGGGTCGAGCTTTCCCAGATCGGCCGTCGCCGTGCAACTTCGCGAAAAGGATCTGACCGGGCGGGCGCTCTGCGACCTTGGTCGTGAGTTGCGCGCGGTGACCGCCGCCGCCGGTGTCCGTCTGTTCGTCAACGATCGAATCGACATCGCCCTGGCGGTGGGCGCGGACGGCGTACACCTGGGGGGGGGCGCGCTGACCGTGGACGACACGGACGCCCTGGCGCCGGGGCTGCAGATCGCCCTGTCCACGCACACGGCCGGGGAAGTGGCACGCGCCGCAGCCGATCCGCGGGTGTCGTTCGTTGTGTTTGGTCCGGTCTTCGACACGCCATCAAAACGATCCTTCGGCCGAGCACAGGGCCTTAGCGCCCTGCACACAGCGTGCGCTGCCGCGATTCCGGTGCTGGCTTTGGGAGGTGTGGAACCTGACCAAATTCCCGGATGTTTTGGCGCGGGTGCATCGGGAGTTGCCTCGATGGGTGGCGTGTTGCGCAACCCCGATCCCGAGACCGCCTTACGTAGGTTTTTCGAAGCGATTGAAAGCACTTGACAGCTTTTTGCAGCCTTGTACTTTTGCCTTCGGATTCCGCCAGCATGGGCGGCGGATAGGAAACTCAATAGTTCGAGGAGGGAAGTAAATGGCAACCGGTAAGGTGAAATGGTTTAACGATGCTAAGGGATATGGATTTATCGCGCGTGACGACGGTCCGGATGTGTTCGTACATCATTCGGCGATCGTCGCGGAGGGATTTCGTTCCCTGACCGAGGGACAGGAAGTGGCTTTCGACATCGTGGAGGGCCCCAAGGGACTTCAGGCCGCGAACGTCAACAAGGGCTGAACGCCAGGCATTTTGAACAAACGGCACCCGCTTCGCCTGGGGGCGCCTGAACCGAGTGACGAAAAGACCGAGTGTCTCGTGACACTCGGTCTTTTTGTTTTCGGGACGTGCCGCGGACCGCCTTAGTTCTTTCTTTCGATGATTTCCGTGGTTTCATCGTCCGCGGATGGTGGTTGCGCGCAGATCCGATTCCTGCCGGATCGTTTCGCCAGATACATGTTCTCGTCGGCCGCCGCGACCAGATCCGACGCGTTTCGAAAGCGCGCGTCGGGCGAACGCGCCACGCCGATGCTGACCGTCACGGGAATGACCTTGCCGCCGGATTCGAACCGATGGTTTTCGATAGCGCGGCAAATTCGCTCCGCCAAAAGCTCCGCGGGCGGCAGGTCCAGGCCGCGGCAAATGATGGCGAATTCCTCTCCGCCATAGCGGGCCAGAACGTCCTCGGTCCGCAGGGACTTGAGCATCAACGCGGATAGCTCCTGCAGGACGAAATCACCGACCGGATGACCGTGGGTATCGTTGATGGACTTGAATCGGTCGATATCGAGGAACAGGAGACTCAGGGGCAATCGGTGGCGTTCCGCGTACGTGAATTCGCCCTGAACTCGATCGGTGAAAAACTTCTTGTTGTAAATCCTGGTCAGGGGATCGCGGAGCGCTGATTCCGTCAATTGCTGCTGGAATATCTCGTCAATCTGGTCATGGAACGTGAACTTCAAGATTGTGCTGGTCCCGATCATGATCTTGTCACCCTCGGCCAGCACCTGACGCGTGATCCGGACACCATTGCAATAGGTCCCGTTCGTGGATCCCAAATCCTCCAGTACGAGCTTGTCGCCCTCGCGCAGAACCCGGCTATGCTCGCGAGAGATTCCGTCGTCGATGATGCGCAGATCCGCCTTCTCCGCGCGGCCGACGATCGTGGTCTCCCTTTCCAGCAGCTTCATCGCCCCCATCGACGTCCCCGCAAGAACGATCAGATACGGACGATCACGCGTGGGTTTTTCGATAATCGGGTGCGCCGTCTTCGTGTTCGTGTCGTCCGGAGACTTCCCCGAATCCGCGCGCCTCCTGACCACAGCACATCTTATCCCGATCCCGGGCGCTTCGCGACGAGCCTGATGATATCGTTCGGCTGTCGTGCGGACTTTCGTTGGAACCAGTGGCTTCAGCTATCCCGCCTGGCGTGGCAGCTTTTACCCAGAAAAATGGCCCGGGGCCCGCATGTTGGCGTTCTACGCTGAGCGTCTGGGGACGGTGGAGATCAACAACACTTTTTACCGAATGCCCAAGGCCGAGATCCTGCGGGGGTGGGCCGACGCGACGCCGGCGGACTTCCGCTTCGCGCCCAAGGCGCCACAACAGATTACCCACCGCCAACGCTTGCAAGGCTCCGCGGACGCCGTGGCCTTTTTTTTCGGGGCAACCGCCGCGCTCGGGGACAAGCTCGGCCCCACGTTGTTTCAACTTCCACCGTTTTTCCGGAAGGATCTGGGCCGGCTGACGGACTTCTTGGGGCTGATTCCCGCCGGCACACGTGCGGCTTTCGAATTTCGACATGTCTCCTGGTTCTCCGACGACGTGTATGAGGCCCTTCGCGCTCGCGGCGCCGCCCTGTGCTTGGCTGACGCGGAGGATCTGGCCACTCCAATCGTGGCGACCGCCCCCTGGGGTTATCTGCGGCTCCGCCGCGTCGACTATGACGAACCTGCCCTCGAGGCCTGGCGAGATCGTTTGAATGCTCAGGCGGCCGGGTGGGCCGATGCCTTCGTCTACTTCAAGCACGAGGACGGGGCGCGTGGGCCAAAATTGGCGGCTCGTCTGCGGGAGTTGATGACCAGCGTCCCAGTCTGATCCATCGGTTTCTTGCCGCCCGCGGCGGTGTGATGCTACACTTCCCTACATCCCATGGCGAGACCGATTTCAAGCGGAACGATTTCCTTCGGGCTGGTCTCGATCCCGGTGAATTTGTATTCGGCGACCGAGGCATCCAGCGCCGTTTCCTTCAACCTATTGCACGCCGGTTGCGGCAGTCGACTGAAGCAGCAATACGTCTGTCAGCGCGATGGCCAAATCGTGTCCCGCGACCAGATGGTCAAGGGATACGAATTCGCGAAGGATCAGTACGTAACCTTCACGCCCGCCGAATTGAAGGCGATGGAGGAAAAGGCGACGCAGACCATCGAAATCGCGGAGTTCGTGCCCGTCGACCGCATCGATCCGGTCTATTTCGATAAGCCATACTATCTTGGCCCCGAAAAGGGCGGTGAAAAGGCGTACCGGCTCCTAGCCCAGGCGATGCAAGAGACGAATCGCGCCGCGATCGCGCGCTACGCCGCCCGGGGTAAGCAATACATCGTCATGTTGCGTGCCGCGGACGGGGCGCAAGGGGGGGTCGGCATCGTCATGCAAACGCTGCTGTATTCCGACGAGATCCGTCCATTTTCCGAGGTGCCGATCGCGGACGCCACCGTCAAGGAGAGCGAGCTGGCGCTGGCCAAGCAGTTGGTCGGCCAGATCGCGGTGGAGACGTTCAACCCTGGTGACTACAAGGATGAGGTCCGGGCGCGCATCCAGGCCGACATCCAACGCAAGGTGGAGGGCCAGGAGATCGCGACGTCCGAGCCGGTCCAGGAACCGGCGCGGGTGATCGATCTCATGGAGGCCCTGAAGGCCAGCTTGGGCGCGCGCGACAAGAACGCTCACGCAGGGGGTACCCCAGCGCCCGGTGGTATCGCGACCCGCAAACCCGCGACGCGCGTCGCCCCAGCCACCGACAAGACCGTGGAGAAGTCCGACAAGATCGCGAAGCCGGACGCGCGAAAACGGTCGGCCCGCTCATAGCGCGGCTTCTCCAGGCAGGGGGATGGGGTTCGGGCTATCATCGCGGCGCCGCTGTGAATACGGGGTTCAGCACGCAACAGGTGACGCGTATGCTTGGCCTTTCGCCAGCACGATTGCGTGCCTACGTGAGGGACGGTTTGCTTTGCCCGCAGCGGGGCCACGACGGCGAGCTGCGATTCTCTTTCCAGGATCTGCTCCTCTTGCGAACCGCCGAGGGACTGGTCACCGAGCGCTTGCCTCCTCGACGTGTGCGCGACGCCTTGCGAAAACTGCGGCGACGGCTGCCAACGGAGCGCCCGTTGACGGGCATGAATCTGCAGACGGATGGGGAGCACGTCGTCATCCACGATGGCGGAACGGCTTGGCGGGCGGATTCGGGTCAAGGCCTGTTGTCGTTTGCGGGTGACAGGGAGATCTCGTCGAGGGTCTCCCCGCTGCGAGGGACAGCGGTTGCGTCTTTGCGGCCGCTTCCCGTCGTCCGAGAGCCAGAGGACGCGGGCAGTTCGATCGGGGCCCACCCGAGCGATCCAGACGCCGAGCTGCCGTGCCCGACGACGGCGGAAGAGTTCTACGGCCTGGGCTACACCCTGGAGGACGAGGCCCCCGAGGCGGCGCGGGTTGCCTACCTAAACGTCCTGCGCCTGGATCCCGGCCACGCGGATGCCCATGTGAATCTGGGCCGCCTGATGCACCAAGCAGGAGATCTGGAATTCGCGGAGGAACACTACCGGGCGGCGCTGTCGCTGCGTCCGGGTGATGCAACGGCGTTCTTCAACCTGGGCGTCGTCCTCGAAGACCGAGGCCGACCCGACCATGCCATCGAAACCTACGATGCGGCCCTGAGGGTCGACCCCACGCACGCCGATGCGCATTTCAACGCCGCCCGTTTGCACGATCTGGCCGGTCGCTACGAGGCTGCCCTGCGCCACCTGCGCGCGTACCGGAACCTCAGCGAAAACACGTAAGCGGTCGCCGGGAGGGCACGCGGCTTCGCCGCTCGCGGGAGGGCTGGCCCTCCCGCGGGCCCACCCGCTTGACGACGACGCCGATGCGGCAACGCCGCACCTCGCTCGCGGGAGGGCTCGCCCTCCCGCGGGCCCACCCGCTCGACGACGGCGCCGGTGCGGCAAAGCCGCACCTCCCGTTGCTCGGATCGGCGCTGGTTTCGTCGGATTGGGAATCTTGCTGACTCGTCTAGGCGCCACCTGCGCCTACCGGAACCTCACCGAAACTGCCTGGCGGGTCGCGACCACCACGGGTGGCCCGGTTACAATCCGGCGATGGTCCGAGGGACACGCGCGTTGTTGACGGCGGTGGCCGTCATCGCGTGCCTCATCCGCGCGAGCGGCCAGGCCTGGGCGCAGCAGGACGACGACGATGATCCGTTCGCGGCCCGCGCCCCGGTGGTTCATTGGCGCACCCTGAAGACGCCTCACTTCAGGATCCACTTCTACGAGGGCGAGCGTTACGTGGCCGAGCGCGCCGCCGGAATCGCGGAGCGCGCCCACGAGAGCCTGACCCGCTATCTGAACTGGCTTCCCCGCGGGCGCATCGACATCACGCTAGTCGACGCCACCGACAGCGCGAACGGCTTCGCCAGCTCCTTGCCCAGCAACTTCATCTACGGATATGGCGTCCCGCCCGAACCCCTATCCAGCCTCAACGATTTCGACGACTGGTTGAACGTTCTCATCTCGCACGAGCTGACCCATGTCGTGCACCTGGACACCATACTGGGGCTGCCGCGCCTGGCGGACCAGGTGTTCGGGAAAATCGTGGCGCCGAATCTGGTCCAGCCCAACTGGTTCATCGAGGGCTTGGCCGTGCTGAACGAATCGCGGGTCACGACCGGCGGACGAATTCGCAGCTCGCTCTACGACATGTACCTTCGGACCGCCTTGCTCGAGAACCGTTTCCATGACATCGCGGCGGTCTCGAACGGCCCGCTGGCCTTTCCGCAAGGCGAGGCGGCGTATCTGTACGGCAGCCACTTTCTCAAATACCTGGAGGACCGCTTCGGTCCTGAGAAGCTGGCGGAGCTGTCACACCGCTATGGCAGCCGCCTGCTTCCGTTCGGGTTGAATCGGGTCGCGCGCGAGGTGTATGGCGAACGATACGATCAACTATGGGGAGACTGGATCGAGTCACTACAACGCCGCTACGCCGTGCAGGCGGACGAGGTGCGCCACCGCGGGCTGACGCCTTTCACGCGGCTCACCTTCAACGGAGACGGAGCCGTGGGCGGCGTCCCCAGCCCTGGGTTGGTGCCGCGACATTTCCCGAACAGCCCGGACGTGTTGTACCTGCGCCAAACACGTACCCAACGCCCAGCCTACGTGCTTCTGGGCCCTGACGGCCACGAGAAGCGCGAACTCTTCGAAGCGCATGGTGTCGGCGCGGCGTCGCCCACCCCGGATGGACGGGGAATCGTGTTCCAGCAGATCGCCCCCGTGCCGCTTCCCCGGCGCGTCGCTGGCGCCGACAGCACGACCTGGGAGGACCTGTTTCACCTGGACCTGGACACTGGCGTCGTGCGCCAACTGACCCACGGACGCCGCACGCACCAGCCCGACGTCTCGCCCGATGGCCGGCAAGTCGCGTGCACGATGGGAAGCACGACCGGCAGCCACCTACTGGCCGTTGTACCCATCGAGGGCGGAAACCCCCGGGTCCTGCTTCCGAACGCGCTGGGAGAAATCGCCTATTCGCCAGCCTGGTCACCCGACGGCAAGAAGATTGCGTATTCCCGTTTCAAGCCAGGTGGATTTCACGACATTCACATCTTCGATCTCGCCACGAAGACCGACCGCGCGCTTCAGATCGATCGCGCGATGGACATAGAGCCGCGGTTCTCGCCGGACGGCCGCTTCGTCTTGTGGTCATCCGACCGGACAGGCATCTACAACATCTTCGCCAGGGAGCTCGGTACCGGCCGTACCTATCAGGTCACGAACGTGCTCGCGGGCGCGTTTCAGCCCACCGTCTCACTCGATGGTCGCACGCTGGTGTTCACTGGCTTCTCGGCCGTGGGCTTCGATCTTTATTCGATGCCGTACGCACCCGAGACCTGGAAGGAAGCCGAGCCATTCGTGAACGCGCGCGATGATGCAGCCGTCATCGAAACCGCCTCACCCACAGTCGCGGACAAGCGCGAATCAGAGTATCAGGCCTGGAAGTACTTGTATCCCCGAGCCTGGGGTGTTCCGACGCTGTCGCGCGGCGACTTGGGCTTGGGACCGGCATTGGGCTTGGTGTTGAACATTTCGGACCCAGTTTCGCTACACGCCATCGTATTGTCGGCATCGATCCCCACCGCGGGCGATCCATCGCTGAATGCTGAATACACTTACTACCGGTTCTGGCCGTCGCTCAATCTGACCGCGTCCCGCGCGGCGGCCACCGGCCACGACCTCACCTTCAACGGCCACCAGCAGGACTACCGGCAACACCAAATTGCCCTGTCGGGGAGCGTCGGTTTTCCGATCTTGCGGCGCGTGGATTCGTCGGGGGATCTTTCGATGTACTACCAATATCTGCAGTATGGCCCCGCTGACACTCTGCCCATCGCCGATCCGACCGGGGAGATCACGGTTCCGCCCGAAACGGGGCCCAACACGAATTTTGGGCTTTCGTGGTCCTACTCGAACGCCCACGCGTGGGGGTTGTCGGTCAGCAACCAGGAGGGCCGCAGCCTTGGGTTAAGCCTGACGGTCTCTGACCCGAGCATCGGCAGCAAATTCCACACGACGGTACTCAACTGGAACTGGCGGGAATACTTCACACCACCGTGGGCTCGCCTGCACGCGCTGGCGGTGCTGTACGCGGGAGGCGTGGGGATCGGCGACAAGCGATCCGTCTTTGGTCTCGGCGGCTTCGAGCACCAGGATCTGGTGCGCTCGCTCTTCTACCAGCGTCGCCAGTGCTGCCTGTTCTTGCGGGGATATCCGCAGGACTTCGTCAGAGGCGACCAGTTTCACCTCCTTTCCGCGGAATACCGCGCCCCGATCCTCACCATCGAAGGGGGTTATTCCACCTTTCCCGTCTACTTACGCCGAATTCATGGCGCGGTCTTTTCGGACGTGGGCAACGCATTCTTCGGCGACTTCACGCGCCACGGCTGGCGCGTGGGCACCGGCGTGGAGCTCCGGCTTGACTTCAAAGTGGGTTATTACTTCGAGAGCCAGGTGCAGTTCGGGATCGCCAAGGGCCTTTCGCAGGGGGGCGTGACCGATTATTACTGGGTCACGTCGTTCCCCATATTTTAAGAGCGGGCCATCCATTGGATAGAAAACAGCGAGTCTTCGTATTCTTGACGGCTCTGTTCGTCGCGGCACTGCTGACGGGTGATTTCGTCGGCGGGAAATTCTTCGTATTCCTAGGTCATAATTTCTCGGCGGGAATCATTCCCTTTCCCCTGACATTCGTACTGACCGACGTGGTCAACGAATTCTACGGAACGCACGGTGCACGCCGGCTGACGTACGCGGGCCTCGGGGCCGCCATTTTTGTCTGGGGCGTTATCAATATTGCTCTCGCGCTGCCCACCAGCCCCGATTCGCCCATCCCCGACGCCGTCTTTCGGGGCGCGTTCGGCACGTCGTCCCGCCTGTATGTGGCATCGCTGACCGCCTATGTCATCGGGCAGTTGCTGGACATCTCCATTTTTCAGGTCTTGCGACGAATGACCGGCCATCGCCTTCTGTGGCTGCGCGCCACGGGATCAACGGTGTTGTCCCAAGTGATCGATAGCTTGGCCGTTAGCTTCGTGTTTCTGGTCGGCACAAGACCGCTTGGATTCATCGTAGGCAACGCCGGCAACAATTACGTGGGCAAGTTATGCATGGCTGTCCTGCTGACGCCGCTGATCTATTTCGGTCACTGGTTCTTTCGGCGTGTGTTCGCCCTACCGGAGAAGGACACGCCGGCGACCAACGCTTAACCTCTACTGGAAAACCGGTGGGCGCGTACCG
Organism: Pseudomonadota bacterium; assembly: GCA_017881245.1. Taxonomy (GTDB): domain Bacteria; phylum Myxococcota_A; class Polyangia; order Fen-1088; family Fen-1088; genus FEN-1088. The sequence continues at coordinate 22,748 of JADGRC010000274.1, forward strand.
AGCGCGAGCGCCCACGTGCGGGCACCCACGCGCAAGCGCCCGCCGCACGCGCCCATGAGCGACAGTCCACCGGCGAACGGCCTACGCAGCCGGCGGCGCGGCCGGGGGCTTGGGCGGGGACACCGATGTCGTCGACATCACGCCCAGCTTGGGCATCTCGGTCAGGACGTGTTCCAACAATTCGTCCATGCGCTTCACGTAAATGATCTCGATCTCCTTGCGCGGCTGCTCGGGGATCTCGATGACGTCCTTGCGGTTTCGTTCGGGAAGCACGACCCGCTTTATGCCCGCCCGATGCGCCGCCAGAAATTTCTCCTTGATGCCGCCGACCGGAAGCACGAGGCCCCGTAAGGTGATTTCACCCGTCATGGCCACGTCGCTGCGGATGGGCTTGTTGGTCAACAAGGACGCCATCGCGACGAACATGGTCACGCCGGCCGAAGGCCCGTCCTTGGGAATGGCGCCCGCCGGAATGTGCACGTGTATGTCGATCTTCTCCAGGAAATTGTCCTCCAGGCCCAGCCACTTGGTCCGCGACCGTATGAACGACAACGCGGCCTGCGCCGATTCCTTCATCACGTCACCGAGCTGACCGGTCAGGACCAGCTGGCCCTTCCCGATCATCTTCGTCGCCTCAATGAACAGAATGTCGCCACCGACCGGTGTCCAGGCGAGGCCCGTGGCCACCCCCGGCTCGGCCGTCCGCTCCGCCACCTCCGAAATGTGCTTGGCCGGGCCCAGGAATTCTTCGATTCGCGCGGTGGTTATGCGCTCCAGCTCCCCCGACTTACCCTCGGCGACCAGCACCGCGATGGCACGGATGACGTTCGCCATCTCGCGCTCCAGGTTGCGCACGCCGGCTTCGCGGGTGTAGCTGTCGATGACCTCAGCCACGGCATCGTCATCGAAAATAACCTTCTCCTTCGAGAGGCCGTGCTCTTCGAGTTGCTTGGGGATCAGGAACTGCCGCGAGATGTTCAGCTTCTCCTCGCGCGTATAGCCAGGCAGCTCCAAAACCTCCAACCGGTCGCGCAAGGCCGGCGGCACGGGGTCCAAAATGTTCGCCGTCGCGACGAACATCACCTTGGACAGATCAAAGGGAACCTCCAGGTAGTGGTCCGAAAAGCTGTGATTCTGCTCCGGATCCAGAACTTCCAGCAGCGCCGCCGCCGGATCGCCCCGAAAGTCGTGCCCGAGCTTGTCGATCTCGTCCAGCATGAACACCGGATTGTTGGAGCCCGCCTTCTTCATGCCCTGGATAAGGCGTCCCGGCAGGGATCCCACGTACGTCCGCCGGTGGCCCCTGATCTCGGCCTCGTCCCGGACGCCGCCCAGAGAAATCCGAATGAACTTGCGTCCCAGCGACCGCGCGATTGACCGGCCGAGTGACGTCTTACCGACGCCCGGCGGCCCCACGAGACACAGGATTGGCCCCTTCTTGTCGGACTTCAGCTTGCGGACGGCCAGGTACTCGAGAATCCGCTTTTTCACCTTCTCGAGATCGTAGTGATCCGTGTTCAGAATGTCGCGCGCCGCCTGGATGTCGAGCTTGTCGTCGGTCGCGACGGACCACGGCAGCTCCACCAACCATTCGAGATAGGTCCGTGTCACCGTGTACTCCGCCGATGACGGCTGCATGACCTTCAGCCGCTCCAGCTGTTTCGTAGCGACCTTCTCGACGTCGGCCGGCATCTTGGCCGCCAACACCTTCTCGCGGAAATCGTCCAGATCGCCGCCGGAGTCGTCGATCTCACCCAGCTCTTCCTTGATCGCCTTCAGTTGCTGGCGCAGAACGTACTCGCGCTGATTGCGCCCCATCTCCTCCTGCACCTGACTGTTGATCTTCTCGCGGACCTTCAAGACCTCGTGCTGGCGCGACAGGAACTGCAGCACCTTGCGCAACCGCGTCTTCAGGTCGAACGTCTCCAAGACGTCCTGCTTTTCGTCCACCTGGACATCGAGATTCGAAGTGATGAGGTCGGCAAGCTGGCCCGGCTCGGTCACGCTATCCACCAGCGCGGACGCCTCCTTGGGCAACTCGGGCATCAGCTTGATGACACGCTTGGCGACGTCCTTCAGGTTCATCACCAACGCGTCGAGCTCGACCTCACCGCTCGGCTGATCCGGCAGGGTCTGCACCCGCGCCGTCATGAACGGATCCACGCCCGTCCCTTCGAGGACCCGGATACGGGCGACGCCCTGCAAGATGACCGAGAAGTTGTCCTTGGCGAGCTTGATGACCTTCAGAATCCGCGCGGCGCAACCGACCGCGTAGAGATCGCCGGGGCCAGGGTCCTCGGTGCGAGAGTCACGCTGGGTGACAATCCCAATCACGGGGCGCTCTTTCGATATCGCCTCCTCGACTAGGCGCACGGATTTCTTGCGACCCACATCTATCGGAATAATCGAGCCAGGGAACAGAACCGAGTTCCGCAGGGGCAGGATCGAAATAATCTCGGGGACCTCGATAGGTCCATCGGGTGCGTTCTTTTTGGCAGAGGCCATCTGTCCCCATTCTAGCGGCACGAGAACGATTCCGCCATGCATCGTCCCGACTCTATTGGCCGTCTTGAATTTTGAATTGCAGTCTCGGGGTTGCCGTCCCGGTTGCCGTCCTGGTTGCCGTCCTGGGATTGCCGTCTTTCGGGCTGCGGTCTTGGGTTACCGCTGCTTCTTCTCGGACAGTGGCTTCGGCTGAGCGACCAGCGCGTGGACCGTTCCCCCTGCCCCACCGGCGGCGTTCGGCCCCCCGTTCGAAAGCTCCCGTTTGATCCCATGATGGGCGAGGACCTTCGCCTCTATCCGCCGCGCGACGTCCGGATGGTCCCGCAGGAACTGTTTGGCGTTCTCCCGTCCCTGGCCGATGCGCTCCCCCTCGAAACCGAACCAGGCCCCCGATTTCTCGACGGCGCCACACTCCGCGCCCAGATCCACCAGGTCACCCTCGTGGCTGATCCCCTCGCCGTAAAGGATGTCGAATTCGACTTCCTTGAACGGGGCCGCCATCTTGTTTTTCACGACCTTGACGCGTGTCCGGTTGCCGACGACCTTTTCGCCGTCCTTCAAGGCGCCCACGCGGCGAATATCCATGCGCACGCTGGCGTAGAATTTCAGAGCATTTCCACCGGTGGTGGTTTCCGGATTGCCGAACATGACGCCGATCTTCATTCGGATCTGATTGATGAAAATGACGAGCGTATTCGATTTCGAGATGGTGCCGGTCAGCTTGCGCAACGCCTGACTCATCAGCCGCGCCTGCAAGCCCACGTGCGCGTCCCCCATCTCGCCTTCCAGCTCGGCCCGTGGTGTCAGCGCGGCGACCGAATCAACCACGATGATATCGACCGCACCAGAGCGGCCCAGCATCTCGGTGATCTCCAACGCCTGTTCGCCGCAGTCGGGCTGAGACACCAGAAGGTCATCGGTGCGCACGCCAAGCTTTCGGGCATACCCGACGTCGAGCGCATGTTCGGCGTCGACGA
>JADGRC010000275.1 GCA_017881245.1 Pseudomonadota bacterium
AATCTCCTTCTCCTCCTACGTTCACGTCGGCAACCCGAAGTTCATGGAACACGACTTCGGTCTCGTCTACGTCTCCGAGTACGACGGCGGGTTCGTTCAGCAAAAGAACATATTTCAACCCGTGTATCCGACCGAGAACGGTCACTGGGCAGGGTGCGGTGATCCCTACCAGGGAGTCTCGGACATCCATAGGCACGATCTGAAACCGCGGCCCATCGCGTTCCGCCCCCCAGTGGTCTTCGACGTGCGAGGCCTGTCCGAATCAGTGATCGCACGACGGTTTCCATCGCCGATATTTCGGCGCAAGGGCGGCTCCGTTCTGTGCGAGATGGGAAACTATCCGGAGGAGCTGTTCCGAGTGATGGAGGAGGGCTATCTCAAGGCGCGCGGCGTATTCGGCCCCGCACCTCGCTAACCGGGGACCGTCGAACCACGTGTTGCAGACCGGGCTGCGCCCGGCCGCTGAACACGAGATCCTCAGCCAGACTTCGACGGGCTCTTCTTAGCCCGGAACTTCACGTCGGGCAGGCCCTGAAAGTCGGCGTCTTGGGTCCATAGCGTCGCATCAGCCTGTCTCGCAGTGGCAAGCACCACACTGTCCGCGAGCGCCAATTTTGCGTCGATTCCGATCTTTCCCGCTATCAACGCCAATGCCGAATCGAGGTCGACCACTCGCCCTTGCTGCATTAAGGCCACCACCTGAAGGGCCGCACCTTCGCCACGTTGTTGGCATACTCGCTTGAACACTTCCAGCAAACAGAGGGAAGGGACGATCAATTCATCAGTTGCCTCGATGGCCGGTGCGAAGAACCCCGCATTGGGGCCATCCGCGAGATACTCTAGCCACGCGGACGAATCGACAACATTCACACTCGATCCCTATCGCGAGGCACCGTCGTGTTAATTCCTTTCAAGAAGCCCCGCATGGCGCGTGGCGACCGAACGGGAATGAATTCAACTCGATCGAGGTACTGAATCGCCTCAACCTTTTGGCCGGGCTTCAGCCCAAGGGTCTCCCGAATGCGCTGGGGGATGACAACCTGGAACTTGGGAGACAAGGTGACGATCGACATGATTCCTCCGTACAACGATGAGTCAATCTATCATGATGTCGTTGTACGGTGCAAGGCTGGCTGAGCCAACGGGCCCCGCATGGATCTGCATTCCGCGTCCGGGCTCTCTGTGCGATCATCGCAATCCCGCCGTCGCAGGTGAACGGCAGATCGTTCGACGGACGGGGCACATGGAAGCGACGCGCAAATACGATCGGATCGGGGCGGGGTACCTTCTCCGAAGGAGGCCCGATCCCCGCATCGCTGCCATGATATGGGATGCGCTCGGGGATGCCGAGAGCACAGTGAACGTTGGCGCCGGAACTGGCTCCTACGAGCCGCTGGGCCGCAGTGTCGTGGCCGTAGAGCCCGCGATCGCAATGATCCGACAACGCTCGCCATTCGCGGCACCGACTGTTCGAGCAACCGCGGAGGCATTGCCATTCCCCGACGCATCGTTTGGAGCCGCGATGGCTGTACTCACCATTCATCACTGGTCCGACTGGCGTGCGGGTCTGCGTGAACTGGTTCGAGTCTCGCGTCGCAGAGTCGTGTTGTTCACTTGGGATCCTCGAAGCGAAAGCTCCTGGCTCAGCGACTACTTCCCATCCGTGATCGATGCGGACCGCCTACGGTTTCCAAGTCTTGCCGCACTCCAGGAGATTCTGGGGGAGACCGAGGTTACTCCCATTCGGATACCGCACGATTGCACAGACGGTTTCATGGGAGCCTACTGGCGACGGCCGTCTGCGTATCTGGATCCGGGGGTGCGCAGCGCCATCTCGAGCTTGGCAGATGGGGAGTCATCGGTCGCGTTGGCTAAACTGGCCGATGATCTCAACACAGGTGCTTGGGAACGAAGGCATGGACAGGTGCTCAAGCACAAGGAGATCGACTTGGGCTATCGCCTCGTCGTTGCGGCCTGCAGTCGAACCAGCCGTTGCACTTGACGCCGCCTTGCGCGCCGCAGGTGATCGCCATAGCGTTTGTGGCAGAGGGACCCATGACCATCACCGCTTCTATCAGCATCGACGTGCCGAGCCTTGTGCAGGGTGTTGCCTTCTACTGCGCCGCGTTCGGCTTCTCCAAGAAGTCGGAACCTGTGCCCGGCGTAGCCGTTTTGCAGGGCCTCAACATCGAGCTATGCCTACTCGAAAAGCCTGCTGGTTCCAAGCCTTCACCCAAGACCAATGACCGGCGCAAATTTGGGCGCCATTGGACTCCTGTGCACCTCGACTTCCATGTAGAAGATCTCCACGCCGCCCTTCAGCGAGTTGAGGCTCTTGGTGCCAAGCGCGAGCAGGTCTTCGAGAACCCAGAGCATGGGTCCGCTGCGTTCTGCAGCGATCCATTTGGTCATGGTTTCTGCCTCCTTGAGCGCAAGAGCAAACAATGAAGCTGCGCCTAACCCAACCAGGCGCTGCAGCGGCCAGCGCTTCGCGGCGCCGCTGAACGCCATCGCGTCGGGCAGGCACAAAACGATGCGTGTCGTGATGCGGCGGTGGCTATTCGCTGCTGACGGTGTCCTGGCATGCGTCGCGGGTCCGCTCATGGTCCTCTGCTGGGGCGCGGCTCCGCAGACTCGGTCCGCGGTCACCGGTCCGCGCGATTTCAGCGTGTTCGCCTACGACGTCGAGCTGCGAATCGACCGCGACCAGAGGATCATCGGCGGGCGCGAGGAGATCCGCCTGCGTTGTGCCGGCGGCAGGCTGGCCGCCATCGACTTCCCTCTCAACGGAATCAAGATCTTGTCGGTCAGGTCAGAACGGGGAGAGGAGCTCCCCACCGTGACGACGAACGATCACCTCGAGATACGCCTCCCGGTGCCGATCACGCACGGCCAAGAGGCGTCGATGTTGGTCGAGTATTCGGCGACGCAGCCCAAGGGGGTCGAGTTCCACACCGACGCCGTCTACACCAGTTTCCATACCTGTCATTGGATGGTCTGCCGCGATCGCCCCGACGACAAAGCGACCTTCACGTTCGCGACCACCGTACCCGACGGTCTCACCCTGGTCGCCAGTGGCGCCCCGGTCGGCGGACAGAAGCCCGAGGGCACGCCGGGGCGCCAGGTGTGGAGGGAGAGTGTACCGTCGCCGCCGTACTTGTTTGGGTTCGCGATAGGCAGATTCTCGCGGACAGTTCGCTACCATGGAGGGGTAACGCTCGAATACTTTGCAGCCGACGGGGACGGCGCGAAGCTGACGCAAATGTTCGCGGACGATGACCGGATGCTCGACTTCTTCGTCGAGAAAGCGGGACGGCCGCTTCCCCGGGCGTTCTATCGCCAGGTCGTCGTCGAGGGGGGCGCCGCCCAGGAGATGACCTCGTTTTCGGTCCTCGGCCGCGGTCACCTCGACCTCCGGTTGACCGACCCCACCGAAGACTGGCTGGTTGCTCACGAGATGGCCCACCAATTCTGGGGGAACCTCGTCACCTGCGCCGACTGGTCGCACTTTTGGCTGAACGAAGGCCTGACGACTTTCATGGTGGCCGCCTACAAGGAGCAACGCTGGGGCCGGCAAGCCTACGAGCGCGAGCTCGGCCTGTTCCGCGCCCGATTTCAGGCCGCTGTCGCCGCGAAGTTCGACGTTCCACTGACCTTCGCAGGCGAGTACCCCTCCCTGCGGATGCAACGCGCGATCGTCTACAGCAAGGGTGCATTGTTCGTCGTCCGCTTGCGCGAGGTCATGGGCGAGCGCGCCTTCTGGGCCGCGCTCGGGACATACACCCGCCGCTTCGCCGGAGGCACCGCGGTCACACAGGACTTTCAACGGATCTTCGCCGCCGAGACCAACGAGAACCTCTCGAAGCTCTTCGAGGAGTGGGTGTACGGGGTGACCGCGTCAGTGTGCACCGGTGCCCTGATGCTCGCAACCGCGGGGTTGCTGGATGGGAAAACGCGCCACGACAAACTGGGATAGGCTCGTGGCGACCGTTCGGCGTTCGACGCTTATCGCCACGACGTTCGGAAGCTTAGGAAGGCACACGTGAAGAAGGTCGCCGTCTTCGGGAACACTGGTGGGGGCAAGTCCACCTTGTCCAAGCGGTTGGCCGAGCTGACGCACATTCCTGTCTACCCATTAGACGTGCTCCAGTACCGAGCAGGCGGCGACAAGGTTCCACACGACGCCTATTTGAAAGCGCACGCGGAGTTGTTGCAGCGTGACGCGTGGATCATTGATGGCTACGGTTGCCGCGCGTCCGCCTGGGAGCGCTTCGCCTGCGCGGACACGCTCGTTTACATCGATCTGCCGTTGTTCACACATTTTCTGTGGGTAACGAAGCGCCTGTTCAAAGGCTTATTTGGGACCCCGGAAGGGTGGCCGGCGGGTAGTCCGATGCTCAGTAGCACGATCAATAGTTATCGCGTGCTCTGGCTATGCCACCGGCACTTGACTCCCAAGTACAGAGAGCTTGTTTCTGCGGCCCGCCCGCAGAAACGGGTTCATCACCTGAGGTCAGCGGCAGAAATGGAAACCTTCTTGCGGGAGGTGACGCCGGATGCGCGGGTGCTTCCCTGAAATGGGGGCCAGGTTTTCGGAGGCGCGGCGATCGGGGACCAGGTTCGGCTCCGACCCCCACGTTGTTGCTCAGGGCAACCCGGGTACATTCATCTGGACCTCACGGACCTGAAGGCCCATTCCCGCGATGAGCAAGGTCTTTCCGTCTGGTCCGCCGAAAGCCAGGTTGGTGCCTCCTGGCGAGGCGTATTGGCCTATGACCTGGCCCTGTGAATCGTAGATCGTGCCCGACATGTAGAGGTTGCCCGCGCAATCAACGGCCATTCCGTCGCCGTTCATCGCCGCCTGTGCGTCCATGCTCGTGGGAACACCTTGCGGATCCAGATCCCAGACCCCTGCCATCAGGACGTAGAGCTTGCTCTCGTCGGGCGAAAGGGCGATGCCGTTGCACGGGCCCTGGGCCACGAGGCTGAGGCTTCCGAGCGGGTCAATCCGGAACACACCCAGGCCGACACCGACCGGCCGAGTGCCAAGCTCATAAAGCGTGTTGGTGAAGTAGACCGAGCCATTGCTGTGGATGACCAGATCGTTCACGCTGTCGAGCATCGTCCCCATGTATTGATCCGCGATGGTCGTGCCCTGTTTCGTCGTCAGGTCGAAATGCACGACGGAGCGCGACTGATGGCACGCCGCCACGACGTTTCCGTCGCCGGTGGCGGCCAACCCGTTGCAACCGATGTCCTTGATGAAGATCTCGCAGTCGCCACCAGGCGTGTACTTGATCATGTCGCCCCCTGCCGGGTTTCTCACGACGTAGTTCGAAAAGAAGAAGGCGTTCTGGGCGTCCACCCACGTCGGCCCTTCGTTGAAGTTGTTGTTGAAGGCGAAACTGGTGCAGACGCTCTTCGTCGATTGGACCATCGGGGTCGGAAATGGGCCGGCCGGGCAAGATGACTTTCGTCCCACGACCGTCACCTGGCCCGCGTCGACGGGTGGTGGCCTAGCGCCCGCGTCCACGGGTGGGGACCCGGGACTTGCGCCGCCCGTGGCCCCCGTCCCACCCGTTGCCGGCCTTCCACCGCTGCTTTGCATCCCGCCCGTGCCGGGATTCGCACCGGACGACGAGGCCCTGCCCCCGGAGGCTCGCGGACCCGCGTCCGGGCCCTGATCAGCGCCGCTACTGCCACAACTCGTAAGTACGAGCAGGGCACACCCGAAGACGTTAGGCGCGTATTTCATGGATTTCCTGGCAAGGTTGATGGGTCCATCGTCGATCCATCTTTGTGCCTTCCGGGCTTCCGGTTCATCACATTCTCGTTCGACTCCCGGTCACGAGCCGTGGCCGCTGCCAACGTGACGACGAATCAATTCACCAGATCGTGTATCACCGTGTTCCAAGTGTCTGCCATCTTCTGGAAGCCGGCGATGTTCGGGTGAAGGCGGTCGTACATTAACGTGCTTCTGTACGACTTGTCGGAAACGAATGCGTTGTACATGTCCACCAAGGCCACGTGTTGCCCAGCGTCCGCGCGGGTCTTGACCACCGCCGGGATCGCGGCGTTGTACGCTTGTATCCGCGTATTGAGCGGGTCCTGCATGGTCGGCGTGATCTGCGCAACGACGATCAAGGTGTGCGCATCAAGGGCGATGATCGAGTCGATCAGCGCGCCGAGGCGCGTGGGCACGTTTGGCAAGTCGATGCTGTTGTCGACGTCGTTCGTGCCGATCATCAGCAGCACGATATCCGGGTGATACGCCGGGATGCTGGTCTTCACGAAAGGTGAGATGCCTTTGTGGGCGGGAGCCGGCAACGGTTCGTCATTGATCGTGTAAGCGCTGTGTCCTTCGTGATGCTGGGGAAAGGGCACGCCGTCGACCATTGCGGGTCCGTTCACCGCGCTACCAACGAACGTCAAGTGTTTGCCCTCCTGATGGGCGCGCTGGAAAAGCGGAATGCGATAACCGCCCCTTTGGGCCAGGTATCCATCCGTGATCGAATCGCCGAAGGGCATGATCTTGCAATCCGTCGGGGCGGCAGGGCACGGGTTATAGGTCGTGCCCGACCCGCTCGCGCCACCGCTTCCGGCGGAGGTGCCGCCACCGGCCCCCATACGGCCGGCTGTTCCCGTGCCGCCCGCGCCGCTACCGGCCGTGTTCGCGCCGCCGCTACCCGCGCCGCCCGCGCCTTTGCCGGCGGTGTTTGAGCCGCCGGCGCCGATGGTACCCCCGCCGCGGGCACCCGCTCCGATGCCTCCGCCTCCGATCCCTGCTGTTCCAGCTCCGCCGCCCGTCGAGGTGCCACCGGTTTCGCTGGCGCCGCCACTCGAAACGGCGGCGTTTCCTCCTTGAGCGCCGCCGACACCGGGCGCCTGGCCTCCGACCGAAGTGCCGCCCGTGGCGCCGCCCGAGATGCCGCCGCTTCCCGCCGGTCCGCCACTTCCCGACTTCCCGCCGCGCGCGTCCGGACCAGCGCCAGATTGGGAGGCGCTTCCGCAAGCGACGGCGAACAACAGATGGGCAGCCAAGGCGGCGACCGCAAGCCGAACGGAATCCTGCCGAGGGAAGACTGGCTTCGTCATTCTTGGTCCCAGAGGTGCGAAAAGACCGGCACGCTCAGCGTGGCCTAAGGCCCATCAGCCAATTTTAGAACAATCGAGAGAAGAGCGCGCGACTCATTTGCGACCCGCGCAATTCGTGAAAGGAGCCGACTGATCTGGCCCCGAGCCTTTTTGATGGGGAAAGCCGAGTTCGTTTTCGTCGGGTTTTGTCTTTCTGGAACACACCCGGATGAAGCACGTGGCGGGGCCAAAGGATAATTCACGTACGGTACTCAGGCAAGATTCGCTAGATCAGACTATGCTGAGTCAATCGCCCGTCCACCTGGGTATATCAGGCGCGGATCAGATCGATGTGGCGGCCCGTCGCCGCCGCCAAGGGTTCGATGTCGTCGGGATCGGAAGTGACGATCCTATCTCCTTCCTCCGCAAGGAGCACGAGCGCCGCATCGATCACATCGGCGCGCTTGCTGTTGGCCAGCAGCTCGCCGGCGGCGCGTCCCAAGGTTTCATCCAACGGACGGACTTCGATGCCCCCCAGGGCCTTGGCAAGAAGTGCCTGGCGGGAACCGTGGCCCCGCCACACCTGACCAACGATGCCGCCGTGGGACACGGTCGGGCTGCCCGCCACCACGGCGATCTTGATGCGACGCCACATCGCGCGATCGTTGCGTTCGAGCGCGATAAGCGCGCCGCTATCCAAGACCAACTTCATGCCGCCCGGGATCTGCGACTGGCAGGGCGCGGCGCTGTCCGGCGTGTGCCCCTGACGACGATCGCGTTCTTGTCGTCGGAACGCTGCTGGGCGGCCATCTCTTGGTCCGAGATGACCCCGAACTCGGCCTCGTAGGCGGCCACGGCTTCGGCCATGGCGCGCAGGCGACGCTCTTTGTCTTCGCGCTCCGCCAAGGCCGCGTTGACCCAGCCACTTAGCGAGTCTGCGCGGCCGGTCTTCACGGCCCGGTTTCCGGCGTCGACCAAGTTGGCGTCCACCGTCACGGTCAGTCGTGCTTTGCGAATCGTCATACGGTGATGGTAACTGGAGTAGGGTATGCGTACAACTTCCCCTTCATCGCCGATCCCGTTCCCCCTGGGTCAGCAGGTTCCACACAGAGCGGAACTCGAAAGACAGCGTGCGTGCGCTGTCCTGGCGATCACCGACGGCTGCGATAGAGGGCGGCCAGCGCGGCGCCGATCGCTTGCGACAACTCTCCCAGCGTCGATGGAAGGATGGTGATGCGGTCGCGCTGCACGGGCCACATGTGGGGACGGGCGGTCTCGCCCACGATCCGTAGGTAGCGCTCGCGGAATGACTCGGTGGTGTTTTCCGGATCCATCAGGCCGCCGCCGATGACGACGAACTGCGGGTCGAGGACCATCGCGAGAGCGGCGACGTGCAGGCCCATTGCGCGGGCCTGGAAGTCGAATAGCTCGACGGCCAGCAGGTCGCCTTTTTGCGCCAGCCCACGCAGCGCGAGCGCCTTCTGTTTGGGGCTGTCGGTCGAGTGGGCGAGGGGATGGTCGGGGTGGGCCGGCAGCTTCTCGGCCAGCAGGTACGGGAGACCCGCGAGCGTCGTGTACAGCTCGACGCAGCCCCACGTCCGGCCGCATCCGCACTGATACGGTTTGGCGCCCAAAAGATGGAGGGCGGCTGGCATGTGCGCGGTCTCCATCCCCGCCAGCGTGTCTCCTTCCAGAGGCAAGCCGTCGGCATCGATATAGGCCGAGCCGAGGCCCGAGCCCGGTGCCAGCATCAGCACGCTGCCCTTGGTCTCGCCGCGCACCCGTTGAGCCTCGCCCACGCCGCCGAATGCGCCGTCGTTGCCAACCACGAGCGGTACCGCTCGTCCGGCCTTCTCGATCAGGGCCTGGCTGTACGCGGTGTAGAAGTCCCAGCCGTCGAACACCGCCGGTAAGTTGGCCGAGTGCCCGAGAACGCCGTAGCGCAGGTACGGCCCGGGGATCGCGAGGCCCACGCTGCTCACGTCGGTCCAGCCCAGACGGTTCTGGGCAAGGTACTCCGTCACCGCGTCGACCCAGGAGCCGACCACCGCTTGCGGACCTAGGTGCGAATTTGTCGCGCGCTGGTGCAGCTTCGTCGAGACGGTAGTGCCGTCGGCCCAGACGCCGCCGACCTTGGACATGGTGGCGCCGCAGTCGGTGCCGATGAAGACCTGCTGGTTGGTGATCATGGGGGGAGTGTAGGACGAATCGGGGCTGTGTGTTGGGCTTCCCGTTCAGGTCCCCAGATGAATCAGTCCGGGCGAAGTGAAGGCAGCTCACGCGCCGTGAGGGCAGCCCACGCGCAGTGAGGAAAGAGCGGTGCGGATCGCGGGGATGGTGCTATCGGGTGCACCCAAAGACTTGCGCCCGCCCGGTTGTTGACTATACTCGTGAATATAGTCATGAGCACAAGCGTGCACTTGCCGCCGAACTTGCTGCAGGCCATTGACCGGAGAGCGCACGCACTGCGCATCAGTCGAAACCAGCTGGTTATTCGTGCGCTTGAGAACGAGGTCCAGGGGGGAGCGAACTGGGCACCGGATTTCTTCGCGCGCTTGTTGGACGTGGAGCCCGACGCGGCGCGGGATGTCGATGAAATGCTACTGGCGGTTCGCAAAGCGCGTAGGTCCAAGCCGCCGAGACGGCTGTGAGATATCTGTTCGACACCAATGCGATTTCAGCGTTGATGAAGGGCGACGGTCGAGTGGTGAATAGACTACGAAGGCTCAACAAGGGCGAGGCGGCAATCCCGCAGCCGGTTATCGCCGAGATCGCCTACGGAATCGAACGATTGCCGCGTTCCAAACGTCGATCCGCGCTGCAAGACCGTTTCGATCTCGTGCGAGCGGAACTGGCGAGGAGCCCGTGGACGGAGGCAGTGAGCGAGAAGTTCGGATTGGTCAAGGCCGTGCTCGAGCGCAAGGGCCAACGAATCGAGGACTTCGACGCAGCGATTGCCGCCCACGCTTTGGCGGAGGGCGCAATCTTGGTCACCGCGAACCTGCATCACTTGACGAGAGTCGCGGACCTGAAGGTCGAGGACTGGGCGCGGGGCGAAGATCCGACTGGCTAACGTCTCGGCTAAGGTCGGCCCATCAGCTTGGCCGCGAGTTGATCGATTTCCCGCGGGCCGAGGTCCGTGGACGGCAGCCACGGCAATAGGACCAGTGGCAGTCCCGGATCGGTTTGCAGTCGGGCTATCACAGCCTCGGCCGTCTGGCGGTGGGCCCGTACGCCCGCGGCGATATCGAGGGTCGCATCCAGAGCCGGATCGCCGCTTGGTCGGCCCCCGAAGCGATCGAGCACGGTGGCCACCGGGCCGTGGGACAGCCGATCGGGGGGGACGACGTTCACGATGACAGGGCCAAGAGCGATGTGCAGATCTCGTCGCGCGGCGCTCACCAGTTCCCGTGTCTCACTCGCTGGCAATTCCTCGGGACGGGTGACAACGACCAGGGCCGTGCGATTGGGATCGCTCAGCAGATCGCGCAGAGCGCGGGCGTCCTTGACCAAGGGCCCCGCCGGCGCGGCATCGATGATGGCCCCCGGAATCTTCAGCATGGCGATCGCGTGGCCGCTGGCCGGGCCGTCCAAGATGACGAGATCGTACTTCGGCCGGGGAGGTCCGCCCGCCACGGCGGCGCGTGGATCGGCGCGGTGATCGTCTCCCCGCACCTCCGTCGTGTGCCACCAAGCCTTGCCCAGCATCGCGTAGGCATCGAGCCCGGGAATCGCCGACAGAAAACCACGCACGGCGCGGCTGGCAAACAGCGCTCGATAGACAGCCTCGTACTTCAGGACCAACAGGGCATATTGGTGAAGGGATTCCTTGGGCGTCATGTTCACCGCGTCTATGCCGGGGGCGATGTTGGTCACCGTCGATCCGATGGGGCCTGGGCGTCCCAGCATCTTGCCTAACCGCTCAACCGCGTCGGTCTGCGCGATCAAGACACGCCTTCCCACGGCGGCCGCGGCGCGCGCGATTGCGGCCGCCACGGTGGTGCGTCCGACTCCGCCTTTGCCCGAAAGCACCAGAAACCGAAGATCAGTCAGCGCGGAGGGCATTCTTTTTAACAACGATAGCCGGTTGTCCGTCAAAACCGATAGGCCAGGCCGGCACCGAGACCGAACAGGTCGCCGAACAGCGCCAATCGGTCTCCCGTGCTGGTGACCAGCGACGAGATCCCCCGCACGGCAGTATAATCCGCGCGGATCGACGCACTCCAAACGCGCGCCATAGTCATGTCCAGTCCCGCGGACACGCGTCCCAGCGCATGAGCGTCGTTGGCAGTCCCCGGGTTCAACTCCGGTGCCGCGCTGTCAAAGTATCCTATCCCTACGCCGGCTCCCACCGAAAGATACGGTCGCATGCGGCCCACGCGCGCCGACGCCGTGTGCACCAGGACGAAGCTGGTCTCGGAGGTCACGCGAAATGTTTTGGGCATGCTGTCGAACGCGACGGAGGCGACCTCGCCCGAGGCGAAACGGTCATAGGAAAAGTCGATGCCAAGCGCCGCCTCCAATCCGGCGACCGCCCTGAGGTACGCGATCTCGATGGTTCCCGCGATCCCGAATCCCGACGACGGCGTCACCGCCAATCCAGGGCCGCTCAATCGGTGGACGTACCGGGGCATCACGGCGATCCGGTGTCGGGGTCCCTGCCGCCAGGCGTCCACCGCCGACGCCGCCCCGCCGATCGGCAATGGAGGAGGCGCAGAGGGTGGGTGTTGACTGGCTGGCGCGGCCTCGGCATCTCCGATCGCGGGTTTTGGCTCGGGTGCTTCGGTCGGCCCAGGATCGGGCCCAGGATCGGGTCCGCGATCGGGCAGGGTGCCAGGCCCGGGTTCCGATCCAGGATAGCGCGCCGCAGGCAGCGGTTGCGGCGTCGCACCCGGGTCGTTCGCGTCGAAGGCGGCGCCGACGGCAACCGGAGCAGCGCCGAGCACGACGCCACAAACCAACGCAAGCAGGCGGATGTCAGCCACGGCGGAGATGATAGACCAAAGCCGTTCGTGGGATTGTGGGTCAGGGTTTCTGGCCGTTTTCTGGGTGGTTCCTGGCGACCGCGCGGCCGATGATTTGGCTCGGTCAGGTGACCGAAATCAGGTCCTGCCCGGTCTCGACGGTGGTTCCCTCGGCTGCGTGAATCGCCGACACGACACCTGGCCGTGGAGCGCGCAATTCATTTTCCATCTTCATCGCTTCCAGGACCAGAAGCGTATCGCCAACCTTGACCGTGCCGCCAACCTTGACCGGGACCTTCACGACGCGTCCGGGAATGGGCGCGCGCAATGTGAAGGGGCCGGACGTGACGCCCTTGGCACTCGCATCCGTCGGCTCGCCGTTGTCGCTCGACACCTCGGCGGCGAACAGGCGAGGCTCCCCATCGGGATGGCTGACCTCGATCGTCAGTTTCGGATAGGCGCCGTCGATCTGGATGAGCCGCCCCACCATTCCATGCAGCACCGACCACACACCGCCGTCCAACCTGCGCGCGTCGATGACGCGCTCTTGAGCGTCCACGACCACACGCAGCCTCCCGTCGACATCTTCAATCTCGACGATACGTGTCCGCCCGTCAATCACGACCGCATAACGATCAATCATCGCTCCGCCCATCTAGCACAAGCACCAGCTCAATCCATGAACGCCTTCAGCTTCTTGGATCGTGATGGGTGGCGCAGTTTGCGAAGGGCCTTGGCCTCTATTTGCCGGACTCGCTCTCGCGTGACCTGGAAGTCCAGGCCCACCTCCTCCAACGTATGGTCCGACTTTTCGCCGATGCCGAAACGCATCCGCAGTACCTTTTCCTCTCGCGGGGTGAGCGTCGCCAGCACCTTCCGCGTCTGTTCGGCCAAATTCATGGAGATGACCGCGTCCGCGGGCGAGATAATGCTCTTGTCCTCGATGAAATCACCCAGATGCGAATCGTCCTCTTCGCCGATTGGCGTTTCCAGGGAAATCGGTTCCTTGGCGATCTTCAGGACCTTGCGGACCTTGTCGACCGGCAGCTCCATCTTCTCGGCGATTTCTTCGGGCATCGGCTCGCGTCCGAGCTCCTGCACCAAATACCGGCTGGTGCGGACCAGCTTGTTGATGGTTTCGATCATATGGACCGGGATACGAATGGTGCGCGCCTGATCCGCTATCGCGCGGGTAATGGCCTGTCGAATCCACCAGGTGGCGTAGGTCGAGAATTTGTAGCCGCGTTTGTATTCGAACTTGTCGACCGCCTTCATGAGGCCGATGTTTCCCTCCTGAATCAGATCCAGGAACTGCAGTCCGCGGTTCGTGTATTTCTTCGCGATCGACACCACCAGCCGCAGATTGGCCTCGATCAGCTCGCCCTTGGCCTTCTCGGCCATCACTTCGCCATTCTCAATTTCGCGGACCGTCGCGTAAAGAACGTCGCGGGTCAGCTTGGCGTCCTCTTCGACCAGCGTGATTTTCTTTTGCGCGGCGGCAACCACCCGGGCCATCTCCTCGATTTCGTCCGCGCGCACTCCGAGCTTCTTGGAAAGCGCACGCTGGCGCAGCTCGGACGAACGGATGTCCTTCAAGGTCTTTTCGAGATCGGGCAGGTCGATGCCCATCCGCCGTTCCCATTCGACAATTTCCATCTGGGAAATTTCGATGCGCGATACGAATTCCTTCAACATCAGCACGATGCGATCAATCTGCTTCTTTGCCAGGCGCATCTCCGCCAAGGCATCCAGAATCTCGTACTTGACGACGTCGATCTGCTTGCGACCGCGCTTTTGTTGGGCCGGGGAGGCCGTCGGATCGGATATCCTATCGGTCACCTTCTGATGACTGGCGAACAGGCGCCGCACGTTGTCGATGGCCTTGCAGACACGTTCCACGTGCCACTGCTCGTCGAACTCGGCTTCCTCCTCGTCGGCGTCCTTCACCACCTCCTTCACGCGGATTTCCCCGCGTCTCAGCTTCGCGCCGAGCTCGAGGATTTCCTCGATGGCCAGGGACGAATTGAGGACGACCTGCAAGACCCGTCGCTCGCCCTCCTCGATCCGTTTGGCGATCTCGACTTCGCCCTCGCGGGTCAAAAGGGACACGGAGCCCATCTTGCGCAGGTACAGCCGCACGGGATCCATCGTCTTAGCGGCGTCCTCCTCGTCCTCCTCGTCCTCGTCCTCGTCCTCGTCGATCGTTTGGACCTTAGTGGTGGCTGCGTCCTGCTCCGTGGCTGGATCCGCACCCGAATCGTCCTCGTCCTCGTCGGCGCGGGTCTCGACGGGAATGTCCACTTTGGCGTCGATCTTGACCTTGGCGACGGCGGCCACGAGCTCGATGCCCTCGCTCGAGAATGCACTCAGCCAGTCGTCCATCTGATCGGATGAGACGATGCTCTCGGGCATCTGCTCGTTCACCTCGTCATAGGTGAGAAATCCCTTCGCCTTGCCTACCGTGATGAGATCGCGTTTCTTGCGTTCATCGTCCTTGGTCGACGCCCCCGTTTCGGGGGTTGACGCGCTTGGGGATGAATCTCGCGAGCCTCGTTTGCGCTTTGTCGGCACGCTCCTGGGCGCGTCGTTGTCATCGTCTCCGTCTGAGTCCGATAACGTATCGTCGTCGTCCGTTGCCATGGTCACGGTCTTTGCAACGCGGATTTCAGCCCTTGCTTGGTCTTGTCGAGCTCGATGCCCCGCAACATCATGGCCTGAGTCGCCGGTGAATCGCCTCGGTTCCGTGCATTTTCCAGCAACCGCGTCGTCATCGAGATTTCCGCCTCCACCCGTTGCAGTTCCAGTCGAGAAGACAGCGCACGCAACTTCGCACCGGGGTTATCCGCATGCGACAGACCCGCGTCCATGAGCGCTGCGGTGAGCGAACGACGCACGTCCGCCGGTCCAAGCTCCAGCCAGGCGGGGACATCCAACCGTCCGGCGGCGGCTATCGCTTCGCGGGCCGCGCCAAACAATTGGCGGGCTCCCGGGTCGACGAGCAACTCACCGGCCCGCGCGGCTTCGGGCGTGCCGCATAGCTCGGGATAGGTCGCTATCAATGCCAGTAATTCCAGCTCGTCTCGTGGAAGACTGCGTTCGATGATCGATCCACCATCGCCGCCGGTCGTGCCAGGCATGATTCCATTCGCCCCCGCCTCGGAGTCGGCCCGATCGGGGCGGCGTTCCGATTCCCGCGCGCCGCGGGCTCTCTCTTCTTGCGCTTCTCGCAAGGAACGGCCCACCTGCTGATTGGTCAGTCCGAGTACGACCGCCAGCTGACGCGCGTACAGCTCGCGGGTGGTCGGGTTGCGCACCTTGACCAGCAGGGCCGCCACGGTTTCAAGCGCGACGACCCGTCCGGGCACACTGGTCTCCTTCGCCGCATCTTGGATGAACTGATCCAGCATCGGCCGCGCGCCATCGATCAGCGCGTGAAAAGCGGCGGCGCCATTCTTGCGAACGAAATCGTCGGGATCCTCGCCGTTCGGTAACCGGGCGATGCGACCATCCACGTCGGCTTCAACCAGCAGCGGCACCACCTTTTCGGAAGCCCGTTTGCCGGCGGTGTCCCCGTCGAAGATGACCACGACGCGTCGGGCGACCCGCTCCAACAGAGTTACCTGCTCCACCGTCAACGCGGTTCCCATGGGCGCGACAGCCTCCTCGATTCCAGCCTCGTGCAAGGCCAGCACATCGAAATTGCCCTCGACGACGACGGCGGTGCCAGACTTGCGAATCGCGTCCAGTGCGACGTGCAGCCCATAAAGGCATTCCTTCTTGTGAAACAACGGAGAATCCGGCGAGTTCACGTACTTGCGATCCTTCGCTTCAGGATCGAGGAGCCGGCTGCCAAATCCAATCACGCGCTTTTGTCGATCGAACACCGGGAGCATGACGCGATCGCGAAAAAAATCGTATCGGCCGCGTTCATTCGTGCCCACGAGTCCGAGGCGTTCCGCGTCCGACGGCGCGACTTTATTTTCGTGCAAATGATCCTGGAGCGCATCCCACCGCGAGGGGGCGTAGCCGATTCGAAATCGCGTGCGGGTCTCGGTTCCGATGCCGCGTCCCTCCACATAGGCGCGGGCCGTCGTACCCGAGGGCGAGGCGTAGGTCACCTCGAAAAACGTGGCCGCCATGTCCATGATCCGCAACAACCGGTCCCGTTCGGACTCGGCGTCCACGCGCGCTTTTCGCTCGGCGGGAGACAAGGGCTCGCGCTCGGGCAGGTCCACGCCGGCTTGCTGCGCCAGATCGCGCAGCACATCCGTGAAGGCGCGCTGCTCGGTCTTGATCAGGAAGCCGAACACGTCACCCTTTTCGCCACACCCGAAGCAATGAAAAAACTGCCGCGCCTCGTGAACGTGGAACGACGGCGTCTTTTCGGCGTGAAATGGACAGAGCCCCTTCCAACTGCCCGTGCCTGCCCGCTTCAACTCCACATAACGCTTGATAACGTCGACAATGTTCGTCCGATCTCGGACGTCGTCGATTTTCTCTCGGGGAATCAGTGGCACGAGATCAACCTATCTTGCGTCGTTTCAAACCCCACAATAGTGTCCCTCCACCAGGCATTTTTTTCCAGACCCCGCGGTCCCCGATCGGTCCCCGAGGTCGCCAAAGGCCTTTTGGACATTGGTGGCGAGCGGTCATTGGCTTCCCTTGAATCGACGCCACCGGAGAGGAATCCCTGCACGGGGGTCGAGGGAATTTTGCCCCTTCAACGGATCAGGGTCAGCTTCGAGCTGCGCTTGCCGCTGACCGGGTCGGGTGAGTTTCGCACCGACAATGCGCACGCGACGGTCGATGCGATGCCATGGAAGACGCGCGCCACCTGCGACGACGGATCGGCCAGGACGACCGGCTTGCCCGCGTCGCCACCTCGACTGACCGCGCCCAGGAGCGGCACCTCGCCGAGGAAGGCGACGCCCTCTCGTTCCGCCAGCTTGCGCCCGCCGCCCCGCATGAAGATCTCCTCGTGGTGGCCGCAGCTTGGGCAGATGAAGCCGCTCATGTTCTCGATCAGGCCCAACACCGGCACCTCGACCCGCTTCCACATGCCCAACGCCTTTTCCACGTCGATAATCGAAACCTCCTGTGGCGTCGTCACCATGACCGCGCCCGTGATGGGCAGCAGCTGCGAAAGCGACAACTGCGCGTCGCCCGTTCCAGGGGGCAAATCGACCAGCAGGTAATCGAGGTCGCCCCACTCTACGTCCTCGATGAACTGTTGGAGCAACTTGTGCACCATCGGCCCACGCCAGATCACGGCGCCGCCACGTTCCACGAAAAAGCCGATCGAGATGACCTTCATGCCGTAGTGAACGGCGGGCGTGATCTTGTTGCCCGCCTCGGTTCCGGCCGGGACCTCGGGTTCGCCCATCATTTGCGGGATCGACGGGCCGTACACGTCCGAATCCAGGATCCCGACGCGCGCGCCCTGCGCCGCAAGCGCGGCCGCCAGATTCGTGGTCACCGTGGATTTCCCGACGCCGCCCTTGCCGGCTGCGACCGCGATGATGTTCCGCACTCCGGGCAGCCGCGGATTGTCCGGGTGATTCGGACGGCCACGCACGGTCGCCGACAGTCGGACGTCGACGGCACGGACACCCTCGACGTTGCGGACACCTGCCTCCACGGACCTGGCTATCACGTCGCGCGAAGGACACGCCGGCGTGGTCAGCTCGATGTCGATGGTCACATGTCCGGTGGTAGCGTCCGCGTCGACTCCCTTCACCATGCCCGCCGACACGAGATCCAGGCGTAGGCCGGGATCCTTGACTTGAGACAGGGCGGCGCGAATTCGTTCGACCAAGGGTTCAGAAGACGGGGTGATGGCATCCTCCGCGGGATTGGTGGTTGGGCTTGCGTTTCGGTGGGGCCTAGCGAAGCCCGCGCTATTTTCGTGCCGACGGCAGCGCCCGTAGCTTCACGGGCGCATCGGGGTGATGACCCATCTTGCGACGCTTGACCGCCAGATATCCCGCGTTGTGCTGATTTTCGCCGACCCAGTGCGACAGTCGATCGACCACCTTCACGCCGCTGCCTTCCAGGCCCGCGACCTTCAGCGGATTGTTCGTTAGCAGGCGAACGGACCGTACGCCGAGATCGTTCAGGATGGCGGCGGCGAGATCATACGAGCGTGCATCGGCCTCGAAGCCAAGCCGGAGATTCGCCTCGACCGTATCCGCGCCCTTGTTCTGTAGGTCATAAGCGCGAATCTTGTTGCCGAGCCCGATGCCACGCCCTTCCTGTCGCAAGTAGACAACGACGCCCGTGCCTTCGGCCGCGATCTTGGCCAACCCCGCGTCTAGTTGATCGCGGCAATCGCACTTCAACGATCCGAGCACCTCCGAGGTCCAGCATTCCGAGTGCACGCGACAAAGCACGGCCGTGCCACCGGAAACGTCACCTTTCACGATCGCCATGTGCTCGCCGCCGTCGCCAAGCCGGTAAACATAGAGCCGAAACGGCCCATAGGCCGTGGGCAGCTCGGCTTCCGCGTAACGCAGCAGGTTCATGGCGAATTGGATGACGGGTACCGGGCCAAGTTACGATTCACCTTCCGGAAAGTCAACGCACGCGACCGTCGAAAACCCGCGTTTTTCAAGCATTCCGCACGCATGCCTTGCGACGCTTTCCGCGCAATGTCATCCTGAGTGAGATGGCGATTCGTCCGATCCTGCGTTATCCGGACTCCCGACTGCGGGAAAAGTCCGTCGATGTGGTCGCTTTTGATGACGGCTTGCGCCAACTGATCAACGACATGAGCGAAACCATGTTCGCATCCAACGGCGCCGGCCTGGCCGCGATTCAGGTTGGGGCTCCGTTGCGGGTGTTCATCATTGATGGACCAGTGGCGGTGGGGACCGACGACGCGCCGCCGAAGGTTTTCATCAATCCCGAAATCGTCTCGCTGTCCGACGAGTCGCAGACCGGAGACGAAGGGTGCCTGTCGTTTCCCGGGATCTACGTGCCCGTCAAGCGGGCCTTGCGCGCCCGCGTCCGCGCCATCGATCTCGACGGCAACACGTTCGAGATCGATGGCGAGGCCTTGTTCGCGCGTGCGATGCAGCACGAAAACGATCACCTGATAGGTCGGCTGCTCATCGATCAGTGCGGCCCTGTCAAGCGGGAGATCATCAAGCGGAAGCTACGCAAGGATAAAGAAGCCGAGGCGGCGGAAGCCGAGGCCACCCCGAGCTGAGCGGCCGGGATCTCCGCTCCCCAGGTGTCATTGTCGTGATCACGATCGTCTTGCGAGATATCGGTTTCGAGGGCCGCCACGGCGCGACCGCCATCGAACGGAAAAGCCTGCGCAAGTTCGAGGCGGACATGGAAGTCGACATCGACGGGGACTCCGGCCAGCGTACTGACAGGCTGGCGGATACTGTCGACTATAGCGCGCTCGCCGAGACCATCGTCGGCATCGGCGCGGGAGAGCCGCACCGACTGCTCGAATCTCTCGCGCGTCGCATGCTGGACGCCCTGGAAGCGCGGGTTCCCGGTGCACGCTTCCGTTTGGAATTGCGCAAGCTCAATCCACCGAGCTGCGCTGGCCATCCGGCGTTCTCGGCCGTTCGCGTGCAGACAGACGTGTCGGCGCGACGGCGCTGACGCCTTCGTCACGCGCGAGGGAGCGGCTTTCGACCGTTTCGTGCGAAGCGAAGGCCTCATCACCGGTGACCGGTCGTCGAGCGCTCGACGTCGTCCGTCGTCCGCCCTTCTACGTGGTCGCGAGGCCCCGGGCCATCAATATCTTTCCCGAACGGACCAGCTCGACGATTTCGAATTGCCTCATCAGGGTCGTGAACGCGTCAATCTTGTCGCTGGCGCCGTAGGTCCTGACAATCAGGGATTCGGTCCCATAGTCGACGACCTTGGCGGCGAACTGTTCCGCAATCTGCAGGATTTCGCTGCGTCGATCGAGGGGGCACCGGATCTTCAAGAGCGCGATCTCGGTTTCGATCGCGGCCTGGCCGGTGTGGTCGATGGCGTGAACGACGTCGATCAGCTTGGTCGTCTGCCGGATGATCTGTTCCAGCGTATCTGGATCGCCGCTGCACGTAATCGTGATGCGCGAGAACCCGCCGTCCGTCATGTCGGGGCTCACCACGAGGCTGTCGATGTTGTACCCGCGCCGCGCGAACACCAGGGCGACGCGTACCAATACGCCTGGTTTGTTGCGAACCAGGATCGAAATCGTGTGCATCGGAGCACCTTGCACGTCGGGGGCGGCGTTCGGTGAAATGCTGATTGCGGTGGCTGTCATGACTATGTCGAGCCCGTGGGCTTCTCCATCTTGTGCTTGGGTTTGTCGATGATCATGTCGCGGAGCGCGGCGCCCGCAGGAATCATCGGGAACACGTTGTCTTCCTTGATGACCTCGGCGTCGATCAGGCAAGGCCCCTCGTTGTATTCCATCGCCGCCTTCAGGACGCGGTCCACCTCGGCGGGGCGGCGCACGCGCCAACCCTTGATTCCGTAGGCGCCAGCCAGCTTCACGAAGTCCGGGTTACCTTCCAAGTCCACACCCGACAGACGGTTGTCGAAGAACAGCTCTTGCCACTGACGAACCATGCCCAGATAGGCGTTGTTGATGATCAGGATCTTCACCGGCAGCTTGTGGATCGATGCCGTCGCTAACTCGGCCAGCGTCATCTGGAATCCACCGTCGCCCACGATGCACCAGACTTTCTTGTTGGGGTTCGCGAACTGCGCGCCGATGGCCGCGGGAAATCCAAACCCCATGGTTCCCGCGCCCCCCGACGACAGCCAGTGGCGATTCTTGGTGGTCAAGCAGAATTGGGCCGCCCACATCTAGTGCTGCCCGACGTCCGTCGTCAAGATGCAGTCGCGCCCTCCCAGCTTGTCCAGGCGATCCAGTACGTACTGCGCCTTCAGGCCGCCCTTCTTCGTGTACTTCAGGGGGTACTGCTTGCGCCAGCCGGCGATCTCTTGCAACCAGGCCTCGCTGTCGCATTTGGTGACCATCGGGAGCAGATCCTCGACGGCCAGGCGCGCATCGCCGGCGATGGCCGCGTCGGGTCTTACGATCTTGTTGAATTCCGACGCATCCACGTCGATGTGGATCTTGCTGGCGCCCACGCAAAACTCGGACAACTTGCCCGTGATCCGATCGTCCCAGCGGGCACCGATGGCCACGATGCAATCGCAGTTCATGACCGTCTTGTTCGCGTAAGCGGTGCCGTGCATGCCGAGCATGCCCTGGTGCAACGGACCATCTTCCGGGACGGCGCCTTTTCCGAGCAAGGTGTTCACGATCGGCGACTGCAGCTTCTCCGCCAGCCGCAGCACCGCCGGGCCGGCGCCCGAAATGACGGCGCCGTGCCCCACGTACAGAACGGGCTTCTTCGCCTTGGCCAAAAGCGTCGCGGCCTTCCGCAGGGCGGCGGGATCGGCCTTGCCCGGCGGATGGTAACCGGGGAGATCCAGCTTATCGACGAAATCGGCGGTGCAGGGCCCGCTGGTGATGTCCTTGGGCAGGTCGATCAGCACCGGTCCGGGGCGTCCGGTGGTCGCCAGGTGAAACGCCTCGCGCGCGATTCGCGGAATGTCGTTGGCGTTCTTGACCAGATAGGAATGCTTCACCACCGGATAGGTGATGCCGGTGACGTCCGCTTCCTGAAACGCGTCCTTGCCCAACATCGGCGAGATCGTCTGTCCGGTGAGCACGATCATCGGCACGGAATCCATCAGCGCGGTCAGCAACCCGGTCACGGTGTTCGTCGCGCCCGGCCCCGAGGTCACGAGCACGACGCCCGGCCTGCCGGTCGAGCGCGCGTACCCGTCGGCCATGTGGGTCGCGCCCTGTTCATGTCGGACGAGGATCAGCTTGATCTTCGAATCCACCAGCGCGTCGAAGATTGGCATGGCCGCTCCCCCCGACAGGCCGAATATGTACTCGACACCCTCGCGCTCCAGACACCGAATCAGCTTCTCGGCGCCGGTCGGCGCGAGGGCTACCGGTGAGGCCTTGGCCGGAGCTGGCGACGTGCTCGGGGCCTTGGCGAGGGGGGCCGTGGGTTCGGGTTGGCTCGGGATCGGGATTCGCGATGTGGACACCTGGTGCTCCTTCGGGTTGGAGGTGCCATCCTAAATCACGAAACTGCGATCGTCGACTCAATTTTTGATGTAGGTGAATACACTACCAATGAATTGGTCGCGATTGACGCAATGCCCATTGATACATCCTGGCGTTGTCGAGCGAATTATGGCAATTAGGCGTGAGATTTTGATTCGTTTTTGATCCGGGCATCAAGTTTTGTCTAGTCTTGGTCTCGATCGGGTCTCGAAGTCGGTCTCGAGTCGGCCCCCCACGGCAGGCGCCGCCTCGCGTATACTGCCCTGACGCACCCTCCCCCGGCGGTGATCCCATGAACCGAGCTCGCAGCGTTGTCCATTCCGCGCGGTCGTTGATTCTGTTTTTGGCAACCGTCCCGACCTTGTTGGGAGAGGTGTCGTGCGCGCGAACCACTGAAATAGTTCTGGTGGTGGACACGGACATGGTCGTCCCCACCGAGATCGATCTCGTGGATGTCTCGATTGTC
Organism: Pseudomonadota bacterium; assembly: GCA_017881245.1. Classification (GTDB taxonomy): domain Bacteria; phylum Myxococcota_A; class Polyangia; order Fen-1088; family Fen-1088; genus FEN-1088. The sequence goes on from JADGRC010000275.1 coordinate 22,610, forward strand.
GGTCCCTCGGGCCCGGTCAGCCCGCTCCCGTCGCTCGATCTGAATCAGTCGGGGGCGCCGTCGTTCCCGTTGACCCTTGGTCTTCTCGATCAGGGGACATCGTCGAAGGTCACGGTGACAGTCACGGGCCGCCACCGCGACGTGAATCAGGTGCAGACGGACGTGGCGATCGTGGAGGTCAGCACCAGATTCGTAGAGGGGCAGAAGCTGATGTTGCCCATCTTTCTCTCCGCGGCTTGTCTGAACATGACGTGTACCGACCCGCTTGCGCCCATCTGCAAGCTGGGCAAATGCGTTCCGCTCGTCATACCCCCCTGGACAGGGAAAATACCTCAAACTGATCAGAGTCCCACCTCGGTCGGAGACCGAGCCCTGTGGTCGACGGGCTGGAGATCGTGCGCGACCAAGGGTCAGGGCCTCTATTGTTGGGGACGGAACATGAACGGAGAACTTGGCAACGGCGTCGCGGGTGTCCCGAGCCTGACTCGCGTCCTGGTCAAGGGCCTGCCGGACGGCCCGTTGAAGAGCATCGGCCTCGGCTACTACCACAGCTGCTTGTGCGACAGCGCCACCCAGGTGTGGTGCTGGGGCTTGAACGACAGTGGTCAGGTTACGGGCGTCCCTACGGCGACCCCGCAACTGACCCCGGTTCTCGTGCCCGGCGTCACCGGCTGCACGCAGATCGCGGCGGGTTATTCCCACACGTGCGCGGTCATCGGAACAAGCGTTTGGTGCTGGGGCGCAAATGACAACGGGCAGGCGGGTCAGCCCCTGACCATGACGAC
>JADGRC010000276.1 GCA_017881245.1 Pseudomonadota bacterium
CGTCGAGGGAAATGTCGAGAGTCTCGCAGCCTTGCGGATAGATCGCCGCAGCCGGGCCAGCGGCCCGCGAGCGGAGAGGCCAGCCGAGCAGCACGGTTCCCATCATCGTCCCTACGACAAAGCGCATGGAAATTCTCATGAAGCCATTGTACCGCCGTCCAACAAGGGGGCGTCCCCTTTCGCTCGCCCATGGTCTCGTCCGGCAACGGCCGCCAGTGAGCGTGACCAGCAACCCCCCCTGCGCTTCCCAGCCCCGCCCTGGCCAGGGCCGCGGCCCACCCCCGATAGATCCTATTTCCCGCCGGCAACCTCGCAAACGTCGGCGTCCTTGATAAGCCAGCCGCCCTGCTTCGAACCGATGAGCTCGCCGGTCGCGACCACGAGCTGGCCCAAGGCCGGCGTCAGACAGCAGAGGCGCGATTCGTCACCCATGCAGTTGAACCTTCCTCGCGAGCCGATGAGGCGGAGCGGATTGTCGCCTTCACCCCCGACGATGTGGCGCGAGCGCCGGTTGTCGTCTCTGTCGACGGGCCCAACCACCAACCGGTCGCGGACCGAAACCGCCTTCCCCTTCGCGGCCGCGGAGATCAGCGACGACCAGGGTTCGCCTTTGCTGTCGGCGGCACAGGCGGGCAAGGGCTTGGGGGGCTCGCTGCACCCGCGGTGAATGAGGTGGTCGTTCGGCCACTTGGTGCCCGCCGGCGGCGCAAAGTCCACGACGGCGGACGCAGGCTTGGTCGCCGCGAGCTCGATCGCCACGGGCTTGCTGGGAGCGTCGGCGGGCGAGTAACCCTCGCCCCAACAAACGACCTCGGCGCCCGCGATCCCGCAGGCACTGGCGGTCGTGCCCTGGCTGACCTTGACCTCGGTGACCTCGATCGAGGGCGTGGGAATCGCGCCCACACAACGGATGTGCCCGTCGACGACCGCGCACATGCCGCGCGGACCCGCGCTCCTCGCCCCCAGTGCGCCCGCGAGGGCCGGCACCTCGACCGGCGTCGCGGAACAGGTGGCGTTGGGCGCGGAGACGAAACCCTTGCCAGTCGGCCAGGCCTTGCGCAACGCCTGATTGCAAGCCGCATCTCCGAACCACCCGTCGCGACTTGCACCCCAGCAGAGGACGTTCATCTTCTGCGCAGCGTACACGGTGGCGCAGGTGAACATGTCGCCTGCATAGAGACGCTCTACCGCTTTGAGAGGAACGGCGACCTTGCGTGGGCTTTTGCTGCACGGGATCTTCCGACCGGCCACCTTGCACGATTCGCTCGGCCGATAGCCCAGCTGTCCGCCGTCGCCACGGCCCCAACAGTACACGTCGGTCCCCCGTCGCGAAACCACACAGCCGTGCCAGGTGCCCACCGTTCCCCGCCACTCATCCAGCATGTCCGGCTGATCCCCTCGGGCCAATTGCCCGAAGGAATCGTCACCCGAGCATTGCAACATCCTCTCCGAGCCGACGTACTGGATCGTGCAGGCGAAGGTTCCCCCGACGAGAAGCTGGCCGTCCCGGGCCTCGGCGCTGCCGCGCCCTTCGCGCTTCTGCACCTCGGGAAGATTGTCGGGGCGGGCCTTGGCGAAGTCCGGCCAGGGCCAACACACGTCGCGGCGCTGACTGAGAAAGCACAGCTTGTCGGGACCGACGGGCAATTCCGTGGCCGAGAGCCAGGGCACGGTTTCCGCCCGCGCGGCAGGCGCGGTCGACTTCACGAGATCGGCGCCCCAGCACTGCCAGTGCGCCTGGTCCCAGCCGAACACGCGCGCGCACCCCCAGCCGTCGCCCACCGCGACGGTGGAGCCGCGCCCAGGCTGATCGGGAGGTTGCCATGGGAGCTCGACGGGCTTGGCGACCAATGCCGGCCGCGGTGGAACGACGCTCGTGCTCCGGCCGACGCGCACGAACTTGTGGTGCTCCTGGTCGAACCAGTAAAGGAGCTTCCCGTCGGTCGCCATGGCGCCGCCCTGATAGGAGGCTTCGTCGGCGACGATTTCGGGCGAGCCCCTTCCGTCGAGGCGCAGGCGCTTGATCGTCTGGGGCGTGGCCCAATAGGCACAGGCCTGGTCGACGATCAGGTCGGTCGATAGCGGTCCCGTCGCGGCCAGGTGTTGCGTGGGAGAGCGTCCGCCCGCCACGGGGACGCTGAAGAGGCCGCCCTGGTCGAGGTAATAGATGCGGCCGTTGGCCACGGCCAAGGCGATGTGGCGCTCCTTGGTGGAGGCGAGCTTGGTGATGGGCGAGTCGAGCGCCAGTGCCCGGCGGGAAAGCTCAAACACGTCCGGGGCCACCTCGCGATTCCAATAGACGAACCCGTGGTCGACGCGGAAAGCGGTGTAAATCCCCTGCGGCTCGTAGCCCAGGAATTCGGGCTCGCCCTTCCCGCCGCGCAGCCGGAAGAAGCTGGACTTCTTGTCGCCCGGCCGCGAGGTCGCGTCGTAGGGGCCGCGGATGTAATAGAGGTCGGGACCGTCGAAGGCGTAAAGGGAGAATCTCTGCGAGACGCCGCCAGGCAACACCGTCCGTTCCGCGCCGGTCGCCAGGTTCGCCGCAAAGAGGTCGCCGCCGAAAGTTTGTTCGTGGCTGTCCTCGACTCCGATCGCTTCGCCATTTCTCATCGTTTCGAGAATCATGGGGCGGGACAATCGCTTCGACGATGTGGCCAAGGTCTGAAGATCGACCTGGGTGACGAAGCTGTCGATCGCCCACATCAGCTTTCCCTCGGCGACCAGAAAAGGCGGGCGCTCCCAGTGCCAGCCTCCATGCCGTGACGGCAGCAGGCCCATGCCGGTCACGACGTCCGTGGCCGGGCCACCGAAACACAGGCCGTCTCCCGCACTCTTCGCGACGGGTGCCGGATGCGTGGTGGCCGCTCTCGCCGTTGCCCCAACCGCCAAGCCTACCAGGGTCACGCTCAGCGGAAACGCGATGGTGAGCTTGCTCATGGCTTCACTCCGTCAGGGTGACTTCGATGGTCTCCGAGGTGATCTCCTGCACTTCGTCGGGCGCCTGGCTGCGGACCGACACCAGCTCGTCGACCGAGGCACGGGCCGACAAGCGCGAAACGCGGAATCGGTAGTGGGTTCCGACGGGAAACCCGAGCCCCAGGCCCTCCAGGTCCGGCCAGCGGATCTCCTTGGCGTTGGTGAAGATCTCGATGTTCGGTTTGACGGCCATACGCGAATCCGGCAGCAGCTCGACCCGGTACACGCCCTTCTCGTCGTCCGTCCACGACAGCACGGTTTCCTTCGTCACGGCCAAACCCTCGCGAGGCGCCTTGAGCTTCGGCGCGGGTCCGACGTGAATCGAAAAGTCGGTCATCCCCAGCTTGCCCCCGCATTTCGTGACGGTGCCCGAGATAATGTGGGGAACGTAGATGGAAACGACCGCGCAGTAGGTGCCGTCGAGCGAGGTCACGTCCGGAAGTTGGCAATCGTACGTCTTGAGCACGTGACAATTGGCAAGGCCGATTTTTCCTGCCCCCGTGGCCAAGCGGTAGAAGAAGTGGATGTCCCGGACCACGTCCTTGTGAAGGATGTCGACCTCCCCAGCGATGTGGCCGATGGGAATGGGGGTCAGTTTCAGCTCGACGGAAGCCGCGGTCCCCGGAGCGAGCGAGAGCGGCTTGCTGGCCAAGAAGGCCGCGAGCCAGGGCTTGTTCTTCTCGCCGTGTTGGCCGAGAGCCACCAAGGTCCCGTCGAGCTTGGGCTCGCCATCCCATTGCATGTTCCACCGCCCGAACCGGGGGCCGCCGCTCGGCATGCCCTGGGCAAGCTGGGAAAGCGCCATGGCCCGGTCGGACCAGTAGCTGACCGTCACCATGTATCCGTTTTCCGCGGGGAACGGAAAGTCGCCGCGCAAGATGCCTTGGATGGTCGCGCGATGAGGCGGTTCGTGGGCCGATTCGTAACCCTGCGGGAAGTGAATCACAGGATCTCGCCGCGTGAGCCCTCGATAGAGCACGACGGTGTCTGCTCGCTGGTTGGTCACCCACACGTCGTAGACCTCGTGTACCTTGGCGAAAGAGAATCGCCCCTCCCGCTCGAGCACGACCTGGTCGTGCCCCTTCATCCCCGCGCGGCCGCCGAGCGCACGCTGGCCGGACTCGTTCACCACGTGGCCCTGGACTGCCCCGCCGCTGGTTTGCTGGTCGCGGGTCTTTCGCTCCGACGCTCCAGCGACCGTCCCGACCCATGACACGAGCAAGGCACAACCAGCGAGACCGGCGCCGAGCCGCCCATAGCGCATCCCCGTCATGCGCCGCAGTGCAAACCCAAACGACGTCGGGGTAGAGTCCTTCGGCGGAAGCTGACGGGCCGCCGACGCCGGCGACCCGATTGTGTCTGTTCGACTAACGCGCGCCGAGATGCCTGCACACGAGGGCGAGCCCGCAGAGCACCAGGAGGTACCCGAAGCCAGCACCGAAGCTCCGCGCCTGTCCGCTGGCAAGGGTACAGCTACAGCCGGTTGATTGGCCCGTAGCTGTCGTGGTCCCACCGGTGGCGCTGCCACCGGTGCCGCCGCCCGCGCCACCCTTGGCGGTCGTGCCGCCCGTGGCGGTACCACCCGCGTTCGTCGTTCCTCCGGAGCCACCGCTCGCACTGGCCGAACCGCCCGAGCCCTTGCTGCCCCCTGAGCCGAGGCTGCCGCCGGATCCACTGGCGGTGCTTCCTCCGCCGGTGCCCGACATGCCGCCAGTCCCAATCCGGCCGCCCGAGCCCACACCACCGCCCGAGCCGACACTGCCCCCGGTTCCGATCATGGTTGCTCCGCCGGTGCCCGACATGCCGCCCGCCCCCCATCCCTGATTTCCTCTCTCTGGAACACCACCACGTCGACGTATCGTGGTACGACTCCTTGGTCGACGGTATCCCAAAGCCGATAATGCAAAACGGATATGCAGCCGTGCCGCAAGGGCCCGGGCTGGGTATCACACCGAACGCCAGCGTGATATCGCAGCATCTCTACTCGGGTGGCGTCTTTACCCAATAATTGAAAGATCCCTCCGGCTGCCGCAGGGATCGATGCGGCGGTTCGGTGAAGTGCGGCCGCGCCCAGATAGATGAAGTGGCGGCGTCTGCTGCGACTCGCCCGGCCTCGCTCGCCGTTTATGACGATTACGGCCCTGAATTCACTCCCTTCGTTTTCGGCGCATGACGAGCGTTCCCAAACCCAGGAGCACGATCCAAGTGCCGGCTCCGCTGGCTGTGCCACCGACCCCACAGGTGCATCCGGAACCGCCTCCGCTCGAAGCCCCATCGGTGTTTCCAATTGCCGCATCCGGAACACCCGCGTCGGTAACACCCGCGTCTAGGATACTGTCACTCCGCCACGTAGCCACGTAGCGAGGTGGAAGTGTGGCGGTGATGTCCGCGATCTTCCCACAGCTTTTGGAATCGGCGGGACGTTGCGCGCCCGCCGACCACGGCGTGACGGTGGCTTCGAAGGCGCCGAGGTCTGGCGCAGAGCCGGCGAAACCATCCGTGACTCCCGGGATCTCCACCCCTTGCTCGATGGCACAGGCAGGGACGGTGGTTGTCGCGAAAGCGCAGCTCCGATTGTGGTCCTGGCTCGGACTATTTCCGCCCGCAGCGAGGACCTTCAAGCCTTTCATCTGTCCTCGAATGTCGAACGCGATGGCCGAGTACTGCGACAGATCCTTCTTGGGAACGCTTTCCGTCATCAGTCCCCATGAGCTGTCTCCGAGCACCATAGTTCCCGCGAAGCGTGCGAACTTGGTCGAGTCCGCCGTCGCTCCTCCTGACGCATACGTCAGCGTCCCGATGGTGCCGGTTGTACCATCCCCACTCCCGCCTCCCCACGGGTACCCGCCAAGTCCATTCTGTCCTCCGCCAGTTTCGAAATCGTCGACCACAAGCGACGCCGGGCCAAGGAGTTGGAGGTTGTCGATGTCGAACTCGAAATCACCGTTGGTCCACGGTGTGAAGGCGAGTTGCTGGATCGAGGTCAGATCGAAGGGCTTCTGCACGAACCAACCGGGTTGAAAGAGCGACGCGAACGGTAGCATGACGTGTTGCCAATTGGGCGTGGCGTGGACCTGGCCCTCGAAATAGCCATAGTCGGTGACGTTGGTGGGAAGCACCCCCACGCGAACGAGCAGGGTTCCGTCGGACAAGTGGTTTTCCACCTTCGCGAACTTGGTGTTCGTCCATACGCCCTTCTGGAAATCCTTGTCGATCAGGAACGGGGTTCCAACATTCGCGGTGGTGTTGTTGAAGTAATCGTTCTCCTCTTTGATGCAGAAGCCGAAGAAGTTCGAGTCGTGGACAAAGTTGTGATGAACGACGAAGTGTTTGGTCTTGTCGTCCAGGTAGATCCCGTTGGAATAGAAGGCCGTGGAGCCGCCCACATCGTTGTAGGCGATCTCGGTTCCTTGCCCGTCGGTTCCCCAAGCGTAGATGCCACCCATGTCCCTGGTCAGCAGGGCCCAGTCGGTGACCTTGTTGAAAAGGACCCGGCCGTCGTGGTCGCCATAGACGAAGATTCCAGCTCGACCGCTGCGGTTCACCGTGTTGAAGAGAAACAGATTGCCTTGGAATCCGGCGTTGTCGTTCATGTCGAATCCGGCTTGATTGGTTGCCTGATACACGACATCGTTGGCGATGTTGTTTTGGATGAGATTGCGATTCCCGGCGACGATCAGTCCAGCAGAGCCGCTCTTTTCGACAATCGAGTTCTTCCAGGTGTTGTCGTCTCCCTTGATGCGATTGACGTCACCTTCGGTGTAGTAGGCGTTGAAACTACGCAGATGCGAGGAATACGCGATGGCGAGCGAATCCATCGTGTTGCTATTACCCGTGAATCGCACCGCCGCACCAAAGACATGAAAACCGACGATCTGAATGTAGGATTGCGTGACGTCAAAGGCGTAGCTTCGCTTCTTGTATTCGAGTCCGTGGTTCTGGGGATCGTCCGCCGAGTAGTAGAACAGCGTTCCTGCCTGCCAGACCCATTCGTCCTGCGCATCGAGCGCGAGCGTGGACCCGTAGAGGTAATAGGGCGTCCCAAGAATCGGTTGGGTGCTAGTTTCAGCCCAGGGAATCGTCGTGTCGAGCGTAATCGTATGGGTGACCGGGTCGTAGGCCTGAACCGGACGTGAATCGCTTTGCCAACGCGAGCCGGGAATGAGAAAGACGCTCGCCCCGATCCAATCGCCCGCGGGAATGTTGGGATCGACGAGATAGGATTGGCTCCCGCCAACGATGCTTTGAACCCCCGTCCCTTGACCCGCGACACCCTTGGGCAAATCAAACAGAGCGCCGGGCGCCCGATTTGGCCACTGCGCCTCCCAAATCATCTCGCCGTTCGAGAACAATTGCTCGACGTTGTCGGCCACCAGCGCGGTCCAAAGGTTGCCCGCTTGCCCAGGCACAAAGGTTGCCGTCAGGGGCTCGGTACCGGTGACTGTCGCGCATTCGCCGTCCGCGACTTGAAAGACGATGGGTTGGCTTGCTGTGCCAGAATTGGTGGGTGCAACTGTCTCGCGATAGCTGCCCGCGTGCACAATGCAAGTGTCCCCAGCGAGAGCGACTTTCGCGCAGACCGAAACGGTTGCGAACGGCGCGGCCAAACTGCCGTCGTTGCTATCCAATCCGCCACTCTGGGCCACGTGATACGTGACCGCACGCAC
>JADGRC010000277.1 GCA_017881245.1 Pseudomonadota bacterium
CGCCCCTCCTGTACCGGTGCTTGCCGCGCCTCCCGTCCCCGCGCCGATCTGGCTGCCCCCAGTGCCGTTTGTCTGGCCGCCCGTGGCACCCAGCGACGAGCCTCCGGAAGCGGAGTTCGTGGCCCCTCCAGTCCCGTTTGCCTTGGTTCCCGATGGGGAGCAAGCGCACAGGGCGAGGGCAAGCCCTGCCAGTAACAGTCCGGTCGCCTTCAAACGCGTCATTCCCATGCCATTCGATCTATTCACGCCCATTCGTAGCGTCCCGGACGAATTGAGGCTCACGGAGTCAAACTTGCCGAGAACCGAAATTATCGGCGGATGCAACTGCACTCGGCCGATCATCGGTGAACCTTGTTCGCCGCGATTCGGCAATCGCGCCCGCCCGGTGGGCATCGAGGTCGCTGTTGCGTCAATGTTGCGTCAACGCCGCGCAGCCGGGGGCTTTTTCAGCGGCTTTCGCGCGAGCGAAGGTTTACGCGGCGCGGGTGGCGGAGGATTGGTCTTCCAGTAACGTGCGTAAAGCGGCGATTCTCGATACTCGGCGCGTAACTTCTCGACCAGGGCCGGCAGACGAGCGTACAGGCGGCGCTGCTTGCGCGGCTTGCACTTGGTCATCACGTAGGACGCGATGAGCGGCATCGCAATCGTCGAATCGACGTAGCACACGACCGTGTCAGGCAGTTTGTCGGGATCGATCTTGCCCCACGACACCGCCTCGCTGGGTGTCGCGCCCGAAAGGCCGCCGGTGTCGGGACGCGCGTCTGTGATCTGGATAAAAAAGTCGTGCCCTTTTTCCGCCACGCCCAGGATTTCCTGAAGCTGCGGTTCCGTCTGCAGCAGGAAATTTTTCGGCGCCCCGCCGCCGAAGATCAAGACGCCCGACAGACCCGACTTCATGCGCTTGGCGTCCAGCACCACGGCCGACATCTCCATGACGTCGGCGGCGGGATCCACGTGCGGTCCCCGATCGGGATCGGCGGTGTGAATGGCGGAGAAGTTGAGGCCAATCGTCGAATCACCCGGCGAGGCGACCCACACCGGGACGTCCAGATCGTGACAGACGGCCAGCAACGAAGGCTTGTCCACGCCACGCTGGCGCGCGGTCGCGAGCGCGTACTTGCCGATCTTGTGGTGTAGCTCCGAGCCGGACATGCGCTTGCCGAACTCGGGCGCCATCATCACGCGGTAGAGCCATTCGTCGGTCTTGTACAGGACGTCCGCCGGGAACAGGACGTCGTAGACGCGAATGATGCCTTCTTCGCGTAACTTCACGTCGTGCGTGCCGGAAGCGACGTCGGGCATTCCCCGATAAAGGGGCAGCGCCAGATCGAAGTGCAGATCGTGGTACAGGTTCGCGCCCGTCGATACGACGTAGTCGACGAAGCCCGCCTGGATGAGTGGCGTCATCACGGAGGACAGCCCGGCCGGCGTGAGCGCCCCCGACAGCGACATGCCGATGGTGGCGCCGCTGTCGATCATGCGCGCGAATGCCTGGCAGGATTCGCGCAGACGGGCGGCGTTGTATGCGTTGAAATACGTGTCAATCAAGTGAGCGACGTCGGGCAACGCGCCATCGAGCGGCGCGGGTCGGATTCGGCGTTTGGCGTGCAACATGGTGGGCGCGACGGTATCACAGCGACGTCGCTCAGGTGGGAAGAGCAGTTTGGGAGTCGCGCGGTTCCCAAGGACAGGGACACCGTGCCGGCCGTGCTGTATAAGCCGGGCCTATGATGAAATGGGCATCCACCTGTGTGTGGACGTTCGGCGGGCCGGTATCGCTCTGGGTCGTTGGAGTCGCGTTGGCGCTGGCGTGCGCCGGTCAGCCGGTGGGCCCCAACGGTTCGTCCCCTGGGACGGCGCGAGTCGCTTCGTTGAGCTCGGTGGCGCCGTTTGGCGTCCCATCGAAAACGCCGGCGGTGGAGCGGGTCGATCCCCTCTCGGGCTCCTCGGCGCCACCACCGCTTGGACTGACGGCGCTGCGGTCGGAGCTGGCCCGCGCGATGTCGGAATTCGGCGCCAAGACGGAGTCGCCACCGTATTACATCTCGTACGAGGTCTACGACCGCAACGAGACCATCATCTCGGCAAGTTACGGCGCCCTGGTCCAATCATCGTCTCGCCGGACGCGATTGCTGGACACGGACGTGCGGGTGGGCAGCTATCAGCTCGATTCCACGCATCCGTTGCGTTCGGACGCGCTCGATTTCGCGGAGGACTTCGGCAGTGGAAGGGCCGTCGCACTACCGTTCGCCGACGACACGGGCGTGATGCGCGCCGTGGCTTGGCTCGACACCGCGCGGAAGTACAAATCGGCGGCCGAGGCCTTCGTGAAGGTTCGAACGCAACGAACGTTGAAGACCGCCGAGGAGGATACGTCCGACGATTTCTCTCGTGAAAGGCCCGTGACGTTCATTGGGCCCGTCGGCAGCGTCGGGTTCGCGGGCCTCGATCAGGAACGCTGGGAAGAACGCATGCGTGTCTTGTCCGCGCGTTTTCGCGGCCATCCCCACGTTCACGATTCACAGACGACATTGCAGGTGTCCACCGTCAATCGGTGGATCGTCAGCTCGGAGGGCGCCCTGGTGCAGGACGGGCGGGACTACATTCGGGTGTTCTTGCAGGCCGACACACGCGCCGACGACGGCATGGATCTGGAGCGGTTCGAGGGTTTCGACGCCGCGTCGTTCGATGGGCTGGCGAACGAGGCCGTGATGGTGAAGGCCGCCGACGCGATGATCGCCGATCTCGAGGCGCTGCGGGTGGCGCCCCTCGCGGAGCCGTACACCGGGCCGGCCATCCTGGAAGGCAAGGCGGCTGGCGTCTTCTTCCACGAAATCTTCGGGCACCGGGTCGAGGGGCATCGCCAGAAGAACGAAGACGAAGGGCAAACGTTCGCGCGCCAGGTGGGCCAGCCGATCATGCCCGATTTCATCAGCGTATTCGACGATCCCACGCTGACGCGGCTGAACGGGGTCGATCTCAGCGGCTATTATCGCTTCGACGACGAAGGTGTTCCCGCGTCGCGCGCCGTGCTGGTCGACCGCGGGGTTCTGAAGGGATTTCTGCTCAGCCGCTCGCCGACGCGTGGATTCACCCATTCGAACGGTCATGGGCGACGCCAGGAGGGACGCGCCACGGTATCGAGGCAGGGCAACCTGGTCGTGCAACCGGCCACGAGTGTGACTTTGCCGCAGCTGCGCGAGCGGTTGCGGGCCGAAGCGCGGAAGCAGGGAAAGTCCTACGGCCTATTGTTCAAGGACATCTCGGGGGGGTTCACCAACACCAACCGCGGCGGACCGCAAGCTTTCAAGGTGCTGCCGATCTTGGTTTTTCGCGTTTTCACAGACGGCCGACCCGATCAACTGGTGCGGGGCGCCGATCTGGTCGGGACGCCGCTGGCTTCCCTGACCAAGATTCTTGCCGCCGCCGACGATTTTCAGACTTTCAATGGCATGTGTGGAGCGGAATCCGGCTTCGTTCCGGTTTCGGCGACCAGCCCCAGTTTGCTGGTCGAGCAGATCGAAGTGGAGCGCAAGGACAAGGGAAACAACAAGCCCCCGGTGTTGCCGGCGCCGAGTCTGCGGCGCGGCGTCCCCTTGCCGGGAGCCCGCCGATGAGACGCCCGATCTTCGCGCCGAGCCAAGGACGGGAGCGACGCGCCCGGGTGGTCATCGTGTGTGCGATCGGATCTCTGGGCTTCGGCAAGGAGATTGTTCTGACGCCGGCGCGGACTTTCGTCGAGGACGACGCAGCCGTCACGCGCGCCCTGTCGGAGGAAGTGACGCGCTCCATGAAGGAATTACACCTCGGCGATTCACCGCGGCCTTACTACGTGGCGTATGCCGTCTCCGACATGGAGCAGGCCGTGGCCACGGCGACTTTTGGCGCTCTGACCGGGGCGTACGGTTACCGTGGTCGCACGTTGCGGACGGACGTGCGCGTGGGCGACCCGAAATTCGACAACAGCAATACGCCCGAGTCCGTGTTTGCCGGCAACGTCGAATCGTTGCCCGTCGACGACGATTGGGCGGCCTTGCGACGCGAGCTGTGGTTGCGCACCGACGAAGCGTACAAGAACGCTATCGAAGCGCTCGCCAAGAAGACTTCCGCCGCCGCCGTGCAAGCCAGTCGGGACGGCGACGGCGACGTCCCCGATTTTTCGCAAGACAAGCCCGCCAAGATCATCGTGCCGTTTCCGGGTGGAGCTCCCGAGCCCGATCAGTTGTCTGATGTCGTCATCCGTCTGTCCGCGGTTGCCCGCGAATTTGTCGAGATCGCGGGTAGCCACGTGACCGGGACGTATTCCACGGTTCGTCGCCGTCTGGTTTCAAGCGAGGGGGCGGCCTCGGATGAGAAGCGGGGTACGGCGCGCGTCGACGTGGTGGCGGAGACCCAGGCCTCGGACGGCATGCGCCTGGTGAACTTCGTCACGTTCACGGCCTTGACGCCATCGGGACTCCCGTCGCTGATTGACATGCAAAAGGCGGTGCGGCACATGGCCAGCGAGCTTACGGCCATGCGGAACGCGCCGATTGCGTCCAACGGCGCGGCGTCTATTCTGTTCGAGGGTGTCGCGGCCGGACAGATCGCGAAGCTGTTGCTGGGCGACAACCTGGCCGGTACTCCGGCGCCGCGCACCGCATCGGGGAGCGAGGAACGCGGACAGACCAGCGATTTCGCCGAGAGACTCGGCCAGAAGGTCGCGGCGCCGTTGTTGACCGTCGTGGATGATCCGCTGCGCGATATGGGACCGGGCAGGGTGCCGTTGTTCGGGGCCTACCGCGTCGACGATGAAGGAATCGGGTCCGAACGGGTGACCCTGGTCGAATCGGGCATCCTGAAGGGCCTCTTGATGACGCGTGCGCCGCGCAAGGAGATCGCCCATTCCAACGGTCACGCGCGCGCCACCCGTTTTGGGGGGCCGCGCGCGCTGGTGGGGAACTTGATCGTGTCGGGCAAGCTCGGCACGCCGCGTGGTGCCCTGACGGCGTCCGCATTGCGCGGCGAGATGGCCAGAGTGGCCAAGAGCGAGGGACTGCGCAGTTACGTCGTGCGCCTGCTCGACGATCCGACGGTTCCTGGAATCGCGAGCGGAGACGAGGGCGCGTCGATGTTCTCGATCGGTGGGACAGGACGGTCAGCTCCCTCCGTGAAGCCGCTCGTCGTGTATCGACTGAACCCCGACGGCAAGGAGGAATTGGTCCGGGGCCTCACGCTGGAGGGGTTGGTGCCCCGATCGTTGAAAGACATCGTCGCGATGGGCAAGGAGGCGACCGTTTACAACTACCAGGAAGGGGGCGCGGGATTCGTGGGCATTCCGTCGTCCGTGGTGACGCCATCGCTGTTGTTCACCGACGTCGACGTTCGGCGTTCCATCGGCAAGAACCGCCGTCCCCCGCTTTATCCACGACCCGGATTCTGACGCACTCGCGCCTGCTTGGATCGCGCACGGCAGTAGACAGGCCCAACTCAAATCGCGGGCCGCGCTGTCGTCGACGATGGGGAGATCGGCGCCAACTGATCAAAGGACCCCTCCGCTTCCGGCCATGCGCCCGCCGTCGACGCTAAGGACGCTGCCGGTGATGTACGGGGCACCGCACAAGAAGCGCACGGCGCCGGCGACGTCGGCGGGCCTTCCCACGCGTCCGAGGGGAATACGGGACAGCACGCGGCGGCGATCGGCGGCCGGATATCCTGGCGGGAACGCGACGGTTCCTGGCGCCACCGCGCAGACACGTACCCGGGGCGCAAGTTCCAGGGCCAGGACGCGCGTGACCATGGCCAATCCGGCTTTCGCGGCGGCGTAGTGTGCGTAGCCTTTCCAGGCGTGAAACGCGGCTACGTCCAGGATGTTGACGATAGTGCCTCGACGTCGGCGAAGCGCCGGAGCCGCGGCTTGGGCCAATCGGAAGGGGGCCTCCAGGTTCAGCGCCAGCATGTCCCGCCAGGCGGGTCCATCGATCTGTTCAAAGGGCCGGCGATCGAACTCGGCGGCGCTGCAAACCAGTATGTCGAGGCGCTTCGACCACGCCGTCACTTCGCCGATCAGCGCGCCCGCCGCAGCGGGATCACGCAAATCCGCCGCGAAAGTCCGCGCACGCCCCCCAGCGTCGTTGATGGCTCGGGCCGTTGCCCGGGCGCCGCCTTCGGAGCGTGCATAGTGGACAGCGACGGTGGCACCGGCCCGTCCCAGTTCCTCGGCGATCGCGCGACCCACGCGCACGCCCGCTCCCGTCACCAACGCCACGCGATCTGACAGTTCCCGCGTCGGCGAGTCGTGGCTACGATTTCTCATGTGGTCGGCACAGCATAGCGGAGGGCCGGTGACCTAGGCTCCTAGTGGCGAAAATGGGGTCATCGACGCGGTCGGGCGGCAGCGCGGTGAGGCCGGTGGGCGTCTGTCGGGCCCTGTTGTAAGGTAGGCCGATGGCACGGCGGAACTACACAGCGGCGCAAGTGGAAGAACTCATTCCCGGTCTTGAGCGGATCTTCACGCAGATTCTGCAACTGCGCGTGGGACTGCGCGCCATCGAGCAAAAATTGGAGCGCGCCGGCGTCACCATTGATCCGGACGAGGAAACAGAAGGGGATTCGAAGGTCGCGTCGCACGCTTCATCGCCACCCGAGCCGCCCGATATCCGTCACGCGCGGGCTGTCTTTCGTGGATTCTACGAGGCGCTTTCCGACGGGCTGGAACAGATTCGCGCGCTGGGTGGCGAAGTGAAGGATTTGGACATGGGGTTGGTGGATTTTCCAGGCCGCCAGGGCTCCGAAGACATCCTTCTGTGCTGGCGACTCGGCGAGAAACGGATCGAGTTTTGGCACCCCGTCGACGGCGGATTCGCCAATCGACGACCCCTCGACCAACGGACGCCCCGGACGCCTCCGCGACTGGACTGACGCGTGGGTGCGCGCGAACCGGACGAATCCGCGTTGGCTCGGGCCATTAACGCTTTCTTGTTGGCGTGTGGCCTCGATCCGACGACGGAGTCCGACCTGATGCAGACGCCGGCGCGCGTGGCCACGCTGTGGCGGACCGAATTCCTGGCCGGATATGCGATGCAACCCGCCGCGATCCTCGGTGATCCCGTTGTCGGTGAGGCCGATCCCGACGTCGTCGTCGTCGGGGGATTGCGTTTTCACGCCATGTGTCCGCACCATCTGCTGCCGTATCGGGGCGTCGCGCATGTCGCGTACATTCCGAATGGAAAACTGGTGGGGTTCGGCCGTCTGGCCGAGCTGGTCGATTGCTTCACGAAGCGGCTGACGCTGCAGGAGCGCGCGACTTGCCAGATCGCCGAGGCTTTGCACACCCATCTGGGCGCGAAGGGCGCAGGATGCGTCATCGAGGCCGAGCAACTGTGCCTGGCCCTTCCAGGCGAAAAGCACGATGCCTCGGGGGTGGTGACCAGCGCCTTTGTCGGTCAGATGCGGGAACGACCCGACTTGAAGTCGCGACTGCTGGAAGCAGCCAACCTGGGGGGCCGTTCGCGGTGAAGCTGGACGGGCAGGTCGCGGTCGTGACCGGGGCGTCGCGTGGAATCGGACGTGCGATTGTCCAGCTGTTCGAAAGTCAAGGGGCACGCGTGGCGGCTTGCGCCCTTCACGCCGCGCCCGGTGTCGATGCGTGCGACGTGCGGCGCGGTGACGAGGTCGCTCGGTTCGCGTCGTCGGTGAAGGAACGTTTCGGAACGCCCGACATCGTCGTGAACAACGCGGGTGTCGTCGTCCGCGCGGAAATTGACGCGCTCCACGAGTCGGACTGGGACGACGTCGTCGATTCGAATCTGAAGGGCACGTTCCTGATCTCGCGGGCGTTTCTGCCCGACATGCGCGCGCGGCGCCGCGGCCGCCTGATCAACGTTGCGTCCATCTCTGGACGCCTCGGCACCGCGGGCCTGACCGCCTACTGCGCCGCCAAACACGGCGTCGTGGGCTTGACGCGGGCGTTGGCCGAGGAACTTCGTCCGCACGGAATGTGCGTCAATGCGATCTGCCCGGGATCCGTCGACACGGACATGTTGCGCGTGGGTATGCCGGGCGCGCAGCCACATATGAGCCCCGAGGACGTCGCCCGCGTGGCATTGTTCCTGGCCGCCGATGCGCCGAGCGCGCTGACGGGATCCTGCGTGGACGTTTTCGGGTGAGGAGGTTTTGTCGTGTCATCACCACCGTCATCGCCGCCACCAGCACCCCCTTCGCCGCCCCTGTCCGCCGACCGCGCGGCTGACAGCGGGTTATCGGAAGCCCTCGGCCGGCTGCCGATGTTTCCCCTTCCCGGCGTGGTGTTGTTTCCCCACGCGCTGCTTCCGCTGCACATCTTCGAGGAGCGGTACAAGAAGATGGCGCGGGATCTGCTGTCGTCTCATCGTCATCTGGCCGTGGCCATGTTGGAATCACCCGACGATGCGATGACGCCCGGGCGTCCCCCCGTTCGTCCCATCATGGGCTTGGGGGAGGTGGTCGTCGCGCACGAGCTTCCCAACGGCCGGTTCAATCTGGTCGTGCGGGGAAAGTTGCGTGTGCATTTGGAGCGGGAATTGCCGTCGGATGAGCCGTACCGCCTGATTGTCGCCAGCGTGCGAGAGGATCTCCCGATCGCGAACGCCGCCGAGCTGTCGGACGCGGATCAATCCTTGCGGGCTCTGGTCGGGCGCCTGGCCGAGAGGATCCCAGACGGCGGCGAGCTGTTGCGACAACTGGTCGCGTCGCAAACCGCGCCGCATGAGCTGTCCGATGCCTTGGCCGGGGCACTGGTGGTGGATCCGCACAAGCGCCAACGGTTGCTCGAGACCCGCGATGGGCTTCGCCGTATCGAGAATGTGACCGCCGAGGTCGTTGCGATGATCGGCCGAGTCGGCGTCGCCGGACCCGCAAACTGATCGCGGTGCCCGCGCGCGCAGGTCAGTTCAAGAGGATCGGGGTCGGATTGTTCTGACACTGGGGCGGCGTACCAGTGGTCGACGCGACGCACGCGCCGGGCTGCGGTGCGATACATGCGATCAGGGGACAAATACGATTGATCGAGTTGCAGCCTTCATTGGCCCATTTCGCGGCGATCTCCTTCAGAGTGGTCGCGGTCTGGACGGTGGTGTTGCCGCAGCTGCACCCAAGGGAAGCCGCGATCTGTATTTGACACTGGGGGATCGTGGTGCCGATCATGCACATCTTGGCGTTCGGCATTTCCTTCAGATAGTCCGCCGCGAGCTGATCACACTTGGTTGGATCGGGACCGCCCCCGCCTCCGTTACCGCCAGAGCCTGGGTTGCCACCGGATGCCGCCATGCCGCCACCGGTTCCGATTCGTCCTCCTGAGCCCGGGAAACCGCCCGAACCTTTGAATCCGCCACCGCCGCCGCCGAGGTTTCCAGAACCACCTGAACCTGGATGAGCACCGGTCCCCCTGCCTCCCGAGGCCGCGAACCCACCGCCGGTTCCCATCATACCGCCGCTGCCAACCACGCCGCCGGTGCCGTCCGGCATGCCGCCCGTCCCCGGTTCGCCCGCCGCGCCGCCATCGTCTCCGGGGGTCCCGCCGGTATTCCCGATCGGGTGGCCGCCGCTGCCGTCACCGCCGAATGGACGGGCGCCGTCGGACCCGCATCCGGCCATCGTCAAAGCCAGCAGGCACGCGGACGGAAAGAGAACCCTGATCGTGGAATAACTCATGACTTGATGGTGCTACAACTCGCGTGCCATTCATCATTCGGCACAAACGACGCCCAACATTAGGCGGCCGCCTACCGATCGCGAAAAATCGCGGTGCAAAAAGTCGGCGCGTCTCAGATTTTCGTTAAGCTTTGGGCGTGCGTGTCGTGGCGTTGATTGTGGTCGTGTGTGGTTGTCGCGTTGTTTCACCGTCGGGTGTGGACGCGACGACCGCGCGTGGTGACGGCTTGCCGAGTCGGCTCGTTACCGACGTGGCGCTGTGGTCGGATGTGGTGACGCCAGATGCGGGATCCCGCGACACGGGTATCGCCGCCGACGGCTCCGCATCAATCGAATGGGGGCGTGACGGAGGCACCGCGAACGATGCGGCCGTAGAAACCGGCTCGGCCGATCTGGCGGCCGATGGAGCCTGTTCGTTGCTCGGAAACACGTGCGTCGGTCTCGAGTCCTGCTATCCGTTGCCGTTCGACGCCACACCCAACGGCGCCACGGCCTGTGCCATTTCGGGCATCTGGGGACCGGCGATGGCCTGTCAGTCCCAGCTTGACTGCGACGGAACAACCCTCTGCTCGGCTCCGCAGAAGGAAGCCGATTCAGTATGTTTGCGTCGCTGTAATCTGGCCGATCCAGTGTGTCCCACGGGGACGCACTGCGCGCCATTTTTCACCTACGCCGGAGTTGGAGTCTGCTTGTGAGTCAGCGTTGGGGTGTGGTCGAGGAGGGCGTCGTGGGCGGGAGACGCGGTGATTGCGTCGCCGGCGTCGGGGAAAACCGCGGCGTCGACGTCAGGCCGTGGTCGAAGGTCTCGGCGACGGCGGCCGCGTCGACGTAGGCCAGCGCCACGGCGAAGCCGTGCTCGAGTAAGGGCTCGGCCGCGATCAGTTTGCGTTGGATGAATCCGGCAGCGTCCAGATGCGGATGCATCGACAACACGGCGATTGACGAATCGGGCTTATCGCCGGGGGGCGCTTGCCACGCGAGGACGGCATCGCGCGTGTCCCCGTCGATGGTGGTGGCCCGACCGGGAGGCGTCGAATCCACCAGCCACAAGGCGTCCAGATTCACCAGCGGCATGTTGTCCTTTACATCCACCAGAACCGTCGCCAGCGCCTTCGGGTTCGGAGGACTTGTCGGCTCCGCACGAGTTGCGCGGCGCTTGATCGACTTCCATTCCGGGAACACCGACCAGGTTTCGGGGGTGGCCAGTCGAGGCCCGACGCTGGCCGGGTCTTCGGGAACCTCGACGGCGATCGATGACCATGCGAGGCGTCCGCTCGTCTTGCGACGAATGGCGGCGACGACACCCGCGGAACGCAACCCCGCGAGAGCGGCCTTGGCGAGGAACATTCCATCGAGGGCGGTTGCCGGTGGCGGACGGATGGGTTCCCGGGGACGCGCGGGAGAGGTGATCGCTCCTGGCGATGCCTCAGCGCGAAGGGCCACGGCGCGCGCCAAGACGGAAGCCGTCGCCGCCGACATGGCGGTTTCCGCCCAAGGGTCGTGACCCGCGACCCTTCGGAAAATCCAGTTGGCCGACCGAACCTCGATGCTCATCTCGCAGGTGAGGATCGAGCCGTGACCGTCTTGGGCCGGCGTCGCGCGAAAACTGATTTTGCCCGGGGCGAAGGCTCCGTCGACCAAAGTCAATTCCATGCCCTCCCGCAACTGACGCAACCACGCGTGACCGGTCAAATTGAAGAGCGGGATCTCGACCTCCCACGCGAGCAATCGATCGGGCCACGGGCCGGGAAGCAAGCCGGGACGCGCGGTCGCCACGTCGGCCCGGACCAAGGAGGGCAAGGCTTGGCGCAACGAAGCCGGGTTCAGAAGCACCGCTATCACCGCTTCTGGACCAGCCATCACTCGTGTCGCCGCCGTCACGGTGGAGCGGGGCGGGGGACGGCGCCCGCGGGGCAAAAGCAGCAAGTCGGTGTGACTGTCGAGCGCGGACTCGAGCAAGTCCCGCCACGGAGGCTGCGAGGATGGGGGCGCGGGCGGGGATGGGGACAGATCGGGCGCGGGCGGGGATGGGGACAGATCGGGTGCGACCAGGAACGAGAACAGGGCTAGCGCGATCGCGGACGGCCCTGGAATTCCCAACGAGGCGGCCAGGGTCACAACGCCCAATCGCATTCCGCCTAAGTAGGTCTAGCCGCCCAGCAAGTCAATCGCTCGCGTCCAATTTTCCGACAGACACGGACAGGTCGGTCAGTCCGCCGGACGGGCGAGAAACAGCAGCTTGCGGAACTCGACGTCTACCCCGGGGGCGAGCTTCGAGAAGTCATCCTCGTCCGGATGGCAATCGGTGCAAACAAACACGATCCCCTCGGCCCGCGCGCGCTTCACGAACATCTGCATCATCTCCGTGGCCCTTCGTATGCCGCCCTCGGAGCAGGACTTGGCGACCGGTGAATCCCCTACCAGCGCCATCTTGCACGGATCCTCCCCGTGATACGCCGGAAGGACCTTTGGGCCACCCCTGACCGGGCGCACGGCTTCGGAAAGGATCGTCGACTGCGCCTGCGTCGAGTGACCGCGGGGCAGGGGCGGGTCGTCAGCGGACGTTTGCGAGGTGGGATTGATGAAAATAACGTCGTCCTCCTTCGGGCTGGGAGTCTTGCAGGCGCCGAGGCCCAGAATGGCGACGACTAGGAGTAGGTACACCACGCCCGCGATCGTATCAGTTTCGTATGGGCGGACGCACAGCCTGTCGCCACCAAACGACGGAACCTCCCGTGTACATCCCAGACCTCGACGAAACGCTCGCCCATATCGGGGACCTTCGGTGTGATGGGAGGGCTGCGGAACGGACACCCGATCGTCCTTATCTGGCGGGCCATCGGGCTTCTTGCGACCAGGTCACGGTCATGTCCACGTCGGGTGATCGTTCCGGTTCCTTGAATGCAGTGCGCGGTCAATACCGACATGGAAGGCCTGGTCGGATTCGGTGGTCGAGGAACGCACCTTGAACGGCGGCCATCCAATCCTGCTAGGCTGTCGTCATGATCACCGCTGGAATCACGGCGACCGTCGCAGCCGTTCTGTCTTTGTTCGGCGTCAAACCCGGCGCGTATCTGGTCGGCGTGGCGATCGCGGTCAAGGTCACGTTGGTGGCGGTGGGACTGATTTTTGGTGCCCGCATCATGCGACGGCGGGCGGCGGCCCAGGCGTCGCCCCCGCAAGACGCATCGACGTCGTCGGCATCCGAACCGGCAACGCAAACGCAGCCCTTGGACGGCTAGATGCTTGTTCAGCCGACGCCGTCGCCGACCTTCGTCCACGGACGAAGAATGCGGGGGGGACGCTCAAAGGTCATAAATCCTAGCGAACGGCCGGGGCCCACTTTCACGGCCAGAGTACCGTCGACGTTCCAGTCGAGGTGATGAAGGTCGCCTGGTCAGGGTTGCCGCGGACGATCCGGAGCAGCCCGCCGTCCGAGTACCCGACGGCCGAGGACATGCCCATGTCAATCAAAAAGAGCCGCCCGTCGTAGCGCATGACCATTTGACCACGCGCCCGGTTGCCCTGGGGATCGTCGGGAAAATCGATCGCCCCGGGATCGTGGCCAAACACGAAGTGCGCGGCGGGCAGCGCCGCGAGATCCGCGTCGATGGCGCTCGCGGATGACGCGCTCGCCGCGCTTCCGCGCCACCAAGTTTGCGCCTCGAGGATGCTGTCGGCGCCGATCAGAAAAGGATCGTCGAACCGGATTCGACCGCCCGCAGTTCCATTGTCTTTGAACAAGGCTTCGAATGTTTGGGCAAGAGCGGACTCGGTCATGCCGTTGCTGTTCCCGGCGTGGCTGAAGAACCAGCCATCGATCAGGGCCGCCACGGGCCGGGCCAGCAGCCAGGCGCCGTACGACGATTGGCCGGTTGCCACATTGCTTGGATCGAGGCCTCGATTGACCAACTCGGCCTGAAAGTCGGCGGTCTTGGCGCCTTTGGGGTCGGCCAGAAACTCGGCCTCGTGATTGCCCAACGTCACGACCAAGCCACCGCCCGCGGCGCGGGCTTCGGGCTCAAGGCCCATCAACAGGTCGATGATGGGAAGCGCGGAAGTTCCCTTGTCTATGACGTCCCCGGTTATCACCAGGATGCGGCCACCACCGGTCCAGCGAAATGGCGTCGAAGCCGTGATCAATCCCGCCGCCGACAACACGCGCGCCGCGACCAGAATATCGCCGTGCAGATCTCCGACCGCGTCGATCTCCTCCGCTCCTGTCGCCTTGAACAGCGCCGGCGCGGCGCCCCAGTCGCGAGACGATGTTGTCGCGGACTTGCCACAAGCCGAAAGAAGGCACACGGCGGCGAGGAGCCGGCAACGGGCGAGCGGAGTCAAGCAACGGGCGAGCGGA